>JBBQHG010000023.1:0-19489 GCA_038323755.1 Sphingomonadales bacterium
CAGGCGGTGCTGATGAAGAGCTGGGGGCTGGTGCCGCCGCCGGCTTGAGCGAGACCGATGGCCGTATGGCGCACGATGCTGGCTGGCGATAGGGCCACTGACTTCATGTTGCAGGGCCAATGATCATGCGCCACCCGACCCCCGACCCCATTCGCCCCGGCCAGGAAAGCGTGTGGGCTTATCCGCGCCCGGCGGTTGCCGAGCTGACTGACGCACATCTGCGTATCCTGTTTGACGGGCGGGTGCTGGCGGAGACGCGGCGTGGCGTCCGCACGCTGGAGACGAGCCACCCGCCGAGCTATTATTTCCCGCCCGCCGATGTCGACCAAGCCATGCTCGCGCTGGCCGGGGGCTCGGCGAGCATCTGCGAATGGAAGGGGCAGGCGCGCTATTGCGATGTGGTCGGGCCGACGAGACGCGCCAACCGCGTCGGCTGGGCCTATCCGAGGCCGACCCCGGCGTTCGAGGTTTTGCGCGATCACATCGCCTTTTATGCAGGGCCGATGGATGCCTGCTTCGTCGATGGCGAGCAGGTGACGCCACAACCGGGGGGCTTTTACGGCGGCTGGATTACCAGCGCGGTCGCGGGGCCGTTCAAGGGGCCGCCGGGCACTCAGTTCTGGTAGGGCGTGCGCGCCAGCCCGGCGCTGGGGCGGCAGGCGTGGATCAGGCCAGCCGCGCGGCCGACCGCAGCGAAATGATCGAGCGCGGCCTGCCTCAGCGCGGGTAGCATATCCTGCCGGGTCAGCGCGACGACACAGCCGCCAAAGCCACCGCCCGTCATCCGTGCGCCGCCAATGCCGCCGGTCGCTGCCGATAGCGCGGCGGCGAGCTGGTCGATTTCGGGCAGCGTGATCGCAAAATCATCGCGCATCGAAGCGTGCGAGGCCGTCATCAGCGCGCCGATCATGGCCCAGTCGCTGGCGGCAAGTGCAGCAGGCATGGCGAGCGTTCGCGCATTTTCGGTCACGACA
The DNA here is from genome assembly GCA_038323755.1 of Sphingomonadales bacterium. GTDB lineage: Bacteria > Pseudomonadota > Alphaproteobacteria > Sphingomonadales > Sphingomonadaceae > Sphingomonas. The sequence goes on from JBBQHG010000023.1 coordinate 975, forward strand.
TGGCGGGCGCGGCGATAGGCCACCGGATCGAGCGCGGCTTCACCCGCCGCCAGCGTTGCCGCATCCAGATCGCGCAAAGCGGCGATGGCGAAATGCGCTGCCACTGCCTCGCACGCGGCGCGGCGTGCATTATAGGCGCTGTCGACGAGCCCGCGCGTGATGCCCGAGTGGACGATCAGCACGGCCATATCGGCGGGCACCGGCACTGGGGTCGCATCGAGCGAGCGGCAGTCGATGAGCAGCGCGGCGCCCGCCTCACCGCGGGCGGCGATCAGCTGATCCATGATGCCGCAGGCACAGCCGACGAAATCATTCTCGGCCGCCTGGGCGATCAGCGCGAGCTCGGTCGGGGTGAGCGTGCTCGCCATATCGAACGCCGCGCCCAGCGCCACGCCGAGCGAGGCGGAGGAGGACAGGCCGGCGCCTTGCGGCACATCGCCCGCAATTGCGATCCGCAGGCCGCCGATCGTGATGCCGCGTGCGCGGAAGACGGCAGCGATCGCGCGGACATGGGTGCGCCAGTCGGATGCGGGCTCAAACGGTGCGCGCGGATCGAAGCGGTCGGTCTCGCCATAATCGGCGCTGACCACCTCGATCACCGCGCTCGGTGCGGGACCGATGGCCACCGCCGTGCCCCGGTCGATCGCGCAGGGGAAGACGAAACCGTCATTATAGTCGGTATGCTCGCCGATCAGATTGACGCGTCCGGGCGCGTAGGTCAGCCGATCAGGCGCCTCGCCGAATGCATCGCGATAGGCAGCAACGGCGCGCTCCCTGGGGCTCATGCCAGCACCTCCGGCACCGCGCGCAGCATGGCGGCGGCGGCCTCGGGCGTCAGGTCGCGCTGCGGCTCGGCGAGCATTTCATAGCCGACCATGAACTTGCGCACGCTGGCCGAGCGCAGCAGCGGCGGATAGAAATGCGCGTGGAGCTGCCAGTGGCGGACATCGTCGTCGCCAAAGGGCGCGCCGTGCCAGCCCATCGAATAGGGAAAGCGCGTGGCGAACAGATTGTCGTAGCGCGCGGTCAGCCGACGGAGGATGTCAGCCAGGCTATCGCGCTGATCGCCTGCCAGATCGGGCATGCGCTGCACGGCAAAGCGCGGCAGCAGCAGCGTTTCGAACGGCCAGCTCGCCCAATAGGGGACGATGGCGAGCCAGTCGTCATTGACCACGACCTCCCGCGCACCGCCCGCTTCGCGTGCCGCGAGATCGAGCAGCATCGGAGTTTCGTGCCGGTCCAGATAACCGCGCTGGGTTCCATCCTCGGTCGCCGCCTCGTCAGGCAGGTGTCCTGTTGCCCAGATCTGCCCATGCGGATGCGGGTTGGAACAGCCCATCATCGCGCCCTTGTTTTCGAAGATCTGCACGGATCGATAGGTCGCGCCAAGTTCAGCACTTTGCGCGCACCAGCAATCGACGATGCCGCGCACCGCCGCCTGTGGCAGCTCGGACATGGTCAGCGCATGATCGGGCGAATAGCAGAGCACGCGTGCCACCCCGCGCGCTTGCTCGGCGGCGAAGAGCGGGTCGTCGATGATTGCTTCGGGCGTGCCCGGCAGCACGGCGGCGAAATCATTATCGAAGACAAACGTACCGGCATAATCAGGATTGCGATGGCCGCCCGCGCGTGCGTTGCCGGGGCAGAGATAGCATTCGGGATCATAAGACGGCCCGGTGGTCCGGTCGGGCGCATCCTCCTGCCCCTGCCATGGCCGTGCCAGCCGGTGCGGCGACACCAGCACCCAGCGCCCGCTCAGCGGGTTGCGCCGCCGGTGCGGCTGGTCGGTCGCCAGCGTCACGCCGCCGCCCGTTTCCATCCGACGAACTGCGCGCGCCGCCCCAGCGCGAAGCGGTTGACCGCCAGCGCAAACAGCACCGAGCTGACCAAGGTGATGACCATGAAATCGATATAATGCAGCGTCACGATCCCCGCCGGTTGCAGGCCAAAGCTGTAAAGCGCGTAGAGCGCCACGCCCCAGATGACGCCGCTGGTCGCCGCACTCGCGCCCACACCGCTAAACATCAGCCCGACGATGAAGGCGGAGAGGATCGGCATAGACGACAGCCCGTTCAACTGCTGGAGCAGATTGATGATGCTGGTCGCGTTTTCATAGACCGGCACCAGCAGCACCGATGAGAGGGTGACGATGATCGTGACGATCATGCTCAGCCGCCATTGATCGGCCACTTTGCCGAAGAACGGCTTGTGGAAATCGACAGCATAAAGCGCGACCGTCGAATTCAGCACCGCGCTGGTATGCGCGATGACAGCGGCGGCAATCATCGCCGCGAACGCGCCCGACAGCCAGCCCGGTAGCACCTGCGCCACCAGCAGGCCGTATGCCTTGTCACCGACATTGCCGATCAGCTTGAACGCCACCACGCCGGGCACGGTGACGATGATGGGGATGATCATGATGCGGATCAGGGCCGCCGCCAGGACGCCTTTTTGCGCCTCGCGCACCGTCGGCGCGGTCATGGCCTTCTGCGTGATGTTCTGATTGGTCGACCAGTAGAAGATCTGGATGAAGATCATGCCGGTGAACAACGTGTGGAACGGGATCGGCGAATCCGCCCCGCCGATCATCGAGGTGCGTTCTGCGGGCACGCCACCGAACAGATCATAATTCACCGCCGCCAGCGCGAGCACGACGATCAGCACCGCAATCGCCAGCACGCCGAAGCCCGAATAGGTGTCCATCACCGCCACCGCACGCAGGCCGCCCAGAATGGTGTAGGTCGCGCTGATCACCGCCAGGATGATCGCAAACACAATGAGCGGCGTGTTGCCGCCGAACAGCGATTCAAGGAACAGCGCGCCGCTATACAGCCCGGCGGGCAGGTAGATCAGGATGTTGCCGAACAGGAACAGCCCCGAAATCAGCGTGCGGACGTTGCGGGTATCGCCCTTGTAGCGCCGGTCGAGCAGCTCGGTGACGGTGGTGCATTCGTTGCGATAATAGATCGGCACGAAGATGAAGGCGAGGATCAGCAGGCCGATGAACCCGGATATCTCCCACCAGGCGAGCAGCAGCATCTGGTTGCCGTTCATGCCGACGAGCTGATCGGTCGACAGGTTGGTAAGGGTGATTGAGCCCGCGACGAAGATCCAGCTGAGCCCGCCGCCGGCGAGGTAAACGTCCTTCTCGCTGCCATCATGGCGCGCGCGGCGCACCTTGAGCCAGGTCGCAAGGCCAATGGCGGCGAGCAACAGGATCGCCACGCCCATCTGGACGCCGCCGTTTAGTGCCATGCAACCCACTCCCCGCGCTGATTTTCATGGGAGCATAAGGGCTAGCACCTTGCGCGCAAGCCGGGCTTGGCCAAGGATCGCACAATGACAAGCGACCAGACCAACCGCGATGATGCCGATGACGACTGGGCCGGCGACGACAGCGATTACTGGGACTGCATTCCCTATCGGATCGACGGTGACGGTATCACCCTCGTCTTCGGGCTCCATCTCGATGAATCGCTGTTGCTGCTCTACGCAGGCGGTAGATTGCCAGACGACGAAGACTTGCACGCGCTCGAAATCGCACTGCAGCGAAAGCGCCACGGATCGCAGCCCGATATTGCACGATTGGCGACAGTCTGGCCACAGGGGGGGCGCGGCTATCCGGGCCTGCCAGCGCTCGCGGTAAGGCGCGGCGATGGGTTGCTGCCGGTCGATCTTGCGCTGGGCGAAGGGTCGTTGATCGCGGGCCGATCGGCGCATCTGGTGATCGAAGATCGGGCGGCCGGGGTTCGGGTGGTGATCGACTGGGCGATCGGTGCAGGCGATGTGGTGCGGGCGCGCAGCACCATCATCAACATCGGCGATGCGCCGCTCGCCATCGATCGGATCGCCAGCCTCGCGCTGCCGCTGCCCGGCTGGGCCACGCAGGCGACGCGCTTCTATGGGCGCTGGGCGGGCGAGATGCAGGAAGAAGGCGCTGCGATCCAATACGGCCGCAGCGGCGGCGACTCGCGTGGTGGGCGGCCGGGTTTTGGCGGGGCCAATTGGCTGATCGCGCATGAGTCGGGATTTGCTACCGATCACGGCCTTGGCATTACGCTCCATCTCGCCTGGAGCGGGGATCATGAGACGGTCATTGAGCGTGATGGCGATGGGGCGATCGTTCAGATGGGACCGAGGTTCGATCCCGGCGAGATCACGCTGGCGCCGGGCGATAGTTTCACCACGCCCGATGCGGTGATGGCGGTCGTCAGCGGCGGCCGCAACGCCGTGCGCCGCGCGTTGCACACGCATCTTCGCGACGATGTACTCCCGAGACGTGCCGATTGGCCGATGCGCCGCGTGCATCTCAACAGCTGGGAAGCGGTGGCGTTCGGGATGGACGATATGCGGCTCGCCCGGCTGGCCGATGCCGGGTACCAGATCGGGGCGGAACGCTTCGTGGTCGATGACGGCTGGTTCACCGGGCGGCGCGCCGACACCACCAGCCTGGGCGACTGGACCGCCGATCCCGAGCGTTTCCCCAAGGGGCTCGATCGGCTGATCGAGTATGTCGGTGAGCTCGATATGGATTTCGGTCTGTGGGTCGAACCCGAGATGGTCAGCCCCGATAGCGATCTGTACCGCGCGCATCCCGACTGGTGCCTCCACCGCACCGGGCTGGATCGCCCGACCCAGCGCCACCAACTGGTGCTCGATCTCGCCCGGCCCGAGGTGAGCGATCACCTGTTCGGTGTGCTCGATGCGCTGCTCTCGGCGCACCGCATCGCCTATCTCAAATGGGATCACAATCGCGAGCTTTTCCCCAATGACGGTGTTGGCCACGCGCAAACGCTGGCGCTCTATGCGCTGATCGACCGGCTCCGCGCGGCGCATCCCCAAGTCGAAATCGAAAGCTGTGCCAGCGGCGGCGGGCGGATCGATTATAGCATCCTCTCGCGCTGCCACCGCGTGTGGCCGAGCGACAATAACGACGCGATCGAGCGCCTGCGGATCAACCGCGCCTGGAGCCTGTTCCTGCCGCCCGAAGTGATGGGTAACCATGTCGGCCCCAGCCCGAACCCGATCACCGGGCGGATGCTGCCTATGGATTTTCGGGCGAAGGTCGCGATGTTCGGGCATATGGGGGTGGAGGCGGATCCGGCGGCGATGACGGCGGCGGATCGCGCAACACTTGCGGTGCATATCGATTGCTACAAGCGCTACCGCGACATTCTCCACAACGGCGTCATGACTGAACTGACCTTCGATGATCCCGGCCTGTTCGGGACCATGATCGAGCATCGGGGTCGCGCGTTGGCGCTGGTCGCCCGCACCGATATGTCCTGTGATTATAATGCAGCGCCCGTCCGCTTTCCGGGGCTGCAGCCTGACATGCGCTATATCATCACCTTTCCGCTCGGCGATCATGACGACCCGCCCAATGGGGTGGGTAACTGGACGCTGAGCGGGCGGATGCTGGGCGAAGCGGGCCTCGTGCTGCCGCTGTCGCGCCCGGCGACCGCGCATATCGTCTATCTCGAACGGATGGATTTTGCCGCATGATGCGTCTCGGCTGCTGCTATTATCCCGAACAGTGGCCCGAGGCGATATGGGCCGATGATGCGCGCCGCATGGTCGAGATGGGCCTCACCCGCGTGCGGATTGGCGAATTCGCCTGGAGCCGGATTGAGCCGCAACCGTGGCGCTATGACTGGGGCTGGCTCGACCGCGCGATCGAGACGCTCCACGCAGCCGGGCTCGGCATCATCCTCGGCACGCCGACCGCGACCCCGCCCAAATGGCTGGTCGACAAGATGCCCGATATGCTTGCCATCGATGCGCAGGGACGCGAGCGGCGCTTCGGCTCGCGCCGCCATTATTGCTTCTCGCATCTGGGCTATCGCGGCGAATGTGCGCGGATCACGGCGGCGCTGGCGGAGCGCTACGGCAAGCACCCCGGCATCGTCGCGTGGCAGACCGACAATGAATATGGCTGCCACGATACCATTGTCAGCTATTCCGAGAGTGCCGCGCAAGCGTTTCGCCGCTGGCTGGCGCGCCAATACACCGATGTCGCCGCGCTCAACACCGCCTGGGGCAATGTCTTCTGGAGCATGGACTATCGCGGCTTCGACGAGATCGACCCGCCCAACCTGACCGTCACCGAGCCCAATCCGGCACATGTGCTGGACTATCGCCGTTTCGCTTCGGACGAGGTCGTCGCGTTCAACCGGCTGCAGGTCGATATCCTGCGTGGCGGTTCACCGGGCCGCGATATCGTCCACAACTATATGGGCTTCTTCACTGAGTTCGATCACCACGCGCTCAGCCGCGATCTCGATGTCGCGACCTGGGACAGCTACCCGATCGGTTTCCTCGAACAATTCTGGTTCGGCCGTGACGACAAGCTGCGTTATGCGCGCCAGGGACACCCGGATATCGCCGCCTTCCACCACGACCTGTATCGCGGTTGCGCGAATGGGCGCTGGTGGGTGATGGAGCAACAGCCCGGCCCCGTGAACTGGGCGGCGCACAACCCGGCACCGCTCCCAGGCATGGTCCGGCTCTGGACGCTGGAGGCCGCAGCGCACGGTGCCGAACTTGTCAGCTATTTCCGCTGGCGGCAGGCGCCGTTCGGGCAGGAGATGCACCACGCCGGGCTGCTCCGCCCCGACAGCGTTGATGATATCGGCGCGCATGAGGCGCGCGCAGCTGCGCACGATTTGTCGGTGCTGGGCGATCTCGGCACGCCGCCGCAATCGGTCGCGCTGCTCTTCTCCTATGAAGCCGCCTGGCTGTTCGAGGCGCAGCCGCAGGGGCGAAGTTTTCGCTATATGGAACTGGTCTTCGCCTTTTATTCGGCGCTGCGCCAGCTTGGGCTCGATGTCGATATTCTGCCGCCCGATGCGCCGCTCGACGGCTACAAGATGGTCGTCGCGCCGTCTCTGCCGAACCTCGACCCCGCCCTGGTCGCGCGGCTCGCTGGCCTCGGCGTGCCGGCCCTTTTCGGCCCGCGCAGCGGCAGCCGGACGCGTGACTTTCAAATAGCAGACGGCCTGCCGCCTGGGCCACTGCGCGCTGCGATCCCGATCACCATCCCGCGCGTCGAATCGTTGCGCGAGGGGCTCGTCGAGCAGGGCGACGGCTTTACCGTCCCGCGCTGGTTCGAGCATGTCGAGACGGCGCTTGAACCGGAGATCCCGCTCAACGACGGGCGCGGCATCGTCTATCGGCAGGGCGCGCTCCGCTACCTGGCCGGGTGGCCCGACGATGCCTTGCTCGAAACGCTGATGGCGGCGATGGCAGCCGAGGCGGGCGTCACCACCACCCGCTTGCCCCGCGACATCAGGCTGCGCCGCGCCGGCGATATCACCTTTGCGTTCAACTACGGGGCTGAAGCCATCGACATCACGAGCGTCGCGGGCGAAGCGCTCATCATCGGCAACCGGCTGCTGCCCCCCGCCGGGGTCGCTGCGTGGCGGGCGGCGAGCGAATAGCCGTTTGGCCCTATCGCGCCTCTGCCAAACCTGCTTTTCTCCTGACCGGGGCAAGCGGGGGCGGCACTGATGACGACCGAGACACGACCATTCGGTTTCTGGACAGCCACCGCGCTCGTCGTCGGCGGGATGATCGGCTCGGGCATTTTCGTGTTGCCGGCGCAATTGGCCCCGCTGGGCTGGACCGGTCTTGCGGCGTGGATCGTCGCGATCGGCGGGGCGCTAACGCTGGGCTGGGTGTTGACCCGGCTGACGGCGGCGATGCCCGGGGCAACCGGGATGGTGGCGATCTGCGGCGAGGCGCTCGGCCCGTTGCTGGGGGTGCTGATCGGCTGGAGCTATTGGGTCGGCGTCTGGTCGGCCAATGCGATCATCGCGATCACCGCGGTGCGCTACCTCTCGGTCTTTGTGCCGGCGCTCGGCGCGACGCCGCTCGCGCTCGCCTTGTCAGCGGTCGGCGCGATCGGGCTGCTCACCTTGCTCAACCTGGGCGGTGCGCGCCTGGCGGGCGGGTTCCAGATCGTGACGACCGCGCTGAAATTGCTCCCGCTCGTCGCCGTCGTCGTCATTCTGGCGGGCTTCGTGCTTGCAGGCGGAGGTCAGTTCACCGCCTATCCGCATGCCCCTTTCGCGGGATCGGCGCTCACCCCCGGGCTGGCGCTCGCCTTTTTCGCGCTGGTCGGCTTTGAATCGGCGAGCATCGCGGCGGAGCGTGTGCGCGATCCGGCACGCACCATCGTCCGCGCGACGATGGCGGGGCTGGTGCTGACGGGAATACTCTATCTGCTGGTCTGCTCGGGCATCGTCTTCAGCATGCCGGAAGGCGTGATTGCCAATGCTACCGCGCCGATTTCGCTGTTCGTCGAGACATTCTGGGGCCGGGCAGCGGGCCTCGCCATTGCCGGTTTCGCTGTTGTCGCGACGATCGGCTGCCTCAATGGCTGGGTGCTGGTGCAGGGCGAACTGCCGCTCGGCATGGCGCGCGCCGGCCTGCTGCCGCGCTGGGTCGGGCATACCAATGCGCGCGATGTACCGGTTGCGGCACTGATCGCGGCCAGCCTGCTCGCCAGCCTGCTGGTGCTGAGCAATGCCTCGCGCGGCACGGCAGGGCTGCTCGATTTCATGCTGCGGCTGACGACGGCGGCGACCTTGTGGCTGTATATCGGTGCCTGTCTGTCGGCATTGAAGCTTGGCATCGCGCGCGGTGCCGCAGCCATCGGCCTAGCCTTTGGTCTTTGGGCGATGTGGGGATCGGGGCTGGAGGCGGCGGGCTTGAGCCTTCTGCTGATGCTCACCGCCCTGCCGCTCTATTGGTTGCGCTCAGCCGCGCTTGCGGAACAACCGGCCTAGCAGCGTTCGGTCCTTCAGAATCTCATGCGCGGCATTGTGCCCCGGCGCGCCGGTCACCCCGCCGCCGGGGTGGGTGCCCGAGCCGCACATATAGAGCCCGGCGATCGGCGATCGGTAATCGCCATGCCCCAGCACCGGCCGCGCTGCCCAGAGCTGGTCAAGGCTCATCCGGCCGTGGAAAATGTCGCCACCGATCAGGCCGAACTTGCGTTCCAGATCGAGCGGGGAGTGGATCTGCCGCGCGATGATGCTCGCCTTGAAATTGGGCGCGTGGTTGTTGACGCAATCGATGATGTGGTCCGCCGCCGCCTCGCGCTCATCGTCCCAGCTGCGGCCATCGGGAAGCTCGGGCGCGAATTGCTGGCAGAACAGGCTGGCGACGTGGCACCCCGGCGGCGCCAGTGAGTCGTCGACGGTCGAGGGCAATTTCATCTCGACGATCGGCGCCTTCGACCAGCCGAAGGCGCGCGCGTCGTCATAGGCCTGATCCATATAATCCATGCCCGGCGCGATGATGATCCCGGCCGTGTGGTGTTCGGCCTTTTCCTTGCCCGGCAGCACGGTGAAATCGGGCAGTTCCGATAGTGCGACATTCATCCGGAAGGTGCCGGAACCGGTCTTGAAGTTATCGATCCGTCGTTTGAACTCGGGCTGCAGGTCGCTGGGCGCGATCAACTGGCGATAGAGTAATGCCGGGCCGATATTGGCCGCGACGATTTCGGCGGCAATCTCCTCGCCCGATGCGAGCTTCACGCCCACCGCCTTGCCGCCATCGACCAGAACGTGCGCGACGGGTGCTTCCAGGCTGATCTCCACGCCATGCTCGGCGCACGCCTCGGCCATCGCCTTGGTGATCGCGCCCATCCCGCCGACACTATGCCCCCACGCGCCCTTCTTGCCGTTCACTTCGCCAAAGACATGGTGGAGCAGCACATAGGCCGATCCCGGCGTGCTGACGCCGGCATAATTGCCGACCACCGCATCAAAGGCGAAAGCGGTCTTGACGTGGTCGTCCTCATACCAGCCGTCGAGGAAATCGCGCGCGCTCTTGGTGAACATGTCGAGCACATCGGCCTGCGCATCGACGCTCATCCCGGCAAGCTTGCGCCCCTGCGACGCGGCACTCAGCAGCGCGGTGATCCCGCCCCCGGCATTGGGTGGGGTCTTGAGCGACAAATCGCGCAGCACCTCCGCCACCCGCTCCAGCGCTTCCTCATAAGCCGGAAAGGTCTCGGCATCCTTCTGCGAAAAGCGCGCGAATTCGGCTTGGGTTCGCGCGGTACCGCCACCCAGCTTCAGATAGGTGTCGGGAAAGGGGAAGAAATTGCTGATCGTGCGCTCGATGATGCTGAAACCGCGGTCGTGCAGCTTCATGTCGGCAATCACCTGCGGGCGCAGCAGTGACACGGTGTAGCTCGCGGTCGAATTGCGGAAACCGGGGTGGAACTCCTCAGTCACGCACGCCCCGCCGACAATCGCCCGGCGCTCCAGCACACGCACCTTCAGCCCCGCCCGCGCAAGGTAGAAAGCGCAGACAAGGCCATTATGCCCGCCACCGATGATGAGTGCGTCGTATCGTTTCGTCATGGCGGGAGTGGTGCCGTGGCGGGCGGGGATTGTCGAGGGGGCGGGTGACAGGCTTTACGAGAACGGCTGCGTGTCTGCTGTCGGGTGGTTAGCTGCCGTTCGAGCCGGAACGCATTCCCGTTCGAACGACAAACATCGCGCCGGTTGCGCCGACGACCAAGGCTATGCCGAGGAAAAGCGCAATCTCACCCCACGGATAGAAGCCGAACTCGTCCTCCCGTGGCCCCTGAAGCCAATCCCAAGTGATCAGCGCCATGGGCGTCATAGATAATATGGTCCACATCAGGGGCCGATTGGCAAGAACGGTCGCCACGCAGAGCGCGACCCACGCGAAGAAGAAGCTAAACCCGAAAGGGATTGTATAGGGTGGCAAAACGAGCGGACAGAACGCGATAATGAGCGCGAAAAGACACCAGACTTTAGGCGCGGTGATCGGACGCACGATGCTCATTTGGCTCCTCCCGGCTGCATCCTACAGGCGAGATCGGATGTCCGCTACTGGGGCGCTATCAGCCGTTCTCCACTATACCTAATTGTGCTCCCGCGAAGGCGGGAGCCCAGGCTGGGTCCCCGCCTTCGCGGGGACACAAGTGGGCGATAGCTGCCGTAAAAATCCGTCACCCCGGACTTGTTCCGGGGTCCACCTATCCCAATTCGCGCCGTCGATTGGGGCGCGGTGGACCCCGGACCAAGTCCGCGGGGACGAAAAGGGGCGGCCTTACCCCCGCGCCACCCTCGGCCGCTTGCTCCACCCCGACGCCGGCGCGTGATGCAACCGCGCCTCCGGGATCGCGCCCCGTATCTTCGCGGCAAAGCTGCGCAGGCACACCTCGCTCCGCCCGATCGGGCCAACGGTAAAGCTCTGCGACGCCATGCCCGCCTGCACCCTGGTAATCAGCCACGTATCCTCTGCATTCACATGCCGGTTGATGCGGTCATTCGCGTAGCGCGCGAGCTTCATCTCGCGGCGATCATCGGGCAGCGCGAAGGCCATCATCCGCAGCACCGATTGCGTCGGGCTGATCGGCAGCCACTGCATGAAATCGACCTGGTCGGGATAGAGGTCGAAGGCGATGTTGGGCCACAGCTTGTAATAGAGCCACAGCCGCTGGTTGGCCTCGGGCAGATGCAGCTCATGGGGGACATGGGTCTGGTAAAACCGCTCCCACCAATCGGCGGAGGGGCGATCGACCAGATAGCCCGACATCTTGTCGACAAACGGCTGCGCTTCGATCGCATAGCTCTTGCCAAACAGCCGGGTGAGCCCGGGATGCGCGACCGGAATATGCAGATTGTCCGAATAATTGTCGCCAATCTGCTTCCAGTTGACCGCACGGTCGCGGGTATAAGCGGGCGTGATCGTGCGCAGATCGGCGAAGCGATAGGGCTCGATCTCATGCTCATAGGGCGCCATCATCGCCGCCACGCTTGGCCCGCCATCATCCTCCAGCCGCACGAACACAAAGCCGCGCCAGATCTCGACGCCAACCACGGCCAGCCCCTGCCTGGCCTTGTCGAGCATCGGGTAATCGGCGCTCGCGGGCACGCCGCTCAGCCGCCCGTCGAGCTCATAGGCCCAGGCGTGATAGGGGCAGATGATCTTCTTCGCACAGCCGCCGTCACCCTCCAGCAGCCGCATCGCGCGGTGGCGGCAGACATTGGTGAAGCCGCGCACCACCCCATCCTCGCCGCGTATGACGATCACGCTCTCGCCGACATAATCGATCGAGCGCCAGTCGCCCGGCGCGCTCAGGTCGCTTGTGTGGCAAATGATTTGCCAGGATGGGCGGATGACCCGCGCCACTTCGGCGGCCAGAAATTCCGGGTCGGTATAGGTCCAGCCCGGCAGGCTCCAATCGGCATCGGGATCGGGGTTGGCGTCGGCGTGCGGCATCGATCCAGCCTGTGAATGGCGCACCCGACACGATTCGAACGTGTGGCCTCTGCCTTCGGAGGGCAGCGCTCTATCCAGCTGAGCTACGGGTGCGTGCGGCAAATCGCCTAGCAAAGCATGAAGGCGGGCGCCAGATGTTTCAGCGATGCTTGGCCGGCAGTGTGAGTGTCACCGGCTGGAACGGGCCGATTGCGCAGCGCGCGCCGCTCGAAATCGGGCTGGTGTAAAGCACGGTGATGATGTCGCTCGCGCACAGCCGGTCGAGCGAGGTCGAATAGCCGAAGCGTTCCTCAAACCCCAGGCCCGGGCAGCCGCCCTTGATGGTCGCGCGGTAATATTTGCCGCCGAGCATCTCGAAATCGATCACCGAATCGTTGCGGACATGCGATTGGCGGATGCGGCGCAGCGAGATGCAGAATTCGGGTTTGCCGTCCGCCGTCGCTTCGGGAACCTTGCCGCTGTCGCGCGCCTCAACGGGCGTGAAGGCGATGACAGCAGCGGCGAGAAGAAACAGGCGGCGCATCGCAATCCTTTCAATCAGCGTTCAACCCACGCGCTTTCGGCGGCGGCGTCTTGGCCTTGAACGCACACAGGTCGCTCACCGGGCAGCGCCAGCATTCCGGCGTGCGCGCCTTGCAGATATATCGGCCGTGCAGGATTAACCAGTGATGAGCGTGGAGGCGAAAGGGCTGCGGGGTCGCCTTGTCGAGCTTCAATTCCACCGCCAGCGGCGTCTTGCCGCGCGCAAGGCCGGTGCGGTTGCCGACGCGGAAAATATGCGTGTCGACGGCAAAGGTCTCGGCGGCAAAGGCCACGTTGAGCACGACATTGGCGGTCTTGCGGCCAACGCCGGGCAGCTGTTCCAGCGCGGCGCGATCATTGGGCACCTGGCTACCGTGATGCGCGATCAGCGCCTCGCTCAGCGCGATGACGTTTTTCGCCTTGGTGTTGAACAGGCCGATCGTCTTGATGCGCTCCTTCAGCCCGGCCTCGCCCAGCGCCACCATCTGCTCGGGCGTCTCCACGCTGGCGAACAGCGCGCGCGTTGCCTTGTTGACGCCGATATCGGTCGATTGCGCCGAGAGCGCCACCGCGACGACGAGCTGAAAGGGGTTGCCGTACGCCAGCTCGGTTTCGGGGTGCGGGTTGTCCGCCGCCAGCCGGCTGTAAAACGCGACGACGTCGGCCTTCTTCAAACCCCCAGCACCTCGGCCATCGAATAGCTGCCGGCGGGTTTGCCAGCGAGCCACAGCGCTGCGGTAATCGCGCCATGCGCAAAGATCGCGCGGTCCTCGGCGCGGTGGCCAAGTTCGATACGCTCGCCATTGCCGGCAAAGATCACCTGATGGTCACCCGCCACGGTGCCGCCGCGTAGCGAGGAGATGCCGATCGTCCCCTCGGCGCGGTCACCGCTCAGCCCGGCGCGCCCCATCACGCTCACATCGCCCAGCGCCACGCCGCGCCCCGCGGCTGCCGCCTCGCCCAGCATCAAGGCTGTGCCCGATGGCGCATCCACCTTGGCGCGGTGATGCATCTCGACGATCTCGATATCCCAGCTCATGTCGAGCCGTGCCGCCGCCTCGCGCACCAGCCGCGCGAGCAGCGTCACGCCAAGCGAGGTATTGCCGGTCTGCAGCACGGCGATGTCCTTGGCGGCTTCGGCCACCAGCGCGCGGTGCGCCTGGCTGATGCCCGTGGTGCCGATCAGGATTGGCGTGCCCGCAGCACGCGCGGCGGCCAGATTGGCCGGCAGCGCACCCGGCACGGTGAAATCGACCAGCACATCGGCAGCGGCTGCGATCGCCACGGGATCGCCACCGGCGTCGATACCGCCCGCCAGCGTCGCGCCATAATCGCCCAGCACCTGCGCGATCGCCTGGCCCATCCTGCCTGCGCTGCCGAAGATTCCGATCGCCGTCACCGTGTCGCTCCGTTTGCCGCGCCGAGGAAATGCCGATGGCAGAAACTGCCCCAAGAGGACAGGGGGCATGTCGCGCGGGCGCACAAAAATTGCCGCCCACGGCACGACTGGCTAGACTGCCGCGATGCCCGACCCTCGCAACATCGTTATCCTCACCGGCGCCGGCATCTCGGCCGAAAGCGGCATCGCTACCTTTCGCGGGCCGGGCGGGCTGTGGGAGGGCCACCGCGTCGAGGATGTCTGCACGCCTGAGGCGCTCGCGGCTGATCCCGTGCTCGTTCACCGCTTCTATGATGCCCGCCGCACGGCCCTCGCCAGCGTCGCGCCCAACCCGGCGCATTGCGCCCTTGCCCGGCTCGATGCCGAATGGCCGGGCGATCTGCTGATCGTGACGCAGAATGTCGACGATCTGCACGAGCGGGCAGGGGCCAACCGCATGCTCCATATGCACGGCGAGCTCAACAGCGCGCTCTGCGCCGCTTGCGGCGCGCGCCAGCGCTGGACGGATATGCTCCCGCCCGGCACCCGGTGCACCGCTTGCGGCAGCCCCGCGATGCGCCCCGATATAGTCTTCTTCGGCGAGATTCCGTATCAAATGGAACGCATCGAGCAGGCGCTCGCCACCGCCGATGTCTTCGCCTCGATCGGCACCTCGGGCGCAGTCTATCCCGCCGCCGGCTTCGTCCAGCTTGCCCGGCATTTCGGCGCGCACACGATCGAGCTCAACCTCGATCCGTCCGCCGGCAGCCACTCTTTCCACGAAACGCGCCTCGGCCCCGCCAGCACGCTGGTGCCCGCCTGGGTCGATGAACTGCTCGCACCCGCACAATCCCCCCTTGGGGCTGGGGCCAAGGCGTGATAGGCGCGCGCCCATGCTCAATATCAATGGCATCACGGTGCGCCTTGGCGGGCGCACGATCCTCGAACGTGCAAGCGCGACCTTGCCGGCGAAGAGCCGTGTCGGGCTGATCGGCCGCAACGGCGCCGGCAAATCGACGCTGATGAAGGTGATGATCGGCCAGCTCGATGCGGATGATGGCGAGATTGAGATGCCGCGCAAGACCCGCATCGGCTATCTCCAGCAGGAAGCCCCGCACGGCAGCAAGACGCCCATTGATACCGTGCTGGAGGCCGATACCGAGCGCGCCGCGCTGATGGCCGAGGCTGAGCATTGCGTTGATCCCGACCGCGTCGCCGAACTCTATGAGCGGCTCGAGGCGATCGATGCCTATACCGCCGAGGCCCGCGCCGCGCGCATCCTGGTCGGCCTCGGGTTCGATGAGGAAATGCAGCAGCGCCCGCTCGACAGCTATTCGGGCGGCTGGAAGATGCGCGTCGCGCTCGCCGCCCTCCTGTTTTCCGAGCCCGATCTGCTGCTGCTCGATGAGCCGTCGAACCACCTCGATCTCGAAGCGACCCTGTGGCTCGAAAGCTTCCTTAAGGCCTATCCCGGCATGATGGTCGTCATCAGCCATGAGCGCGATCTGCTCAACAATGTCGTCGACAACATCCTCCATCTGGAGGGCGGCAAGACCACGCTCTATGCGGGCGGCTATGACGCGTTCGAGCGCCAGCGGGCCGAACGCGCCGCGCAGCTCGCCGCTGCCAAGGCCAGCCAGGATGCGCAGCGCGCCAAGCTGCAGGATTATATCGCCCGCAATTCCGCCCGCGCCTCCACCGCCAAACAGGCCCAGTCGCGCCAGAAGATGCTGGCCAAGATGCAGCCCATCGCCGCGATGGCCGATGATCCGACGCTGAGCTTCGATTTTCCGAGCCCCGATGAGCTGAAGCCGCCGCTCGTCACGCTCGACATGGCCAGCGTCGGCTATGGCGACAAGCCGATCCTGCAGCGGTTGAACCTCCGCCTCGATCCCGACGACCGGATCGCGCTCTTGGGCCGCAACGGCAACGGCAAGACCACGCTCGCGCGCCTGCTCGCCGCCCAGCTCGCGCCGATGGACGGCGACATGACCAAATCGGGCAAGATGCGCGTCGGCTATTTCACGCAATATCAGGTCGAAGAGCTGGACGGCGAGGATACCCCGCTTGAGCATATGCAGCGGCTGATGGGCGACAAGACGCCCGCCGCCGTCCGCGCGCAGCTCGGCCGCTTCGGTTTTTCGGGGCAGAAGGCGACGACCAAGGTCGGCAAGCTGTCGGGCGGTGAGCGTGCGCGGCTCGCGCTCGCGCTCATCACGCGGGATGCGCCGCACATGCTGATCCTCGACGAGCCGACCAACCACTTGGACGTCGATGCGCGCGAGGCTTTGGTGCAGGCGCTCAACGCCTATGACGGCGCGGTCGTCGTCGTCAGCCATGATCGCCACATGATCGAACTGACCGCCGACCGGCTCGTGCTGGTCGATGGCGGCACCGCCAGGGAATATGCCGGCAGCCTTGATGATTACACCGATCTCATCCTTGGTCGGAACCAGCCCAAGGGCGATGGCAACGCAGCCAAGGCTGGCGGCAAAAAGGACAAGAAAGCCGCCGCCGCAGAACGCGAACGCGCCGTCGCATTGAAGAAAGCCGCGCATGAAGCCGAACAGGCCGTGGTCAAGCTCACCACCCAGCGCAGCGCGATCGACCGCGCGATGTTCGATCCCTCGGCCGCCGAGCCGTGGCTGTCGAAACTCTCGATGAGCGAACTCAGCCAGCGCCGCGCAGAGGTCGAAAAGAAGCTCGAGGTCGCCGAAGCCGCCTGGATGGAAGCAAGCGAAGCGCTGGAGACGATTGCCGCCTGACCGCGCTGGCGGCTTGCAGCATTTTCTGGCATTTCTGGCGGCATGGCGCGCACCGTCATCCTCTATGCTCTTGCGCTCGCGCTGGCGGCGATATTGCTCGACTGGCTCGATTATCGTCATGCGGTGCATGCCGTATCGACCGAGCTCTACATCACCTTGCTTGCGATCGGCTTCATCGCGCTTGGCGTCTGGGCAGGAACGCGCCTCACCCCGCGCCCCGTCGCCGGGCCGTTCGCCCGCAATGATGCCGCGATCCGCTCGCTCGGCCTTACCGCGCGCGAATGTCAAATCCTGGCGATGCTCGCCTCGGGCCAGTCGAACAAGGAACTGGCGCGCACCCTCGGTATCTCGCCCAACACCGTCAAAAGCCATGTCGCGCGCGTTTATGAAAAGCTCGCCGTCACGCGCCGCATTGAAGCCATCGAAAAGGCCCGCGCCCTCGCGCTGATCGCCTGATAAATTCGGGCGATTGCCCCCAAATCACCCATCTGGGTGATGGCCTGCTGCAGGTTGGTGGCACACTGCAAGGGCGCTACACCATGGTTTAAGGGGATCGCCGCATGAACCGTCTTTTTCGCTATGCCGCCATTTACGGCCTGCTTTCGGGCGGCGTCATCATCGCGACGCTCATCACCGGCATCATCTTTGCAGACCGGCTGAAGGTCACGACGACCGAGTGGTTCGGCTATCTCGTCATGCTCGTCGCGCTCACCTTCATCTTCGTCGGCGTCAAGCGGTACCGCGATGTCGATCGTGGCGGGGTAATCGGTTTCGGCCGGGCGCTCGGGCTGGGGTTGATGATCACGCTGGTCGCCGGGATTGTCTATGTTCTCGTCTGGGAGGTCTATCAGGCGTTCACCAACTATGCCTTCATCAACGATTATGTCGATGGCATTCGGCGCGCCAAGCAGGCTGCCGGCATGAGCGGCACGGCGCTCGCGCACGCAATGGCTCCGGTTGAGGAGATGCGGAAGAATTACGCCAACCCGCTGTTTCGCCTGCCGATGACCTTCATGGAAATCGCCCCGGTCGGCGTTATCGTGTCGCTGGTCTCCGCCGCGCTCGTCCGCAATGCGCGCTTCCTGCCGGCCCGCTGAGACCGGCATGAGTTCGCCCACGCGCTGATTGAACACGGATACCGCTTGACTCATTCATTCGAATGAATGAATGGCAGTGCATGGCCCCGCCCTCCACCGACTCACGCCTGCTTGACGTCGCTGTCGACCATTTCGGTCGGCTGGGGCTGGAGGGGGCGAGCACGCGAGCGATTGCGCGCGATGCCGATACGCTGATGTCGTCGATCACCTATCATTTCGGCGGCAAAGAGGGGCTGTACCTTGCTGCGGCCGATCACATCGCCGGGCACATGCACATCAAGATCGCGCCGACGCTCGAGCGCGCCGCTGCGCTCTGCGGCGACGATGGCGACATTGCCGCCGCGCGTGCCGCCATCCACGCAATGGTCGGCGGCATGACGATGGTCATGCTGCATGATGAAACCGCCGCCATGTCGCGCTTCATCGTCCGCGAACAGGCCGATCCGACCGAGGCCTTCACCCGCATCTATAGCGGCGTCATGG
>JBBQHG010000024.1:0-19400 GCA_038323755.1 Sphingomonadales bacterium
CTGGTCCAGACGGAGACGCATATGACGTCGAAATTGGAGACGATCACTAACCCTGAGTGGCTCGAGAATGAGCATGCTGGGCAAATGCTGGTCACGGAATTTTTGGAGCCCGAGGGGCTGGATGTCGATCAGCTTGCGTCGGATATCGCGGTGGCGCCGACGCGCATTGCCGACGTGATCGACGGCGTGCGTCCGATCGATGCCGAGCTAGATCTGCGCCTCACCCGCTATTTCCGGCTTTCCGAGGGCCTTTTCCTGCGCCTGCAGGACCGCTACGAAATTGTCGAAGCCAAGCGCGCGGTGAACGGTGCGCTCGATAAGATCGTCCCCCGCGCCGCTTGACCCTTCAAGCCGCGCGTTGATCGCCCGCGATGCCGGCCACGAACTTGCCGGCCACATTTTCCATGTTTGCAAGCCGCGCATCGACGGTTGTCACGCGCGCCTGAAGGCCGTCGACTTCGCTGGCGACAACTTCGCTGTCCTCTCTGATTGCGGCGATCGTCGTTGACATATTGTCGGCTGCTGCTGCGGTTTCATCGACGCTGGCCGTGATCGCACCGACGGTATTGGCTTGCTCATTCATCGCGACACGAATCCGCGCCGCACCATCGGCAAGCAAGGCAATCGTCGACTGGATCGAGGCGTTGGTTTCCACTGTTGATCGGGTCGATGCCTGAATAGCAGCAATCGTCGCTGCGATATCATCGGTTGCACGTGCCGTCTGATTGGCGAGGCTTTTCACTTCTTGGGCCACAACCGCAAAGCCACGCCCTGCCTCGCCTGCGCGCGCCGCCTCGATTGTGGCGTTGAGTGCCAACAGGTTGGTTTGCCCGGCAATGTCCCGGATGAGCGCCAGGATCGACTCGATCGACTGGGCATGGTTCGACAATAGTGCGGAGAGTTGCACGGCCTCTTGTGCTTGCTTGCTGGCACGGATCGCCACATCTGCCGAGGCATCGACCTCACCTCGGGCGTCCTTGATTGCGGTGATCAGGCCGGCTGCAGTTCGTGCAGCGTCGCGCATCGTCAGCGCCGACTGCTCGGCCACGGTTGCTACTTCCGAGGTCTTATCAAGCGTACTGCGCGCAGCGAGCGATGTCTGCTTCGTATGCGCGCGCAGCGCTGCGACATCGGCCACCGACTCGTGCAACATTCCGCCCAAATCGTCGAGATAGGATTGACCCCGCGCAGCGAGTTCTTCGGCAGTCTCGGCGCGACGGACGATGCCGATCTGGGTCATGCAGATATCGACTTCGATGCAATGCAGTCGGTGGATCGTATCAAGCGCCAGCGCGACGAACTCGACATCGTCGGCATAATGGCTGGTAATCGCGCGGGTCAGGGCGGTGCCGTAATTCATCAGGCCATAGATCACCATCGGCAGCGACAGGTTGAGCGCGGCCTGCTCGCGACCGCGCCGTGCGATCAGGGCAACCCACTTGGCATCGACCGGCAGGGTCCAGCGTTGCGCCGTCGTCTCAACGACGAGTGCCACGAATTCTTCGATTTTATCGGGCGCGACCCCACTTAGCGGATTGTGGAAATTGGTGCGCCATTCGCGCTCGATGACCGGGATAATGACGTGCGACGCCCGACCCCAGACTGTGCGAAGCGCCTCCTGAAACTGGCCATTTTCATTGTACAGGCGAACACGCATTGCGACTTCCTTGTCGCTCAATCGCCTGCTGATCCTGCTGTCGATCATCGCCGAGCCGCCTCCATTCCTTGACGACCGTTGCTGGACGCCAAAGCACCGATTACCGAAATGTCGTTAACGCGCCCTAAACCACGACGAACGGCACGAGGTACCGCCCGAGAATGGGGGCCAAGCGATTGACCGTTCTGACGAAGAGCTGTATTAACTCGGCAATACACAAAAGAGGATGTCTGCGATGCGTTCGACGCTGTTGATGTTTGCCGCCGCCATTGCCCTGTCGTCGCCAATCGCGGCTAAACAAACCAAGCCCGACATCGCCGCAGCCGTCACCGCCCCGGGCCGTCCGGCTGATGACGTAAAGCTCGACGAGGGGCGAAAGCCGGTCGAAGTTCTGACCTTCATGGGCTTGAGGTCCGGCGACCAAGTGGCCGACATCATGGCGGGCAATGGCTATTACACAGAGATCATGGCGCGCGCGGTGGGCTCAAAGGGGCATGTCACGGCTTATGATCCCAAGCAGTTTGCCGACGGTGATGACAAGGCTGCCGCCGCCTGGACAGCGCTGATCGCACGCCAGTCCAATGTCACGCACACGACCTACCCATTCGAGGCCTTTGCTGCGCCTGCTAACAGCTATGATTTCGTCATGATCCATTTGGACTATCACGACCTCTATTGGGAGAGCGAGAAGTTCAAGATACCCAAAGCCGATCCTGCCAGTTTCGTTGCAACGCTCTACAAATCGGTAAAGCCCGGCGGCACGGTGGCAGTCATCGACCATGTCGCTTTGCCGGGCGATACCCGCGCGACCGTTGACAAGCTTCACCGGATCGACCCTGAAACCGTGAAGGCAGATTTCCTGAAGGCCGGTTTCATTCTTGATGGCGAGAGCGATCTTCTGCGTAACAAGACCGATGACCATACATTACTTGTTTTCAACCCCGCCGTGCGCGGCAAGACTGATCGGTTCAGCTTCCGGTTCAGGAAGCCGAAAAAAGGGTAATGGTAAGAAGGGCTTCGCTGGGAGAGGGCTGAACGATGCGCCAATGGTCAACAACGCTGCTGACGATTTTGGCGGTTGCGTGGATATTCTGTGCCGCCATTCCCGAAGCACTGGCGTTTCCGCACCATCTTGAGGTTGGCGATACGCAGCTTTATTCGGAAACACCCATCCCCGAGGGAGCCGCGCGGGACGTTCTTGCGCGGTCAGACCGACTGCTCAAGGCCAGCCCGATCGCCGGACCAGGTTATGGCCGCCGGATCTTCCTGACCAATGGCGGCTGGCGCTGGTTGCTGCTGGCACCCGGATCACAACGAGCGATCGCGATCACGCGCCCCTTTGTCGAAACAATCGTCTTCAACCGCAGCGACATAGCCAGCGACAGCGTGATGACGGCTGCCAGCGTGACCGGGCGTCGCAGCCTTGCCGGTGTGGTCGCCCATGAGCGTACCCATGGCCTGATCCGCGCGCATTTCGGCCCCTTGGCCGATTGGCGCTATCCCGGCTGGGTAACAGAAGGCTATTGCGATGTGGTCGCAGGGGGCGGCACGCTTTCGGATGCGCAAGCCGCAGCGCTGAAGGCGCGGGGGGAGACCATGCCGGCGCTGTTCTATTATGACGCCCGCAAGCGAGTGGAGGCAGCGCTCAAACGCAATGGCGGGTCAGTCGATCGGCTCTTCGCCGATGCCGCCAACCGCTGAGGTCAGCCAGCCGCCTGCATCACATCCTTGACGATCAGATCGGCGCGGTCAGCCACGCACGATTTCGGCAACACCCGCATATCGTAACCGAGCGAGGGATAGAGCATCGCCAGCCGATCATATTCGGCAATCGCATCGGGCAGACCGTGGCGGCGGGCATCGTCGGCCACGAAGATTTCGGGCCATGGCGGGGCCATGAAAACGCGGTGGGCATAACGATGATCGTTACAATATCGCGCAATAGCGGCCTCACCAGTCAGCGCTTCCAGCGCCGACGCAGCATCGACCAGGCTGCGATCGAAAAAGGTCGGTCGGTTGGTCTTTAGGGCAGCGGCGTAATCAGAAATGGCCAGGTCGATCGCTCGACGAAGAAATGCCTCCATGTCGAGCCAAGGTAGCGCGCTGCCGCCGCCGGCCACTTCAGCGTCGACCACGCGGCGGCCGGGTTCGGCCACCGCTGCAAACCCGCGATGGGCCAGCTCGGTCAACAGGGTCGATTTGCCACCACCAGAACAGCCGGAAATGACGAAGAAGAGATCCACTGCGATCAGTCTTCGACAATCAGGCTCGCATGCTTGGTCTCAGGCAGCATAAGAAACCCGGCGGTCGCCATGCCGATAATGACGGTGACGTACCAGTAGAACCCGGCCTCTAGATGCATATCCTTGAACTTCAGCGCGACATATTCCGCCGTGCCGCCAAAAATCGTGTTGCCCAGCGCATAAGGCAGCGCGACGCCCAGCGTGCGGATATGCGCTGGAAAAAGCTCGGCCTTTATCAAGCCACTGATCGAAGTATAGGCGCTGAGCAGCATCAGGGGGATGAGGATGATCGCAAACGCGGTCACTGCATCGGTCGTGGCAGCGATCGCGGTGAAGACTGGTACTGAAACGGCCATCCCGCCAAAGCCGAAGATCAGGAGCATCGGCTTGCGCCCGAACCGGTCGGCGAGCAGGCCGAAGATCGGTTGGGAGAGCATGAACACGATCAGCGCCGCCGTCATGATCTCGGTCGCGCTTTGCTTGCCGAACCCCGATGTGTTGACCAGGAATTTCTGCATATATGTCGTGTAGGCGTAAAAGGCGCATGACCCTCCACCGCTGATCGCGGCCACGATCAGGAATTCGCGTGGAAAGGCGCGCCACAGGCTGAGCGCGGTCGATTTGGGGCGATCCTTGTCGAGCGCCTCAAACTGCGCCGTTTCCGCCAACCGACGCCGGAGCACATACACAGCCAGCGCTAGCGCCGCGCCGATCACGAAGGCGATGCGCCAGCCCCAAGCGCCCATCGCGGCCTCATTCAAAAACCCCTGTAGGATGAGCGTCACGCCCAGCGCCAGCAACTGCCCGCCGATCAAAGTGAAATACTGAAAGCTTGACCAAAAGGCGCGGCGCTTCTTGGTCGCCATTTCAGACAGGTATGTAGCGCTTGCACCATATTCGCCACCGACCGACAGCCCCTGCAGCATTCGTGCGATCACCAGGATGGCAGGCGCAATAACACCCGCTTGCGCATAGGTTGGGGCAACAGCGATCATCAGCGATCCGGTGCACATCAGCCCAACTGACAATGCCAGCCCTGCCTTGCGGCCATGCCGGTCGCCATAACTTCCCATAATCCACGCGCCGATCGGTCGCATCAGGAACCCGACGGCAAAGATTGCTGCCGTGTTGAGCAGCTGAATCGTCGGATCGGCCTTGGGGAAGAAACTCGGCGCAAAATAGATCGTCAGGACCGAATAGGCATACCAGTCATACCATTCGACGAGGTTGCCCGCCGACCCACCGATGATCGATTTCAGTCGCTTGCCGTCCATGTTTCCTCCGCTGCGTGCAGTCGTTGCCCAAGGACGGGACGAAGGGAAGGGGAATCTGGTCCGATGCGCGCGATGCATGGTTGAGCCGACCAGCCGCTTCCCTCATAGTCCGACCATGCAGCGTCAGACCATTTTTGCCCTTCTCGCCCTGGCGATGGCCGCTGGCTGTGCCAGCGCGCCGGCGCAGCCCGTTACGCGCCCGGTGCCACCGCCGCCGGCCCGGACGGTAGTGGCAACGCCGGTGTCGGCCCCAGCGTCTGGATCGGTGGTGGATCAGATGCCGCTTGCTTCCGCTTATCGCGGTGATTGGCGGGATTGGCCGGTGCAGCCCGGCAACTGGGTCTATCGCCGCGATGCGCGCGGCAGCATCGCACTGTTCGGTGCACCCGGCGCCGACGCGGATCTGACGCTGCGTTGCGATCGGCTAGCGGGGCAGATATTCCTGTCGCGCCGGGGGGCGGCGCCGGGCAATGCACCGATGACGATCCGGACATCGAGCACTCTGCGGACCTTTGCCACGCTGCCGACTGGGGCAACGCCAGCCTATATGGCTGCGTCGCTTTCCCCCAGCGATACGCTGCTCGACGCAATCGGCTTCAGCCGAGGGCGCTTTGTGATCGAACAGGCAACGCTGCCGACCTTGGTGATCCCAGCCTGGGCCGAAATCCTGCGGGTGGCGGAGGATTGCCGACCTTGAAATGGCTCGGCTTGTCTGTGCTTGGCTTGGCCGCCTGTTCCCCAGCAGCGCCATCGGGCACGCCGATTGCGGACAACACTCAACCGGTTCTTGTCTCGGTGCTCGCCGCAGATCAGCCGGTGGTCGCCGGGGCGCTGCCAACCCCTGAGCTTGACGGGGTAAGGATGGCAGTGGGCAAATGGCGCCTCGACGCTGCCGATACAGGCGATGCTGCCCTGTTCGTGGACCGCAAGGGGGGGCTGCTGTTCGGCATTCGCTGCGATCGCCGCAAAGGCCGGGTCATGTTCGTCAAAAGCGGCGATGCCAGCCCTGGCTATCGCTTGAAGATCATCACCGCATCTGGCGCCTCGACTTATCCTGCCCATGCCCGCGACTTCGCCACCGGAGTGATGGCAATAGCGCCTGCCAGCGACAGCTTCATCTTGACGTCGCTGGCGCATGCCCAGGGGCGGATTGGGGCGATGCTCGATGGTCAGCCGGCACTGTCGGTGCCGGCAGACAAGATGATCGGGGCGGTGATTGGGAACTGTGACCCGGATCATCGGGCACAGTCCTCTTGAATCGCCCAAAAATAATTAAAATACAAGACTTGTTGTTATGAATCACATGATTCAAACAGGAGTCGTGCCCAGGCAGGGTACGCCGTTTCAACTAGCGAAAGGAGGTGATCCGATGTCTCATGGTTCAGCAATGGGGTCGGTTCAGTTCGTTCGGGGGACGCGGCGCTAATCCACCGGGCCTGACGGGGGGTATTCTCCCCCAGTCAACGTTATGGCTCACAGGATTAGCGGTTCGCATGGTCTCCCGGGCTGGAGCATCCGGCCGCTGACCATGTCAGGAGGTTGCCGGGGTGGTGCATTGGCATCCCCCGGCAGCCTCTTTTCATATTCGGGCATAAGCGGCGGCATTGCTGCTGCAATCATCAGGTCAGGATACGGTCTTCGGGGCAGGGCGGCTTGCGCAATGCTATTGCTCCGCTACGCTCGGCAAATCGCAAGAGGGGACCATGATGCGCGCTTTAACTGCCTGTCTTTTGATGACCGCAGCGCTGCCTGCCATGGCGCAGACCGCGCCCAAGGTTGAGGAGGCATCGATCGGCGATCTTCGCGAGATGATGGCGGGTGGTGCAGCATCGAGCGAAAGCATTACGCTGCAATATCTGGCGCGAATCGCGGCAATGGATCACACGGGCCCCACGCTCCGGGCCGTCATTACAACCAATCCTGACGCGCTGGCGCAAGCAAAGGCCGCCGATGCGCGGCGCAAAGCAGGTAAATCACTCGGCCCGCTCGATGGCGTGCCGGTGCTGATCAAGGACAATATCGAAACGAAGGACCCGATGGCGACCACGGCAGGCAGCCTGGCGCTCAAGGACAATGTCACGCTGCGTGATGCGCCGATGGTGGCACAGCTGCGCAAGGGTGGCGCGGTTATCCTGGGCAAGACCAACCTGTCCGAGTGGGCGAATATACGCTCGAACAATTCGATCAGCGGCTGGAGTGCAGTTGGTGGGCAGGTCAAGAACCCCTACGCGCTTGATCGCACGCCATGCGGTTCGTCGAGCGGGACGGGATCGGCGATCGCGGCAAGCTATGCCGCGGTCGGCATCGGTACCGAGACCGATGGCTCGGTGGTGTGCCCGTCATCTATCAACGGCCTCGTGGGCCTAAAGCCGACGATCGGGCTGGTCAGCCGCACCCATGTGGTGCCGATCAGCCACAGCCAGGATACGCCGGGCCCGATGGCACGGAACGTCATGGATGCAGCGATCCTTTTCTCTCAGATAATCGCCAGCGATCCGGCCGATAAGGCGACGCGCGATGCCGATCAGTTCAAGCTGGATTATGCCGCCGCGCTGCCGGCCGCTTCCCTGATCGGCGTGCGCATCGCCGTGGTTCGCCCGCAAATGTCGGCAGGTCTGGCGACAGCATTCGACGCCGCCCTGGCTGTGCTGAAAGCCAAGGGCGCCGTATTGGTGGACGTCGAGCAGCCCAAGTTGGATGGGCTGGGGGCAGCCGAGTTCGCGGTGCTGTTGTCCGAGTTGAAAGCTGATCTCAACAGCTATCTGGCAACCACGCCAGCGGCGGTGAAGGCACGTACGCTGGCCGACCTCATTGCCTTCAATCAAACCAATGCAGCGACGGAAATGCCGTTTTTTGGCCAGGAAACGTTTATCGCAGCAGAAAAAACAAACGGCCTGGACGATGCCGAATATCTTGGCGCGCGCGCGAAATCGCTGCGGTTGGCGGCCAAGGAGGGCATTGACGCTATGCTCGCCAAGGCCGGCGCCCGGCTATTGGTAGAGCCAAGCTATGGCCCCGGCTGGTTGATCGATCCCGTCTATGGCGATCAATATGGTGGCCCTTCGTCGAGCGAGTTGCCCGCCGTTGCTGGCTATCCCAACCTGACCGTGCCGATGGGGCTCGTCCAGGGGCTGCCCGTGGGCCTTTCCTTCATCGGTACGGCGCACAGCGAAGCAACGCTGCTTGGCGCTGGCTATGTTTATGAGCAAGCAAGCAAGGCGCGCGTGGCGCCACGCTATTTGCCGAGCGCTGATGTCGGTCCGGGCATGGATGGCGCGCGCTAGCCGCGCTCGCGCTCCAGCAGTTCCACCCGCACATGGGTTGCCCGGAGCGACAGCCGGACCTCGATCATAAACAGGACGAGGCCGGAAATGAGCAAGCCCATGGCGAGGATGAAGATCAAAGCGACGATTGTCCCGATATGTAGATTGGCAAGTTCAGCGACAAACAGCAGCGCCACGACCGAGCAGATCGCGACCGCACTGGTCACGCATTGAAAGAGCGCATTATTGATAACCGACATGCGTCGGTCGAGCAGGCGTAATTCCCAGACATGACGGTCATGTTCGGGGCCGCTGCTGCTCGGATGCAGCTTCTCCAGCGCACGGGCGCGATCGACCACGCGGCCAAGCCGCCCGGCCATCACGTTCAGGATAGCGCCAATGCCGGCGAGCAAGAACACAGGCGCGACCGAAAGCTGGATGGTCTGTGCGATAGTGGTGACGGCGGGAGAAAATTGCATCGGTCTCGTCTGGCGTGGGAGGACGATTGAGGTCAAGCGCCAACCGGTTGGTAACGCCTGTTGCGATAGATCGGTGCCATGACAAAGCCGATGTTGCTCGCAGATTTCGCTCGCCTTGCGCCGCTGATCACAGTGGGCGTTTGCGACGGGCTACAAAGCGCGATCGATATCGTGGCGGAATCTGCCCCTTCGTCCCACCGCTTCTTGCGATATCAATGGTTCGCAGCGGCGCTGGCTGCTTATGGTGGAGCCGCACGGACGCTGCTGATCAAGCGTGACGGGACGCCGACGATCGCGATGCCGATCGTGTCGGTTGGTCCAGCATGGGCCGGGCTGGCGACAGTGCCGGGCAGCTATTGGCCATTTCGCAGCTTTCCAGCGACCGCCAGAGCCGACGATGCGGCATTCAGCGTGCTCGTTGACGCGCTGGGCTGTGAGGTCAACGCGCTTAGGCTCGGACCAATCTATGACGACGATCCGGCGGGTTTAGGATTGATCGCTGCCGCGCGGGCGCGCGGATGGGCAGTCATAGGGCGGCACATTGCCGACAGTTTCCTGCTCGATATGGCAACGCAGGTAGCAGAGGGCTGGCCGCGCAATTCGACGCTGCGCAAGAACAGATTCCACGAAAAACACCTTGCCGCGCATGGCACCCTGGATTGGCAATTTCTCGATGGGCCGGCGCTAGTGGCGGGCGGTTTCGATGCGTTGGCCGCAATCGAGCAAAAGAGCTGGATCGGCGATCGCACCGATGGCCGCGATGCCAAATTTACTGATGCAGGGCACGGCGCTTTTTGGCGGCTCGCCGCTGAGGATCCTGCTCTGGCGGCGATGATGCACGCGGCTTTGCTGACAGTTGACGATATGCCGGCCGCCTTTTCGTTCGACGTCGATGTGGGGCGGCTCAAATACGCAGTCGCCAATAGCTATGACCCTCAATTTGCGAAGCATTCTCCGGGCAAGCTGCTTTATTATCGCAATCTGGCAGAGGGCATGGCGCGCGGGATTGATCGGGTGGATTGGGGCGCGGGCGATAGCGGCTACAAAGGCGTAATCGGTGCCGTCAAGGGACCAGCGATTCGCGATTGGTTGCTGCTGCGACCCGGCGCCCCGGCATTGCTGGGCCACATGTTCAAGCAAGTCTGGGTACGGAGCGGCCAGGGGCATTGACGGGCGTCGCGCGGCGCTGATATCCAGCAACGGCTTCCTTGGAGTGGATATGCTAGGAATTGTCGCCCGCTGATCGCTGGCCGGGATAGGTTTCCCGGGGCCGGCATCGTGCATCGCCGCCGCCCGCTTTCGGGCGTGATTGGTGCTGCGGGCTACCACCCCTTGTTCGGGGCCGACATTTCCCATGAATATATCGAAATACGAACAGCGCGTGTTGCACGCGCTGGCACAAGGCGGTCGCATTGTGCACCGCCGTGATGAGGCCGGGCGAGTCGTTGCGGTCGATTGCTTCACGCGTGAAGGCTATGTGCTCACCGATTGCACATTGGGCTTGTTCCAACGGTTGCGGCGGCGGGGGTTGATCGCCAGCCGTGGCGGCGGGCCCTATCGCGCGACGCGGTTGGGGCTGGTTTCGGTGCGGTCACAGCTCGACAACCGATAAATCTGGTGCGCAGCTGCCGTCCCTGACGGTATGGGGTTGCGATCCGTGCCGGAAAGGGGCTCTACCGTCTCCATGAGTCGATTGAGCAATCCAGTGGGTTTGGTCGAGCTGGGCAAGATCGCCGGGGTGTCGGCGGCAACGGTTTCGCGCGCGCTGGGGGGCAGTCCTGGCGTGGCGCCTGCCACGCGCGAACGGATCGAGCGGCTCGCGCGCGAACATGGTTTTCGTTTGAACCACGCCGCCAGCGCGCTGCGCCGTCAGCGGATGCAGGCGATCGGCGTGGTCATCCCGCTTGGCCATGAGGCGGACCAGAGCCTGTCGGATCCCTTCTTCATGGGGTTGATCGGGCCGCTGGCGGACGCGATTGCCGATGCCGGTTATGATTTGCTGCTGTCGCGGGTCATCCCCACGGGCGAGGACTGGCTGGAGGATCTCGTCGTTTCGGGGCGCGTCGGCGGCGTGGTGATCATTGGCCAGTCGGATCAGGGCGAGGTAATCGAACGCGCAGCAAGCCGGCACGGCAATATCGTCGTCTGGGGTGCGCGATCGGCGGGCAGCGACCAGATTACGGTCGGCACCGATAACAGGACCGGTGGCCAGATGGCGGCAGATCACCTGATCGCTTCGGGGCGTCGACGGCTTGCTTTTCTCGGCAATCCGGCTGTGCCCGAATTCGCCGCGCGCTATGCTGGGTTCCAGGCTGCCGTTGCAGCAACGGGTGGAGAGGTTGCCGCCACGCTGCTGCCCGTCCACCTGACGACCAAGGATGCCTATGCCGAAATCACCGGCTTCCTGGATGCCGATCCACCGATCGACGGGATCGTCTCTGCCTCCGACGTGATCGCGATGAGCGCGATGCAGGCGCTGGCCGACCATGGCAAGGTGGTGCCGCGCGACGTATCGGTCATCGGCTATGACGATGTGATGATCGCGCGCTACACCACGCCGCCGCTCACCACGATCCGGCAGGATGTCGCGCATGGCGCGCGCGTGCTGGTCGATTTGCTGCTCCGCCGGATCGAGGGGGAGGCGGTCGCCCCGGTCGAAATGCTGCCCGAATTGATCGTGCGCGGCTCTGCCTGATTGCTCAGGCAGGCGCAGTCTTCATGGCACGCGCCGGCACCGCAACGCGTAAGGTAGCAACCGCCGCCAGCAGCAGCATGACGCCTGCCAGCACCAGCACGTTGCGTGGATCGCCACCCAGCAGCGGCCCGTACATAAACGGCATCGTAAAGCTCTCGATCAACATTGGAATGACGATGAACATGTTGAAAATTCCCATGTAAACGCCGGTGCGCTCGGGCGGGATGCTGTTCGCGAGCATGATATAGGGGCTACCCATGATGCTGGCCCAGGCAAGGCCCAGCCCGACCATCGGAAGATAGCTTATGCCCTCTGATGCGAGTTGCGGCACCACCAACATGCCGATGCCGCCAGCGACCATGCAACTGGCATGGACCACGCGGGCGCCCAGTCGCTTTGTGATAGGGATCAGCGTGAGTGCTGCGGCAAAGGCAATGAAATTGTAGAAGCTACCCAGTCTGCCGTTGATCAGCGTCGCATCGCGCACCGCAGCCGCTGCGGTATTGCCGTAATGGGACTGCGCGACCGAGAAGGCGGCGTACTGCCAGTAACAGAAGAACGCATACCATTGGCACAGCATCGCCAGCGCCAGTTGCCGCATCGCCAGTGGCATCTCGCGGATCGCCACGGTGAGATCCTTGATCATCGTGCCAACCGACATTTTTTGCGACTGCATCGCCGCCAATTCATCGTCGCTCAGCGGCAATTCGGGCACGCGCCATACTGACCACACGATCGTGGAAATGGAGAGCAGCGCGCCGATCATGAAGGCCAGGCGGGTGATATGCGGGATGCCGTTTGAATCGACCGCATCGGGGTTCATGCCCGCCCAGACAAAGATCGACGGGGCAAGGTAGGACAAGGTCTGCGCCAAGCCGGTAAAGGCACTTTGCGTCATGAAGCCCAGCGAGCGCTGATCCTCCGGCAACCGGTCGCTGATATAGGCGCGGTACGGCTCCATTGTGATGTTGTTCGCGGCATCGAGCATCCACAACAGGCTCGCCGCGATCAGCAGCGTCGGGCTATAGGGCATGGCGAACAGCGCCAGGCTGCATAGAATAGCGCCGACCAGGAAATAGGGCGTGCGCCGCCCGATACGCGTCACGGTCCGGTCGCTGAACGCGCCGACGATGGGCTGGACGATGAGGCCAGTCATCGGCCCCGCCAGCCACAGCAGCGGCATCGATGCTTCATTGGCACCGAGATAGCTGTAAATTGGGCCAATATTGCTTTGCTGCAGGCCAAAGCTGAATTGCAGCCCAAGGAATCCCAGGTTCATCTGGATGATTCGCGCAAAGGAGAGCGCGGGCTTGCCCGGTATCAATTTCTTCATGCGCCTCTCCCAACCTTGTCGTCGGTTATCCCCAGCGAATACCAGCCCCCGCAAACCTTTGCAATTGGCGCTTGCAAACGTTTGCAACGAGTCGTAGATCAGCATGATGAGCCGACTCAATTCGGCCGTCGTATGGGAGAGGAATCATGAAAAGCAGCTATCTGCTTCTGGCATCGACCGCGTTGGTTGCCGCACTTTTTGCCGCCGCACCCGCTATTGCACAGAGCGCACAGGATGAGCCGCAGGCGGCGGTCCCTTCTGCTGACGACAACACCAATTCATCGGACGGCGACATTGTCGTGACTGCGGTTGCCGGCGGTCGCAACCGACTCGACACCGCCATCTCGGTCAGCTCGCTCGATCAGGAACAGCTCCAGCGCCAGGCACCGCGATCGACCGCTGAAATCTTCCGTAACATCCCGGGCATCCGCTCGGAATCATCGGGCGGTGAGGGCAATGCGAACATCGCCGTTCGCGGCCTGCCGGTCGCCTCGGGCGGCGCCAAGTTCCTTCAGTTGCAGGAAGACGGGCTACCCGTGCTCGAATTCGGCGACATCACCTTCGGCAATGCCGACATCTTCCTGCGCGCCGATTTCAACGTGGCACGGGTTGAAGCGGTGCGCGGTGGCTCGGCTTCGACCTTCGCCTCCAACTCGCCCGGCGGTGTCATCAACCTCATCTCCAAAACAGGCGACAAAGAAGGCGGCTCCGCGCAGTTCTCGGCCGGGCTCGATTATGCCGATTACCGCGTCGATATCGATTATGGCGCCAAGCTCAGCGATACGCTGCGCTTCCATGTCGGCGGCTTCTACCGGCAAGGCGAAGGCCCACGTCAGGCGGGGTATGACGGCAACAAGGGCGGCCAGATCAAGCTCAACATCACCAAGGAATTCAGCGGCGGCTATATCCGTCTGTATGGCAAATATCTCGATGATCGCGCGATCGGCTATCTGCCCAATCCGGTTCGGGTAACGGGTACAAACAGCAACCCGGTTTATCGCAACCTGCCCGGCTTCAGCATCAACGGCGACACGCTCCACTCGCGCTTCTTCACGCGCAACGTCACGCTTGATGGCGGCAATAATCTGGTCGCGGATGACATCCGCGATGGCCAGCACCCAGTGGTCAAATCATTCGGGCTAGAAACGCAGTTCGAGGTGGCGGATGGCTGGAACGTGACCGAGCGCTTCCGCTATTCCGATGTTTCCGGGCGCTTCATTTCGAACTTCCCCTCGGCTGTGGACACGACCAGCGCAACAGCCGTGGCGCTTGGTGGCGCGGGATCGACCGCGACATATTTCAACGGCCCCAATGCCGGGCGAGCGGTGCCCGGCAGCCAGCTGCTCGCGCAGATCGTGGTGTTCGACGTCAAGCTCAACAGCCTGGACAATATCACCAACGATGTCCGCATCGCACATGACTGTGATGTCGGTGGCGGCACGCTGACAACGACTGCGGGCTTCTATAAGTCGCGCCAGACGATCAACACCGACTGGACCTGGACCTCGGCGCTGCTTGAGGTACGCGGCGGCGGTGATGGGGCTCTGGTCAACATCCGCAATGCTGCCAACCAGGCGGTAACGCAGGACGGGTTCTACGGCTATGGTGCACGTTTCTTCGGCAATTGCTGCCGGCGGAATTACGATGTTGATTACAACGTCAACGCGCCCTTCGGCTCGGTGCAATATGCCAATGGTGCGCTGACGCTTGATGCCAGCGTGCGCTATGATTTCGGCAGCGCAGAAGGCAGCGTGTCGGGTGCCGATCTCGGCGGCGGGCGCGTCGGCGTGCGGGCTTTCGACATCAATGGTGATGGCGTCATCTCGCTGCCCGAGCAGCAAGTATCGGTCATCCCGCTGACCAGCCCAGCGCCGGTCAGCTACAACTATAATTATTTCTCCTACTCGTTCGGAGCGAACTATCGACTGCGGCCCGATCTGGCGATCTTCGCCCGCTACAGCCGCGGCGCGCGCGCCAATGCTGACCGGTTGCTGTTCGGCCCTGCCGTAAGCACCACCACGGGCGGATTGACCGATCCTGCCGCTGCCGTCGATTTCGTGACGCAGGTCGAAGGCGGCGTGAAATATCGCTCCGGCGGTCTCGCGCTCTATGCAACGGGCTTCTACGCCCGCACCGAAGAGCAGAATTTCGAGGCAACGACGCAGCGCTTCTTCGATCGCCGCTATCGTGCCTATGGTATCGAGCTGGAGGGCAATTATCGCTATGGCCCATTCAGCATCAACGCTGGCGGCACCTGGACCGATGCAAAGATCACCAGCGATGTGCTGAACCCGGCGGTCGTGGGCAACACGCCCCGTCGCCAAGCGGCCTTCATTTATCAGGTGACGCCGCAGGTCGATATCAACAAGTTCACCTTGGGCATGAACATCATCGGCACGACCGACAGCTTCACGCAGGACAGCAACCAGCTGAAGCTGCCAGGCTTCGCGCAGGTCAATGCGTTCCTGCAATTCCGTCCGATCAGCCGGGTGCAGCTGTCGCTCAACGCGAACAATGTGTTCAACGTGCGCGGCTTTACCGAGGCGGAGGATGCCAGCATCCCAGCCAACGGCATCGTCCGGGCAAGATCGATCAACGGACGGACGATTTCGGCCGCAGTGCGCTTCGATTTCTGATCAGGTCATCCCCCTCTCCCGGTCGACGTTCCCCTTTCGTCGACCGGGATTTTTTTCTTGAGCGGGCCTACCCCATGATTCCCTTCGTCTGGTCATCTGCCCATATCGCGCTGCTCGCCGGTGCCGATTGGCCGACCGCGCCCGTTATTACAGGAGATGATATTGCGCCGCTGATTCCGGGTCATGACGTGTGGGATCATTGGCCGGTACTGGAAGAGGATGGCGCGCTTGCCGAGATTGCCAGCGGGCAGCTTGTCATCGCGCTGAGCGCGCCGATTATGGGCGATCCGGAGGCGCGCCATGCCATCGCCCGGTTACGGTTGCTCCATCGCCGCAGCGGCGCATGGCACGATCTCGGGGCGCTCTTTCCAGACGGATTTTCCCCCGGCAGCCGCGAATGGGCCGGCAGCGCGACGATCGATCCGGCACATCGCCGCTTGACGATTCACTTTACGGCAGCGGGCACGCGGGACGAGGCTGTCGTCAGCTTTCGCCAGCGCATGTTCGAGGCATCGGCCGAGCTATCGTCCGGTGATCCCGTCAGGCTTGGCCGCTGGAGTGACCCCGTTGAAACAGTCGCGGCCGATGGCCGTTTGTATGAGACCGAGATGGCCGGCGGCGGCGCCGTCGGCACAATCAAAGCGTTTCGGGATCCCTATTTTTTCCGAGACCCGGCCGATGGGCAGGATTATCTCCTTTTCGCGGCGTCCCGCCCACGATCGGGCAGTGTCTGGAACGGGCTGGTCGGCATCGCTCGCCGCGCTGGCGCCGGGTGGCAGCTACTACCGCCGATCGTCGATGCAACCGGGCTCAACAACGAACTAGAACGACCGCATATCGTGATGGCTGATGGGCGCTACTACCTGCTCTGGTCGACCCAGCAAAAGGTGTTTGCGCCAGGCGGTCCGGTCGGCCCGAATGGTATGTACGGGATCGTCGCCGACTCGCTGGCCGGCCCTTGGCGACCGATCAACGGCAGCGGGCTTGTCTTCGCCAACCCGCAGGCCGCACCTTTCCAGGCCTATAGCTGGCAGCTACTCTGCGACCTTTCGATATGGAGCTTTGCAGATATGGTTGGCGCGCGCTCATTACCGTCGAATGCAAAGGACGCGCGACAGTTTTTCGCCGGTACCACAGCACCGCTGTTGCAGCTGGCATTGGACGGTGATCGGGCGTGGTTGAAATGACCGATTCCGCGCCGATGCTCGCGGGTATCGAGCTTGGCGGTACCAAATGCATTGCCGTACTGGCGCGTGGCGGCGCGCTGTTGGCAACCGAATCGCATCCGACCGGCAGTCCGGACGAAACGCTTGCCGCGACGCTCGATGTGTTGACGCGCTGGCAAACCGACCATGATGTCGCTGCGATCGGCATTGCCAGCTTCGGGCCATTGGGGTTGCGCACCGATGCGGCAGGTTATGGCCATATCTTGCAGACGACCAAGCCCGGATGGAGCGGGTTCGATCTGCTTGGTGCTGTCAGCGCGCGCATCGATGTGCCGCTTGGGTTCGACACCGACGTTGCCGGTGCCGCGCTCGCTGAGGAACATTGGGGCGGATCGGCCGGCTGTCGCGTCCACGCCTATGTCACGATCGGCACCGGGGTTGGGGCGGGGATCATCGTCGATGGTCGTCCGGTTCATGGATTTCTCCACCCCGAAATCGGCCATATGCGTGTGCCTCGCCAACTAGGCGACGAATTCCCCGGGATTTGCCGCTTTCACGGTGATTGCATCGAAGGGCTGGTGTCGGGCCCGGCTCTGGCCGCGCGGAGCGGCATTGCCGGTGCGGCCTTGCCCGATGATCATCCGGTATGGCGCAATGTGGTGCAGGAACTCGGCGATTTCTTCGCCAACATGCTGATTAGCTTCGCGCCTGATCGGATCGCCATCGGCGGGGGTGTTTTTCAGCAACGCCCCGCCCTGATCGAGGCAATCCGTACCGCCGTAGCGGCGCGGCTCGGCGGCTATCTCCCGACCGATCAAATGCCGCCCGAGCAGCGGATTCAGGCGACCGCACTCGGCGCCAATGCCGGGCCACTTGGCGCAATTGCGCTTGCTGCACAGGCGCTGTCCGGCGGCTAGGTCACACCCGCACGTACCGAAAGTACCAGACTTCATGCCCCTTGCGCCGCGCCTTGCGCTCGTACCGCGTCTCGGGCCAGTCATCCGGTCGGGTCAGGAAATCATGAGCGCACGCAGCCTGCCAGGCGAAATCGCGGCGGCCATTCATGATCATCATCGACCAGCGGCAATAGGTTGGGTCATCGGTGCCCAGCCGGAATTCCGCACCCGGCTTCAGCTTGGCGTGGATCAAATCGAGCGGGCCATTGTTGACCATGCGCCGCTTGGCATGCCGCGCCTTGCGCCAGGGATCAGGGTGGAGCAGGTACAGCCGGTCAAGGCTGGCATCAGGCAGGCGTTCCAGCACCGTCAGCGCGTCGCCCATGTAAAGGCGCACATTGGCCAGATCGCCCTCGCGGATATGGTTCAGCGCCCCAACGACACCGTTCAAAAATGGCTCGCAGCCAATAAAGCCGGTGGCAGGGTTGGCGCTTGCTTGCCCCGCGAGATGTTCGCCACCACCAAATCCGATTTCGAACTGCAGTGGTCGATCATCGCCAAAAAGCCGCGCCGCGTTGATCGCGCCGTCTTCAGGCACTGACACTTCGGGCAGCAATTCCTCGACCAGCGCCGCCTGGCCTGTGCGCAATTTATGCCCCTGGCGGCGGCCATAGAGGCGGCGAATGGTGGTCGGATCGTTCATGATCGGCTGCTCCTAACGATCCTGACATCAACGTCCAGTCCAGACACGGGAGCAAAGCGCGCGAACGGTCGTTGTCGCCTCGAAACCTTATTGGAAAGATTCGCGATGGCCGAGCAACAATCCGAAGACAATGTCGAAGATTTGAAGGCGGCCAACGCCCGCGATCTCCACCGTGCGGTCACGGAGGAAGGCGAGGCGGAGATGTCGCGCCCACTCCATTCGCTGTTCTGGTCTGCGCTGGCAGCCGGCATCACGATCAGCGCGTCGCTGCTCGCCGAAGGATCGCTGCGCGCGCGGTTGCCGGCAACGCCAGCGCGGGAATTGATCGTGGCGATGGGTTATCCGGTGGGGTTTCTGCTCGTCATTTTGGGGCGGATGCAGCTGTTTACCGAAAGCACGATTACCGCGATGCTCCCGCTGGTCGCCCAACCCAGTCGTGAAGCCTTATGGCGGACGCTCAGGCTGTGGGGGATCGTGCTGGGCGCAAACCTGATCGGGTCTGCGCTGGCGGCAGCGGCGATTTCCTATGGTTGGCCCGGCGACCAAGCAGTCCGTGCGGGGATGATCGCGACATCGACCAAGATACTCGATCTTGGGCCGTTTGCCACCTTCCTCAACGCCGTCCCCGCTGGATTCCTGATCGCGATCATCGCCTGGGCATTGCCCAATGCGCGCGATCAGGCGTTTCTCGTCATCTTCGCCATCACCTATGTGATCGGCATTGCCGGGTTCAGCCATTCGGTAGTGGGGTCGAACGAGGCATTCGTCATGATCTTCACCGGGCGCGGTGAGGCGGTATCGGTGGTGTTCGGTTTCCTCGTCCCGGCGATTTTGGGTAATCTGGTTGGCGGCGCAGGACTATTTTCGGTCCTTGCGCATGCGCAGGTCAGCGAGGAAATGTCGCAGACCCCTGCCAAAAAGCCGCGCCGTCGTCCGGGGCCGCGCAGGGACTGATTGGTGCAGACCGTCGGTGGCGGGGGGGGGGTGAGGGGAAACCCCCCGCCCCCCCCCACTGGGGACGCCGCGGGGGCCCGGAGCGCGGCGGCCCCCAACGT
>JBBQHG010000025.1:0-18971 GCA_038323755.1 Sphingomonadales bacterium
CCAATCGCTGCCCAGGCAATGTTCAACACCGCCGACGGCAAGGCATGATGCCAGCCGCTGTTGATGATAAACCCCGTCGCCCCGATGACGTTCATCCACTGAAACGACGCTGAAGTGCCCGACAAGCGCCCCATCGACACCAGCAGGTACGAGGCAAGAATAAGAACGGCAGCGGCCCAGCCGATGAACTCGATGGCGATGGTCATGTTGCTTTCACAATAGCTAATCGCCGCCAGTCGTCCATCTGGCGTCCCGGCGCAATGATTGAATGTGGACAGCGCGAACGCCGTCCTGTTGCCCATTGACTCTTCAGTGTTTGTTCTATATATGTTCTCATCATTGGGATGAGGTGTTGCCGTATGTTAGAGATTGCCGACAGCGAAGAAGTAAGGGCATTTTCCTATTGGCTGCGAACCGGTCGGCGACTCAAGAACCACCAGTCGGGCAAGCTCGAGGTCAAATTTAACCCATGGCACGACCCTCACAACGGACAATTCACTTTCGCCAATAGCGGAGACTATCACCCTTTTCGCGGCGGCGGGGGTAGCAACGGCGGCGGTGGCGCCAGTGGTGCATGGCAGGGTCCGAAATTACCAAGCCCGTCAAAAAGGTCGTTACCGCGCCCCATACTTCGAGGGTCGTCGACCCCTTCGCAATCGGCCCCAGAAAAGCTGTCCGCGGGGATAGGCGTAATAGCGCCGCCTCGGCGCTTCAAACATGTCAACCGAAACGGGTATGATTTTGAAATCGATCCGATGGGGCAGATGCGCCGTGCTTCTGGAACACTGACGATTGGCACGCAGCCTCGAAACCGGCGGGCGCAACGAGCTGCCGGGGGCATAAGCCGGCGCCCAACCGATGATGGAGGGCACTATATCGCCACGCGCTTCAATGGGCCGCCTGACGACTTCAATCTTTTTCCTCAAGATGCGAATTTCAATCGTGGAAGGTATCGTCTTCTTGAAGACGAATGGGCAAAAGCCAAGCGGGCTGGCAAAAAGGTAAAAATCGTCATTGTGCCAGGCTTCGAAACGGGCTCGACGAGACCCTATCAGCTTGACGTGACCTTTTGGATTGATGGCCAAAGAAGGAGCGTGAAATTTCAGAATGAAAAACAGGAGAAGCCGCGTGGAAAACGATGAAACTGGAAAACTGCTGAACGAGATTGCCCAACTGCTTGCGGAGGATATCGCTTATCCGCTGGACAATACGCTGCTCCACGCGCAACTCGACTATGGCATGGTGTCGCCGTCGATCTTCAAGAATCTCGGCAACCATATCCTGTATCGCAGCCCGGACCTGCGCACCCTCGGCGATGCGCTGCTCGATCTTTGGGACCAACAGCCAGAAGGTCGTCGCTGGGCAGAAATGGAATATCTCATCAAAGATGGGAAATTTGACGCGGTCTTTGTCTATCCTGACGAAATTGACCCTGACGACGATCCGATGGACCGCCGCACTCGGATCGTCCGGCAGTACTTCGGGGACAAGCCAATCGTGTACCCGCAGCCGGGCGAAGAGTAGGGCAACCGTCGATCATCGATCCAAAGGCGGACTTGCGCTAGCTCGACTACGCGTCAGCCTTCCCAGCTTCGGCCATCGACCTGGCGGATTTCAACGCCCGCATAAACTTCCGGATCGAACAGGCGCATGTTGACCCCCATTCGGTCATAAGCGGGGTCGAGCGCCGTCCAGTGCGTCGTTGATCCGCAATGGGCGCACCAGTGCGTGGTGAGCGCCGGCTCCTTCAAGTCCGCGCGGACATAGCCCTTGGTCTCGCCGCTGATCGTGACATCGGCTGGCGGGAAATATCCCCACAGCCCGCCGCGCGTCACGCACAGCGAGCAGTTGCAGTCGTTCATATAGTCAGGCGCGGCGGGGATCGTGATCCCCACCGCGCCGCAGTGGCAGGTGGCGGAAAGCGGGCTGCTCACGCGGCCGCCAGGTTCCTCAGCACATACTGCAGGATCCCGCCGTTGAGGAAATATTCCAGCTCGTTGATCGTATCGATCCGGCAGCGCGTCTCGAAAGTTTCGGTGCGGCCATCGGCGCGGGTGAGCGTGACGGTCACGTCCTGGCGCGGGCGCAGATCGGCGACGCCGGTGATCGTGAAGGTCTCGGTGCCGTCGAGCTTCAGCGTCTTGCGGTCCACGCCTTCCGCGAATTGCAGCGGCAGCACGCCCATGCCGACCAGGTTCGAGCGGTGGATACGCTCAAAGCTCTCGGTGATCACGGCACGGACACCGAGCAGATTCGTGCCCTTCGCCGCCCAGTCGCGCGACGAGCCGGTGCCATATTCCTTGCCCGCAACCACGACGAGCGGCGTGCCGTCGGCCTTGTAACGCATCGCGGCGTCGTAGATCGCCATCACCTCGCCGGTCGGGATGTACTTGGTCACGCCGCCTTCGATGCCCGGCGTCATCTCGTTCTTGATGCGGATATTGGCGAAGGTGCCGCGCATCATTACGTCATGATTGCCGCGCCGCGCACCGTATGAGTTGAAATCGGCCTTCGAGACCTGATGCTCTTGCAGGAACTTGCCGGCCGGACTGTCCGCCTTGATCGATCCGGCGGGCGAGATGTGATCGGTGGTGATCGAATCCGCGAAAATGGACAGCGGCCGCGCGTCGATGATGTCGGTCACCGGGGCGGGCGTCATGCTCATCCCGTCGAAATAGGGTGGGTTTGCGACATAGGTCGAGCCCGCTCGCCACACATAGGTGTCGGAACCCGTCACATCGATCGCCTGCCACTTGGCGTCGCCTGCGAAGACATGCGCATAGCGTGCCTGAAACATCCCACGATCGATGTTCGCGTCCATCACGCTGCGAACCTCGGCATTGGTGGGCCAAATGTCCTTCAGATACACGTCGCTGCCATCGGTTGCCTGACCGATGGGCGTTGAAACGAAATCGGTCGTGACACTGCCCTTCAGCGCATAAGCGACCACGAGCGGCGGGCTGGCGAGGAAGTTGGCGCGCACATCAGGCGACACGCGGCCCTCGAAATTGCGGTTGCCCGACAGGACCGAGGCGGCAACGATGTCATTCTCGTTGATCGCTGCCGAGATGGCAGGAGCAAGCGGCCCCGAATTGCCGATGCAGGTGGTGCAGCCATAACCGACCAGGTTGAAGCCGACGGCGTTAAGGTCCTCCGTCAGCCCGGCCTTGTCGAGATAATCGGTTACAACCTGCGATCCCGGCGCGAGCGAGGTCTTCACCCAGGGCTTGGGCTTAAGGCCAAGCGCATTGGCCTTGCGCGCGACAAGGCCAGCGGCGACCAGCACCGATGGGTTGGACGTATTCGTGCAGCTGGTAATCGCGGCGATCACGACATCGCCATCGCCAATGTCATGCGCACGACCCGCGACAGCCACCCGCTTTTCAGTGGCGTGCTTGTAGACCTTGGACAGGTCGTCGTTGAACACGTCATCAACCTCGGTCAGGATCACCTTGTCCTGCGGCCGCTTCGGCCCTGCCAGCGACGGGACGACACTCGACATATCGAGGCCCAGCGTATCAGTGAACACCGGATCGGGCGCATCGGCCAGCCGCCACATGCCCTGTGCCTTGGCATAAGCCTCGACCAAGGCGATCTGTTCATCGGTGCGGCCCGTGAGGCGCAGATAGGTGAGCGTCGCCTCATCCACGGGGAAGAACCCGCAGGTCGCGCCATATTCAGGTGCCATGTTGGCAATCGTTGCGCGATCGGCCAGCGACAGCGCGTCCAGGCCGGGGCCGTAGAACTCCACAAATCGCCCGACCACGCCCTTGGCGCGCAGCATCTGCGTCACGGTCAGCACCAGATCGGTCGCGGTGATCCCTTCAGCGAGCGTGCCGGTGAGCTTAAAGCCCACCACTTCGGGGATCAACATGCTGACCGGCTGGCCGAGCATCGCTGCCTCCGCCTCGATCCCGCCGACGCCCCAGCCAAGCACGCCCAGCCCGTTCACCATCGTCGTGTGGCTGTCTGTCCCCACGCAGGTGTCAGGATAGGCAATCATGCTGCCATCGGGCGCCTTGGACGACCACACCGCCTGCGCGATATTCTCGAGATTCACCTGGTGGCAGATGCCGGTGCCCGGCGGCACGACCTTGAAATTATCAAGCGCCTTCGACCCCCATTTCAGGAACTCGTAACGCTCATTGTTGCGCTGATACTCAAGCTCGACATTGTCCTCAAACGCCTGCGGCGTGCCGAATTCGTCGACCATCACCGAGTGATCGATGACGAGATGGACAGGCACCAGCGGATTGATCTTCTGCGCGTCGCCGCCCAGCTTGGTGATCGCATCGCGCATTGCCGCAAGATCAACTACACAGGGAACGCCGGTGAAATCCTGCATCAGCACCCGCGCCGGGCGATACTGGATTTCGCGGTCCGACTTGCGCTCCTGCTGCCAGTCGACCAGCGCCTGGATATCCTCGGTCGTCACGGTCTTGCCGTCTTCAAAACGGAGCAGGTTCTCGAGGAGCACCTTCATCGAGAAAGGCAAACGGCTGATATCGCCCAGCTTCGCCGACGCCTTGGCCAGGCTGTAATAGCTGTAGCTCGTCCCGCCCGCGCTCAGCGTGTCGCGAGTGCCGAGCGTATCCTGTCCGATGGCGGTCATAAGCTGTCCTTCCCTGTGGGCCGTGAGCGCGAGCGCGGCAGCGGTTGGGGAAACCGCCCGGGCATGCGCCTGGCAGATGCGTCGATTGCCGCCGCCTTAGCAAGCAGGGTGACGAGGGGGAAGAGGCACGGGCGCGGCAGGACGTGGATGGGGGTTTGAGGTGCGGCCAGCCGAAAATCCCTTTATCGAGGGCCGTTCAAACATTCGGCTGTGAATCGACCGGGATGGGACATGACCCGCCCGCACTGTATCCAACTGCCCGCCTATCGCTTTGTAATATTTGAACATTCTCCAGGCATGGAAACCTCAACCAGCCCCATCGGCGGCGCTGCACCCCATCCAGCATGCTGGTTCGATGGAATTTTCTGCCAAAAAATCTTTGGTTAACGGCTGACGCGCCATTGTCCCCCTATACCAAATACATAGGCCCGCACTGGCGCCGCATCGCACAACCAATCCGCGCGTAGCACGTTGCTGCAGCGGGCAGCCGAGCTTGCGCAACCAAACGCCGACCTCTACCCTCAAGACGTAGAAAATTTCTACTCGGGGGCGAGGGGAAAATCATGGGCATATTCAGCACCCTTTTTGGGGGCGGCAAGGCGGTTGCGCCATTGGCTCCTATTCAGGCGATGATCGATCAGGGGCTTGTCAG
This sequence comes from Sphingomonadales bacterium, assembly GCA_038323755.1. Taxonomy (GTDB): domain Bacteria; phylum Pseudomonadota; class Alphaproteobacteria; order Sphingomonadales; family Sphingomonadaceae; genus Sphingomonas. The sequence goes on from JBBQHG010000025.1 coordinate 5,265, forward strand.
CATTGCGGCGCAACCGCGCAACAACGCGCTGAATCTGGGCGACCGCAAGCTGAAGCGGCTCTATGTCTTCCTCATTGATCATGACTATCCCGGCGGGTCGGCCGCCATGCACAATGCGGTTTTCGCTCGATTTGGCCTGCCCTATCGCAGTTGCTTCATGATCGGCGATCCCGCGCGTGTCGGTGAGATTTTCGCAGGCTTGAAGGCATGCGGGATCTTTCATGGTGGCGGTGCGGGGTCAGGCTTCAAGGACAAGATCGCACCTTCGCTTGATCAGCTTGCGCCGTCCGCGTCCATCATCGGCAGTGTCAATGTCATTGCCCGTGAGGGCGATCAATTCGTCGGCCATAATACAGACGGCGTCGGATTCGTCGCCGGACTGCTCAACGAATACAAAAATTGCGTCGCAGGCAAAAAGGTGGTGATCCTGGGTGCCGGGGGGACGGCTTTGCCGATATCCTACGAACTCGCCAAGCAAAAGCCGAGCGAGGTCGTGATCGTCAATCGCACGATCGCCAAGGGCCAGGTGATTGCCGATCTGATTGCCCCGTTGACCACAGCCCGGGCGGTTGGTGAAGAGGCAATCGGCGACGAGCTCGCCAGTGCTGGACTGGTTGTCAATACCTCCAACAAAGGCGCGCAACCGAATGAAAAGTTCAGCGCCTTCGCTGCGATGACGGGCGATGTAGAACGCGATCTGGCCCAGTCGATGGCCAATCTCGCTCGGCTGCCCAGCACGGCAATTGTGGCCGACATCCTGCTCGAGGATCTGCCGCTCACGCTGAAGCTGGCGCGCGAAGCAGGGCACCGGACTCATTCCGGCCGCCACATGAACCTGTTCCAGGCGGCGCCAGCCTTCCGCATTCTGACGGGCCTTAAAAAGCCCGACAAGACCCTGCTGAAGATCATGCAAAAAGCCGTTGAATGAGTAAAACAAGCCCCGTCAGAACCAATGAACAGCGAGGACGGCCCCCGCTTGAAATGCCGCGCGACGAGATGGCGTTTCGCAACATGTACGAGTCCCTGCTGCTCGACCGCAGCCTGAAGACGGTTTTTCGTCCAGGCGACCGGCGCTGGCCGAACTGGCGCGGTTACCGACCGGGGGAGACGGTAACGGCACGGATCATCGAAGAATGCGGATCGGATGCACTGGGCATCCCTCCCAAATTCACGCCGCAACGGATCAGCATCATCATCGAGACGATTGATGGAGGGGCGCCCGATTCTGTCACGGCCGACGCGGGTATCGGCTCGTCGCCCGATGTGTTTGGTCAGGCGTCGCTCCTTCAGCATCTCTTCAATATCTATGGCCAGCCCCTTGAGGGCTTTGGCGGCCTCGTCACGCGCATTACCTTCGCCTACCTGGATAGCCAGTGAACCTTGGCCAGGTCCGGACGCAAACAAAGGTGGCGGGGCCAGGCGTAACAGCCGCCCATCGCGGGCGCTGGTGGGTTGCCGCGCTGTTGTTCAGCGCCATGGTCTTCAATTATTTCGACCGGCAAATGCTCGCCGTCCTCAAGCCCAGCCTGGCAGAGGAACTGCACTGGGGCGAGATGGACTATGCCAACATGGTATTCTGGTTTCAGGCCGCTTACGCCACCAGTTACCTGATGTTCGGGGCGGTGGTCGATCGGGTGGGGGCACGGATCGGGCTGGCCATTGCGTTCCTGATCTGGTCGGTCGCGCAGATGGCACACGGCGTGGCTCGCACCGCCACCGAGTTCATGTTCGCACGCACATTGCTCGGGCTGGGCGAAGGCGGCGGGTATCCGGCCGGGCTGGCAGCAGTCGCCGAATGGTTCAGCAAGCAGGAACGGGCATTTGCGACGGGATTGTTCAATGCCGGCGTGAATGTCGGCGCAATCGTCACGCCACTCGTCGTCCCGATCATCGTCGAGGCCTTTGGCTGGCGGGCAGCCTTTGTTGCAACGGGCATGGCAAGTCTGGCGTGGCTTATCATCTGGCTGACCTTTTATCGTCGGCCGGCCGCGGCGCCCGATGTCGCAACCGCGCCCGAAAAGGTGATGGCGCCCGTTGCGTGGCGCAGAATTCTGCGCACGCGCGAGGCCTGGGCTTTTGCCATTGGCAAGCTTCTGATCGACCCCGTCTTCTGGATGTTCTTATTCTGGCTGCCTGATTTTCTCCACAAGCGCCATGGTCTGGACCTGAAGAGCTTCGGCCCGCCGCTGGCGGCCATCTACCTCATGTCCGACGCGGGCAGCATTCTCGGCGGCTGGGCATCATCGGTACAGATCAAGCGCGGCGCCACGGTCAATGCAGCGCGCAAGCGGACAATGCTGGTCTGTGCCCTGCTCGCCTTGCCGGTGATCTTTGCGGTCAATGTATCAAATTTGTGGCTCGCCGTGGCGATCATTGGCCTTGCTGGTGGCGCGCACCAGGGATTTTCGGTCAATCTATTCACCCTTCCATCCGATCTCTTCCCAACGCGCGCCGTCGGTCGGGTCATCGGCATGGGCGGCGCGATGGGCGCCGTGGGCGGGATGGCGATGTCGCAATATGCCGGCGCCGTGCTCGCCACGATGGGCTCATACACGCCGATCTTTGCGGTCGCAGGATGCACCTATTTAGTGGCGCTGGGGTTGATCCAACTCCTCACGCCAAGGTTGACGCCCGTCGAAGAAGCTATGCTCGCCGATTGAGCGGCTGCCACGATGGTTTGTGCGCAGCGCCATGAACATCGCTCAATACCCACTCGGATTCGGTGGCTCAGCCAAGCACTTCGGCAACCAGATCCTTGCGACTGAGCTTGCCGATCATTGTTTTGGGCATCGTGTCGCGGATGACGACGGAATCGACCCGCTCATGCTTGCCAAGTTGCGCGTTCAGCCAGGCCACAAGTTCATCACCCGTCACGCTCGCGCCATCATTCAACGTGACATAAGCTCGCGGGTGCTCGCCGCGATAGGTGTCGGGAATGCCGATGACGAGCGTCTCCTTGATCGCCGGATGAGTATAAAGCACTGCCTCGATCTGGCTGGGAAACACCTTGAAGCCGCCAACCGCGATCATGTCCTTCAACCGGTCGACAATCTTCACAAAGCCGTCATCGTCGATTTGGCCAACATCGCCGGTACGCAGCCAGCGCGTTCCGGCGTCATCAAGGATGAACACATCGGCGTCGGCGTCGGGTCGGTTCCAATAGCCCTTCATGATCTGCGGCCCGGCAACCAGGATTTCGCCCGGTTCGCCCGGCCTGACCGGATTTGCCGGGTTTTCCTTGTCAACCAGGCGGATACGCGTCCCCGGCAGCGGTTGACCGATGGTGCCAGCCTTGCCCTCGCCAAGATAGGGGTTGGCCGATACCACGCCCGAACTTTCCGACAGGCCATAGCCCTCGACGAGGCGGGCCTTGGTCACCAACTCAAACCGAGCGCGCAGTTCGGTCGGCAGCGGCGCACCGCCCGATATGCAAACGCGAAGACACGAGAAGTCGGTTTTGGCGATATTGGGATGATCGAGCAACGCCTGATACATGGTCGGCACGCCCGGCAGCGACGTCGCCCGCGTCCGGCTGATCGCCGCCAGCCCCTGTGCCGCGTTGAACCGTGGCAACAGCACCATGCAGCCGCCCGAGACGATCGTTCGATTGAGCACGCAGGTATTGGCAAAGACATGGAACAGCGGCAGCACGCCAAGAATGCGGTCCTCAGCGCCCGGTTCGGGGTCGATTGCATTGACCTGGCGTGCGTTCGCGGTCAGATTTTGATGGGTGAGCATCGCACCCTTGGGGCTGCCCGTCGTGCCGCCGGTATACTGGATCAGCGCGACATCGGTGGTCGGATCAATCGTCGGGGCGGCCAATTTTCCGTCATTGGCGATCAGTCTCGAAAAGGCGATGATACGCGGGTCATCGGGTTTCTTGGCGACATCTTTCTGGCTGAACAGGCGGTAAAAGATGGACTTGCCCGCCGGCAGCGCACCAGCCACCGATCCAACCACCAGTCGCTCAAGCGCGCTTTCCTCCAACACCTTCAGCGCCGTTGGCAGCAAGGCCGATGCAGAAATGGTGAAGAGAAGCTTGGTCCCCGAATCAGCGACCTGATGGGCGAGTTCGGCCGGAGTATAGAGCGGCGAGAAATTGACTACCGTCGCGCCAAGCTTGAGAATGCCGAAATAGGCGGCGACATAATGCGGCACATTGGGCAGAAACAGGCCAATTCGGTCCCCTGGACCATAGCCTAGCGCAGCAAGTCCGGCTGCGACCCGGTTGGCGCCATTGAGCGTTTCTGCATAGCTATAATGCCGTCCCAGAAAGTCGATCAGCGGCGCAACGCCTGCTTTGGCAGCCGCCCGGTCGAACATGTCGACCATCGTAACGGGGGGAAAATCCTGCTTCCAGGTGCCTGGATGTCGATAGGCGCGCTGCCAGATGCTGTCGGGATCAATCATTTACAATGGTGTAAGCAGCGCCAGGATGGCGCGCAAGCGCCGGGATCAGCAACGGATCAAGCGAACTTCTTGGCTGTCCATGTGACCAGAATGGAAAATGCCATCACGCCCAGGTCAACAGCGGCGCTCACCTGATGCGGGGTGGGATCCGAAGCCTCATGTGTGAGCACGCGGATGTCGGCAGAAGGATGCCGCACGGCAACGGCCAGCAACAATGCTGCCCCCACTGCCAAAACGACCCGACGATTGCGCATGGCCAACCGCTCCTCCTTGGCCTCGTTTACCGTATTGGGATGGGATCGACAAGATGCCCTTCAGGCTGCGAGCGCGGTATCGTGGCGCGCGCGGTCCCTGCCCGCTGCCTTGGCAGCAAACAGCGCACGATCGGCGCTTCGATAGAGTTTTTTCCAATGAATTTCGCTGGCAAGCGGCCCCGTGCTTGCGCCGATGCTCGCGGTAACAGTCAGATCGAAAGGCATTCGTTCGGCGCGCAGGCGCTCGAGGATTCGGTTGGGGTCAAGCCCCCGATCTGCGGCAATAACAACGGCGAATTCCTCACCCCCGATCCGCGCGACCAGCGAGTCCGCCGGCACGACTTTACGCAAGGCACGCGCAAAAACGCGAAGAACCTCGTCGCCGCCATCATGTCCGATCGTTTCGTTGACGATCTTGAAATGGTCGAGATCGGCAATGCACAGCAACTGCTCACCGGTCCGCCCAATGGCCCGTGCCAGAAATGACCGGCGGTTGAGCAGCCCCGTCAGTGGATCAAGATCAGCGAGCGCACGAGCCGCCAGTTCCTGAACCCGGGCATCGTCGCGCTCAATACTGAGCAAACGGACACGGTAGGTGATGGCCAGCGACGACATCAGCGCCTCCGCGGTCATCGCCAGGATCGTCGAGTTATCGACCCAGAAACTCCAGCTGATCAGGTTCAGACTATTGGCCGTGCGCACACCGGCAAACACGATCGGCCCCGCCCATGCCACGGCAAACACCCAAAGATATTTGCTGTCCTGCCGCCACGCCCGCCACAACACCGGGGGAATGATGCCAAGCATCGCCAGAAAGCTGCACGAATAAATATAATGAAGCCATTTGAACTGCCACGGCACAAACAGAGCAAAGACGGTGGCGCTGCCCAGCAGGCCGATTGAGATGGCAATGCTCGCCCATTCCAGCGACCGAGAGAAGACCCGCGGCTCGAAATAAGTTCGGGCAAAGGCAAGCGCGGCGCTCGCTGACACTGCCAGCGCCAAATAGTTGATTTTCAGCCGATCCGCGTCGGGCATGCCGGGCCACAGCCACGCCAGCGCCCCCGAGGACGACAATGCATAAATCATCAACGTCGACAGCATCACGCAATAAGCGATCTGAAAGCCGTGGCGCATGGCCGACCACATCGCCAGATTGTGCACCAACAGCGCCACACACAACCCGGCAAAGGCGGCGTAGATCGCCGCAATAATCAGGTTGGCGCGGTTGCTCTCGGCAATCGTCGCAATCCGCGTGCCGACCAGAATACCACGGACATTTTCGCTGCCCCTTAGCTGCCACATCACATCTAAAAGCGGCGCATTGCGCGCTGGCAGCCTTTGCTCAAGGATCGCGCCGAGCTGCAAATGCCGCGATATATTGCTGCGATCAATCGTTGTGGAAACGATGGCGTCGTCTGCATAGCGACCAAAGATCGTCTGGCTTTGCTGCCAGAGTGCCGATTGGCGGATCGCCACCGCCTCATGCAGCCGCGCGCCTGTCGGCAAGGCGCTGGCCTTTGCCCAATAGTCGCCCTTGCCGAGCCGCGTCTGGCGGACATCACAATCGAACCGTGCCTGCTGCTTGAAGAGCGTGCTGGCTACCTCACCCGGCACAACCCTTTTCAAGCAGACATTGATCGGCAATCCCGCCAAGCCCGCCTGCGCTTGTGCCGGGCAAGGGAGAAGCGCGGCAGCGATCGCCATGACCGATGCCAGGACGATAACAAGAGTCTGCCGAAACGCGCTGAAATCCATCCGTCAGCTATGCGCGCCATATGGCAAATTTTCGGTTAAATGGCCCGGCAAAGGCGAGGTGATGGGCGTCGTCCGGATACCCTTTTCGCGGCCATACCCCTCATTTTCTCATGGATGCACTACAAAAGAAAAGGGCGACCAACCGGTCGCCCTTCGCCTGATCATTGGAACACGCCCGTTCCGATCACCACAGATCGCCGCTATTTTACCTTTGCGGGCTCTGCCTTGCCCTTTTTCTTCGGCTTTTTGGGGGCAGCGGGCGTGATTTCGAAGGCCAGCGCATTGTCCTTCAGTTTGACCGTCACCTCGCCGCCATGGACGAGCTTGCCAAACAGCAATTCCTCAGCAAGTGGCTGCTTGATCTTTTCCTGGATCAATCGGCCCATCGGGCGGGCACCATAGAGCTTGTCATAGCCCTTGGTGGTCAGCCATGCCTTTGACTCGTCGTCGAGATTGATGTGCACTTGGCGATCGGCAAGCTGCAGTTCGAGCTGGAGGATGAACTTGTCGACCACGCGGGCGACAACCTCTGGCGGCAGATAACCGAACGGGACGATGGCATCGAGCCGGTTGCGGAATTCGGGCGTGAACATCTTGCGCACCGCCTCCTCATCCTCGCCCTCACGCGTCACCGCACCAAAACCGACCGCTTCGCGCGCCATGTCGCTGGCGCCCGCATTGGTGGTCATGATCAAGATGGTGTTGCGGAAGTCGACCGTCTTGCCGTGGTGGTCGGTGAGCTTGCCGTTGTCCATCACCTGCAACAAGATGTTGAACAGATCCGGGTGCGCCTTTTCGATCTCGTCGAGCAGCAGGACCGAATGCGGCTGCTGGTCGACCGCATCGGTCAGCAACCCGCCCTGATCGTAACCGACATAGCCGGGAGGCGCGCCAATCAGCCGGCTGACCGAGTGGCGTTCCATATATTCGCTCATGTCGAAACGCTGGAGCGGGATCCCCATGATCGACGCAAGCTGCCGCGCGACTTCGGTCTTGCCGACGCCGGTCGGACCAGTGAACAGATAATTGCCGATCGGCTTGTCGGGATCACGCAGGCCTGCACGGCTGAGCTTGATCGCCGACGACAGCTTTTCGATCGCTGCGTTCTGGCCGAACACAACGCGCTTCAGATCGGTATCAAGGCTGGCAAGCGCCGCGGTATCGTCCTTCGATACCGATTTCGGCGGGATGCGTGCCATCGTCGCGATCACCTGTTCGATTTCCTTGGCGGTAATCGTCCGCTTGCGGCGGCTTGGCGGCACCAGCATCTGCATCGCACCGACCTCATCGATCACGTCGATCGCCTTGTCGGGCAATTTGCGATCATTGATGTAGCGCGCCGACAGCTCGACCGCGGTCTTGATCGCATCGGGCGTGTACTTGACCGAGTGATGCTCCTCGAACGCAGTGCGCAGGCCCGTCAGTATCTTGATCGTGTCCTCGATCGTCGGCTCGTTGACGTCGATCTTCTGGAACCGGCGCAGCAGTGCGCGGTCCTTTTCGAAATGGTTGCGAAATTCCTTGTAGGTGGTGGAGCCAATGCAACGAATCGTGCCGCCCGACAGTGCTGGCTTGAGCAGGTTTGAGGCATCCATCGCCCCGCCCGACGTAGCGCCAGCGCCGATCACCGTATGGATCTCGTCGATGAACAGGATCGCGTCGGGCAGTTTTTCAAGCTCGTTGACGACCGCCTTCAGCCGCTCCTCGAAATCACCGCGATAGCGCGTGCCGGCGAGCAGCGCGCCCATGTCGAGCGAATAGATGACGGCGGGCTTGAGCACCTCGGGCACGTCACCCTCGATGATTTTGCGCGCCAGGCCTTCCGCAATCGCCGTCTTGCCGACGCCGGGATCGCCCACATACAGCGGGTTGTTCTTCGAACGGCGGCACAGGATCTGCACTGAGCGATCAACCTCGGCATGGCGGCCAATCAGCGGATCGACCTTGCCGTTCTTGGCCTTCTCGTTGAGGTCGACGCAGAATTGCTTCAGCGCGCTTTCGCCCTTGGCCTTGCCGTCCTGCTTGGTTGGCTTTTCCTCTTCGGCACCCTTGGGGGTGGAGGCTTCGGTTGGCGTGCTGCCCTTGCCGACGCCGTGGCTGATGAAGCTGACCGCATCGAGGCGGCTCATGTCCTGCTGCTGCAGGAAATAGACCGCATAGCTCTCGCGCTCGCTGAACAAGGCGACGAGCACATTGGCGCCCGTCACTTCGTCGCGGCCCGAGGACTGGACGTGCAGTATTGCCCGCTGCACCACGCGCTGGAAACCACTGGTCGGCGACGGGTCGGTCGCCTGTTCCACCTTCAGCGCTTCAAGCTCGGTATCGAGATAATGGGCGACCGTGGTCTTCAGCTCACCCAGATCGACACCGCACGATGCCATCACCTTTGAAGCATGCTCGTCATCGACAAGCGCCAGCAGCAGATGTTCCAGCGTCGCATATTCGTGGCGGCGGGACGATGCGGCTTCGAGCGCCTTGTGGAGCGTGGTTTCGAGCGCGGAGGCGAAAGAAGGCATGTTATTCTATTCCTTGGCAGCTGCACAAACGATGCAGCCCTTTGCAACCATGTCGGAAGGCACCGCCCCCGCATCAAGCACTTGACAAATTTTCGCCTCAGCCGGGCACTGGGGCGCTGGACACGTCACCGCTTGAATAGGGCGTCAGCGCTTGCGCGATGGTTAACGGCGCGTGACAAATGTTGCTGGGTGCGCCCGATTTCCGCCTCGAGCGCTGCAATGCGCGCTTCCAGCTCCTCGACCGACAGCGGATCGAGATCGTAACGGGCAAGCGTATCCAGGGGATCGCCCGCCCGACGCGGGAGATTGTCGTCGGGCTCCATCGCACTAACGTTGACCCGCGCGGCGGGCGTGTCAATAAGGGCTTGGGGGCTTTTCCGACCGATCAAGCCGAAAGATCACAAAGGCGACGGACTCGATGACCGTGATTCCCGATACGATTCCCGACATGATGACTGCAATTGATCCAGCTACACCGGGCGGGCCTGAGGTTCTGGTCGCGGTCCAGCGGCCTGTGCCAAAGCCGGGTGCTGGCGACGTGCTGATCAAGGTGGCAGCCGCCGGCGTCAACCGGCCGGACGTGCTCCAGCGCAAGGGCATGTACCCGGTGCCGCCCGGGGCGCCCTCGATTCTCGGCCTCGAGCTGGCGGGTGTGATCGTCGCCCTGGGCGACGGTGTGCCGCGCGAGATGATGGGTCAGCCGGTGTGTGCGCTCGTCGGCGGCGGCGCTTATGCCGACTATGCCGTGGCTCCCGCTGGCACCTGCCTCCCGGTGCCAGCAGCGCTCTCGATGGTCGAAGCAGCCGCCATCCCCGAAACGCTTTTCACGGTGTGGACCAACGTCTTCGAACGCGGCTTCGCCACCGAAGGCGACACGGTCCTTGTCCATGGCGGCACCAGCGGCATCGGCACCATGGCGATTGCACTCGGCGCGATCTTTGGCCTGACGGTCATCGTGACGGCGGGATCAGACGACAAATGCGCCGCAGCACTCTCGCTGGTCGCCGCGCACGCGATCAATTACAAAACCGAAGACTTTGTGGCACGCGTCGGGGCAATAACCCAGGGCAAGGGCTGCGCCGTCGTGCTCGACATGGTTGGTGGCGACTATGTCGCCCGCAACCTGCAATGCCTGGCCGATGATGGCCGCCACGTTTCCATCGCAGTGCAGGGCGGGCTAATGGCGACCATTCCGATCTTCGAGGTCATGCGCCGCCGCCTGACGCTAACCGGCTCCACCCTTCGGCCAAGAGACCTGAGCTTCAAGTCGATGGTTGCCGATGAACTCTCCCGCATCGTCTGGCCGCACGTCGAGGCAGGGAAGCTGAAACCGGTGATCGACAAGACCTACCCGCTGGCAGAGGCGGGCGCTGCCCAAGCCCGAATGGAAGCGGGCGACCATGTTGGCAAAATCGTGCTGACCACAGGGGCGGCCGGCTGATTGCGCGGCGCCGCTTGCAAGCACGATCTAGGGCTTGATTGCCGCGACGAATAACTCCGTGCGCTCAAGCGGATCGAGGACAAAGCAGCCGGGCACCCCTGCGGCGAGGAACGTGCGCGCATCCGCCGAAATCGCGACGGGCGATGATCCGATAAGGTAAGATTTTCCGGCCACCACTTCGGCAAGATAGGTATCGTCGATCAGGTTGGGGTGAACCTTGCCCCAATATTTCGTCCACGATTCCGGGTCTTTTCGCCGGAAACGATCGGTCCCATTCGGGAAAAATGAAATGAACAGGCCACCGGGTTTCAGAAGATCAAACGCTCGATCGATAATCGATGCCGGGGATGGGACATGCTCCAGGACATGCGAGCTGAAAAATACATCGAAAGTCCCGGCGAATTCGTCAACAAACTGGTGAAAATCAGGCACCAGTTTCACACCAAGATTCTCGCGGCCGAATTCTGCCCTATACTTTGAGATTTCATAAGATTTTACATCAAATCCTGCCTGAAGAAATTGATAGCTCCCATATCCCCAGGAACATCCATATTCAAAGATTTTGGAACCTGGCTGAACGCCAATATCCGACATCACTGACATGAAATACTGATAGTCCGATTCCATCTCAGAAAAATTATTGGCCTTCATTCCCGCGAGTTGATCGGCCGTCGGTAAATGTGTTGTATGGCCTTGTTCGTACGAATTATTGTAAAAAACGGACGCTTCCGCTGGTGTGTCTGTCGGTGTTCGAAACAGCAAAGAGCAATTGCCGCAGCGCCGGAGCGCGGTGACCAGAAATTTGCGCTGCACGACAGCACCTTGGCCACCGCAACTTGAGCAAGTTTGCCGAGCGCCAACCAGAGAATAAGCTGCGCTACGGGCAAGATATTGAAGCTTAGACACTGCAAACCACCTCGTGAATGTAAAGCACCTGTAACGGGCCGCAGCACGCCAACGCGTGGGACGGCGCAAGCCTGCCGACCCGTAGCATCATCGCCCTAAACCCGCCCCCGCCCCGCATGAAGCGCAGGAATTTCGGTCGACCCGGGCAGGCTACATGGGCAATCCGCCGATAGCGACCCCAAATTCAGGGCGTGCCTTCGGACAACCCATCGCGCCGCAACAATCGGTACTGCCAGCGCCGATTTTGCTGTCGCACCGCTGCAACCCATTCTAATATAGCGCGCAACAGGAGAATGATCGTGTTCGCGGTTTTAGGTGCGTCGGATAGTGTCATCTTTGTCTCGGCGCTGATTTTGATGCTGTTGATCGGCGCGGTGCAGGTCATTGGTTTGGGCAGTGACTTTGGCATAGACGCGCATGTCGAGGCTGATGTTGACGCAAACATTGATCTGCTCGGCTGGCTTGGCATCGGCACATTGCCGCTGATGATCCTGATGGTCGTTTTTCTGGGCTTGTTCGGGACGATCGGCCTGATCATCGAGCAGGCGAGCCATGACTGGCTGGGCGCAATGACGTCACCGCTGATCGCGGGACCGGCAGCGCTGGTGGTGGCATTGCCGCTGACCGGACTCAGCGCGCGCGGGCTGGCGCGCGTTCTGCCGCGCGATTTCACGACGGCTGTCTCGCTCGATACATTGGTCGGCGAGACCGGCAAGATCGTCACTGGCCGCGCGTCCGCCGGATCACCCGCCCGGGCACGGGTGGAGGATGCCCATGGCCAGGCGCATTTCATCATGGTCGAGCCCAATGCGCCCGACCAGATCTTCGAGGAGGGCGAAGCGATCCTCCTCGTGCGGCGCGAGAACGACCTGTTCCGCGCCATTTCCCGCGGTGATCATCGCTTGCCGCAACTCGGAGTGTAATCGACATGAACGACCTGGTGACTCAGGGCGGCTCGGTGCTGCCTTATGTCGTCTATCCTGGCGTAGGGCTTATCGTCCTGCTCGTCATCGGCCTGATGCTGGCGCGGCTGTATAAGCGTGCGTCCAAGGAGGTTGGCTTCGTTCGAACCGGGTTTGGCGGCGAAAAGGTCGTAATCAATGGCGGCGCACTGGTTCTGCCGGTGTTTCATGAAACGATGCCGGTCAATCTCAACACCGTGCGGCTGGCGGTCGAGCGCAAGAACACCGACGCACTGATCACGTTCGATCGGTTGCGGATCGACGTGAAGGCCGAATTCTACGTTCGGGTGAAGCCCGATGCGCAATCAATCGCGACCGCCGCGCAGACGCTCGGCATGCGGACGATGCACCCGGATTCGCTGAAGGAGCTGGTCGAGGGCAAGTTCGTCGACGCGCTGCGTTCGGTCGCGGCAGGGATGACGATGTCGCAACTGCATGAACAGCGCAGCGAATTCGTGCAGAAGGTGCAGCAGGCCTCTTCGGTCGATCTCGCCATGAACGGGCTTGAGCTGGAAAGCGTGTCGCTGACCGGGCTCGACCAGACCTCGATCGAGCATTTCAATGCCAATAACGCCTTTGACGCCGAGGGGCTCACCAAGCTGACCGAACAGATCGAGCTGCGAAAAAAGGCGCGCAACGACATCGAGCAGGATACCCGCGTCCAGATCGAGACCAAGAATCTCGAGGCCGAGCGCCAGAGCTTCCTGATCGGCCGCGACACCGAATTCGCGCGGCTCGAGCAGGAGCGCGAGATCGAGATGAAGCGCGCGGCGCAGGCCTCCGAAGTCGCACGCGAACAATCGCTGCGCCAGCAGGAATCGGAGCAAGCCCGGATCGAGGCCAAGAAGCAGATCGACAGTCAACAGATCGAGGCTGACCGTGCCGTCAAGGAAGCGCAGATCGCGCAGACACAGGCACTCGAGCTTGCCCGGCAGGAGCAACAGATTGCGGTTCAGAACAAGAGCCGCGAAGAAAGCCAGGCGCGCGCCGAGGCCGATGGCGCGCGTGCGAAAGCGGTCGCGGCCGAGGAACAGGTCGGCACCGCGCGCGAGACCGAGATCGCCGAGCGCCAGAAGAGGATCGAACTGATCGACGCCGCCCGCGAAGCCGAACGCGCCGCCATCGGCGTCAAGGTCCAGGCCGAGGCTGAGAAGCAGGCTGCCGCCAACCGTGCCGAAGCGATGCGGCTGACCGCAGAAGGCGATGCCGAGGCGGTAAAGCTGAAGGCCGAGGCCGACCGCGTCCGCTTCGAGGTCGAGGCGGCGGGGCAGCGCGCGGTCAACGAAGCGGCCAATATCCTCTCGTCCGAGACGATGTCGCTCCAGTCGAAATTGGCGTTCCTGAAAGTGTTGCCCGAGGTCATTCGGGAAGCGGCCAAGCCGATGGAAGCGATCGACAGCATCAAGATCGTCCAGGTCGAAGGGCTGAACGGATCGCCGGGCGCGAGTCATGGCGGGGTT
>JBBQHG010000026.1:0-18477 GCA_038323755.1 Sphingomonadales bacterium
TGGGGGTAGATCGCGCGCGGGAGCAGGCAAGAATGCTGGTCGATCAAGCTATTCAGCACCTCCATACGTACGGCCCGGAAGCAGATCTGCTGCGCGATATCGCCCGTTTCACGCTCGAGCGTGATCGGTGACAGTGCGCACCGGGGTTTATCCCGGCACCTTTGATCCGGTGACGCTCGGGCACATGGATATCATCCGGCGCGGGGCGAAGTTGGTAGATAGGTTGGTTATCGGTGTGACGACCAACCCGAGCAAGTCGCCGATGTTCTCGCTCGACGAGCGGATGGCGATGATGCAGCGTGAAGTTTCTGATATTGCTGGAGAAATTCACGTTGTCAGTTTCGATTCGCTGCTAATGGACTTTGCCGAGCGCGAGGGCGCTGGCATGATCTTGCGTGGCTTACGCGGCGGCGGTGATTTTGAATATGAGTTCCAGATGGTCGGCATGAACCAGCAGCTCAACAACCGGATCGAAACCGTTTTCCTGATGGCCGATGTCGCGCTGCAGCCGATTGCGTCGCGCTGGGTGAAGGAGATCGCGATGTACGGCGGCGATATTCACAAATTCGTGCCGCCCGGCGTCAATGAGGAAGTGGTCGCGCGCGTCAACCGTATTGGTCGCAAGGGCAGTTGAGCCGTGGCGTGCGCGATGTTCAGATTGGCGCAACCTTCAATTTGCTCTAAGCGCGGCTCAAATCGCTTTTGTGCGGGGATGTGATGCGTCTTATAACCAATCTTTTCGTTGCCCTTTTCGCTGCATTCGCCGCCTGCCTTGTCGCTGCGTCAGCATCTGCCCAGACAATCAAAGCCGATATTCCGGGTCGGGCACCAGCGGCAGACATCACGAATAAGGAAAATCTGCTCTATCTTGATCTGTCGACCGGCGGCCGTGTGATCATCTGGTTGAGACCCGATGTGGCGCCGATGACGGTGGAGCGGATCAAGACCCTCACGCGGCAGCATTTCTACGACGGGCTGCTGTTCCACCGCGTGATCGACGGTTTCATGGCGCAAACCGGCGATCCGAAGGGTGATGGAACGGGTGGTTCGCCACTGCCCGATCTCAAGGCTGAATTCAACTATCTGCCCCACGTCCGAGGTGCCGTTTCTGCAGCGCGCGCCGCATCTGATGACAGCGCCAACAGCCAGTTTTTCATCGTGTTTCAACCCACGTTGAAGCTCGACAGGAAATACACCGTCTTTGGTCGCGTGATCGAAGGCATGGAATATGTCGACTCCATTGCCCGGGGTGAACCACCGGCCAGCCCGTCCAAGATCATGCACGCCTATATTGCTGCAGACGGGCCACCCCCCTATGCGGCGCCGGTCGCCGCGGCGCCGGATTTGGGACCGCCTGTCAGCCTGACGGAAACGCCTACCGACAAGGTCATGCGCAAGGTCACCGGCGCCAAAAAGCCGCGCTGATCGTTTCTGCAGACCGCCAATCGGCGCCGCCGCATGAAGGTTGACCTGTTCGATTTTGACCTGCCGCCCGAGCGGATCGCGCTGCGCCCTGCGGTCCCGCGTGATTCCGCGCGGCTATTGCTTGTCAATGGCATGGGGCACCAGGATTACGGGATGGTCGATCTGCCGAGCCTTCTGCGGGCGGGCGATATGCTGGTTTTCAACGACACCCGCGTTATCCCGGCGCAGCTGGAAGGCCTGCGGGGCGAGGCACGGATCGGCGCAACGCTGCACAAGCGCGAAGGGCCGCGGCAATGGCGCGCCTTCATTCGCAATGCGCGAAAACTTCGGATCGGCGAGACGATAGACTTTGGCGGCGGGGTTACGGCCCGCGCAGACGATCGCGCCGCCGATGGCAGCTTCGCGCTCACTTTTGATGGCGACGAGCCCCTCGAGCTTTTGCTCGAACGCGTCGGACGGATGCCGCTACCTCCCTATATTGCTGCCAAGCGCCCCACCGATGCCCGCGATGCCGATGATTATCAGACGATGTTCGCGCGAGAAAAAGGCGCGGTCGCCGCGCCGACCGCGGCACTGCATTTCACCCCGGCGCTGATGACCAGCCTGGCCGATGCCGGCATTGAGCATACCACGCTGACGCTTCATGTCGGCGCGGGTACCTTTTTGCCCGTGAAGGTCGACGATACGGTCGATCACGTCATGCACGCTGAATGGGGCCGAATCGATGCGATGACCGCCGGCCGGCTCAACGCCACGCGCGCGCGCGGCGGTCGCATCATCGCAGTCGGCACGACTAGCCTGCGCCTGATTGAAAGTGCCACCACTGGCGACGGAACCGTGGAGGCGTTTGAAGGTGACACCGCCATTTTCATCACCCCGGGCTATCGCTTCAAAGGGATCGACGGCCTCATCACCAATTTTCACTTACCGCGCTCGACGCTGTTCATGCTGGTCAGCGCGCTGATCGGGCGAGAGGCGATGCAGGCCGCCTATGCGCACGCCATTGCCGATGGCTACCGCTTCTACTCCTATGGCGACGGATCGCTGCTGCTGCCCTGATCGGCGCGAATGCGCGGTCGTGCGTTTTTGAGGCAAATGCGTGCCCAGGGGTCACTCAACCCGCACCCTGGCGCGCGCTGCCGCCAGATACCCTTGACATAAAACGGAAATTTACACTTTTTCTGTCCCCGCAGATCATTCGCGATGCAGTGTTGTTGCGGGGGCAATGATCGGAGGGGGATCGATGCGTAACCATTGGCTGCTGGCGCTGCTGGCGTTTGGACTCATGCCGGCGACTGCTTTGCTCGCACCAGCGCACGCGCAGGAAAAATCGGCGACCAAGCCCGGCTTCTCCATCGCGCCAAATGGCAGCGCGCGAATTCTGATTTTTAGGCCGTCGATCAAGGTTGGTGAGCAATCAACCGGCGGACTGTTTGAGCCAAACGCTGACTGGACCGATCAAGCCAGAACATTGATCGCCGAGGCATTGGGCAAAGCCCAGAACCAATTGGGCAACAGCGTCACCGATTATGGTGAGCCGCTCGGCCAGGATGCGCAGACGGTCGCCGAATACCAGGCGTTGTTTACAGCGGTTGCCGAGGCGGTGATCGAATTCAAGTTCTTCCCCGGCAATCGCCTTCCCACCAAAAAGCGGGCGGATGTGTTCGACTGGACACTGGGGCAGGACATTCAGCGCTTAGGACGCGCACCCGAGGCCGATTACGGACTCTTCCTCTACACAGAGGACCAATATGGCTCAGCCGGGCGCAAGGTAGCGCAGCTGTTTGGCGCGGCGCTTGGCGTGGGCATCACCTCTGGCGTGCACAAAGGCTATGCCGGGCTGGTCGATCTGCGCACCGGTGACCTTGTCTGGCTGAATGCCGATGTGCAAATGGGGGGCGACGTCCGCACGCCGGAAGGCGCGCAAAAGCGGGTGGCGCAACTGCTGGAGGATTTTCCCGGCAAACCCGTTGCGCCCAAGGGAACGCGATAGCGGATGGGCTGGATGATCGGCACTGCCGTTGCGTCGGCAATGGCGCTTGCCTTGGCGAGTGTCGCGCATGCGGCCGATGTGAAGCGTTCACCGGCTCCTTTGCCGCCTTACGCCGGAGCGTATCAGCCAACCACGATCGATGAACGAGGCATGTGGATGCTGGTCGATGAGGAAGAACGCAAACTGCGCGATTCGACCTTCATCGTCAGCGACCCCGCGCTCAACGCCTATCTTCGCCAGGTCCTGTGCAACACGGTAGGCGACGCGCGCTGTGCGGCGGTGCGGATCTATGTCGTCCGCGTCCCGGCTTTCAATGCGTCGATGATGCCCAATGGGGCGATGCAGGTTTGGACCGGCCTGTTGCTGCGCATCCACAACGAGGCCGAGCTGGCGGCGGTGCTGGGCCATGAATTTGCGCATTTCGAAGAGCGCCATTCGCTTGCGGGTTTCCAGCATACCCGGCGCAACACCGACATCGCCATGTGGGCGAGCGTTTTTGGCGGCAGCACCGGGGCTGCGGTTGCAACCGCTGCTGTTGGTGGGATCTTTTCCTTCTCGCGCGAGCAGGAACGCGCCGCTGATCTCAAGTCAGCCGGCTATCTCGCCGCCTCCCCCTATCGCGTCGCCGCCTTCCCCGACATCTGGGCGCGTTTGCTGGACGAAGAGGATGCGACTGCGGCGGGACGCCGGCAAAAGAGCAAGCGCACCAAACCCGCCGGCTTTTTTGCAACGCACCCGACGAGCCTTGAACGCGTTACCTATTTGCGCAAGCTCGCGTCACAGTCCCCCGACGAAGGGATCGATAACGCCGATCAATATCGCCAGGCTATTGCCGCGTGGCAGCCGATGCTGATTGACGACCAGATCAAGCTCAACGATTTTGCCGGCACCGACTATCTGCTCGCGCAGTGCGCCGCCGATGGGTGGACGCCCAATCTGCTGTTTGCGCGGGGCGAGCTTTATCGCCTGCGCGGCAATCCGCGCGACCTGGTCGCGGCCGTCGGCTTCTACCGCGACGCCATTGCGCAGGGCGGCACGGCACCCGAACTGTGGCGCGGCCTGGGCCTGGCCTTGTTGCGAGGGCAGACGCCGGCAGAAGGGCGCGATGCGCTGAAAACCTATCTCCAGAAGGCACCCAACGCAGGCGACCATGCACTGATCGCCTCGCTTGCCGAATGATCGACTACAAACCCGCCCGCATGCCCAAAGGACTCAATATGCGCCCCTCCGGATTTCTTGCGATTGCCGCCCTTATCGCTCTGCCGGGCATCGCACAGGCCGGCAACAGCCTGATCGCCAAGGGCGTACGCGTGACGGTTGCCAAATCGGCGATGACAGTTGTGCCCGACCGTGAGTGGAACAAGATGGGGGCACGCCCTGGTCGCAATTCGGAAACCTGGACACTGGATGGGCCACAGCTGAACGATCTGGCCTTTTATGGCGGAATCGAAAGCGGCATGCCGCTGTTCAAGGACCGCGACCGCAAGAACCACCCGCTGCCGCGCTTTGCCGCATCGATGTTGCCGACCGACATCACCCAATTGTTCGAAAGCAGCTATCGAGTCGCCATCGGCACCTCGCTAATGTCGATCGACTCGGTCGAGCCTGCACCGTTTGCCGGGGCCAAGGGTGTGCGCTTTACCTATCATTTTGTCGTGCAGGGAGAGGAGGTTAAGCGCCAAGGTATCGGCACGGCGGCCATCATCGGCGGCAAACTTTACATGATCACCTTCGAAGCGCCGATCCTGCACTATTTCAACGCCGGCCTGCCGTACTATCGGTCAATCGCCGACAGCGTGACGCTCGACCGCGCAGGATAACGCCCAACTTGTCCAAAAAAACCGCCGGCTGAACGGGCTGACCTGCGAAAGCGGGCTATGCCGATGCCCCTAAAGGCGGCTATCGCTGCGCGGACATGGCAATTCAACCTGCGATCCCCTCGAAACGACCTGCGCTGCGCGCGCTGTTGGTCGCTGGCTGCTCGATGGCGATTGGTGCGCTGTCGATCAGCAACCAGGCCGCGTTGGCCCAATCGGCGCCAGTCCCCCAAACCGGCGCCCCACGCCCTGCCCCGCCCATTACCCAGCCGCCTGGCGCCACCATCATGGCTGAGCCCGTTGCGCTCTTCATTGCCACGCTCGATTCGGATGGTGATGCAAAAGTGACGCGCGCAGAGATGCGCGCCGGGGTCGAGCGCAGCTTCAACGCGATCAAATCGGGCACCACCGGCACGATCGGCTATATCGAAATGGCGGATTGGGCGGAACGCTTTCTCGGTGATCGCAACGCCCTGCCCAGCGCCTATGAAACCGATAGCGACGGCGACAACCGCATCTCGCTCGCCGAGCTAACCGCGCAGATCGACAAGACCTTTACCCGGTTCGATCGCGACAAGGATAATATGCTGGTCCGCAGCGAATTGCTGACGCTCGATAGCGCCCGCGCGCCCAACCCGTTCGATCGCGAGGGCAAGCGTGGACGGCGGCGACAATGATGACCGTCGCACCCCGTTATCGGCTGGCGATTTTCGATTTCGACGGCACGCTTGCAGACAGCGGCGACTGGTTTTTGTCGATTGCCGACGATCTTGCCGCACGCTTTCGCTTTCGCCCAGTGCCGCAAGACGAGGTTGAGGGACTTCGCGGCCGCACCACGCGCGAGGTTATCCGCCATGTCGGCATCCCGCGCTGGAAGCTGCCCGTGATCGCGCGTCATGTGCACAAGCGGCTGGCGGCGGAAACTGACCGGATTGAGCTATTCGATGGCGTGGCAGCGATGATCGACAAGCTGGTGGAAAGCGGCGTGCGGATTGCAGTCGTCACCTCCAACGCTGAGCATAACGCCCACGCCATTCTTGGACCCGACATCGTCTCGAAGATCGAGATGTTCGAATGCGGTGCATCGCTGTTCGGCAAGGCGCGGCGCTTTCGCAGGGTGTTACGCAAACTGGGCGTCGAAAGGGCCGACGCACTCGCCATCGGCGATGAAACGCGCGACCTGACTGCCGCGCGCAAGGTCGGCATCGATGCTGCCGCTGTGCTGTGGGGCTATGCCAACCGATCGATCCTGACCGCGCTGAAACCGGATGTGCTGTTCGATTCGCCGTCAGACGTGGTCGATTACCTGCTGGGCGATCGGTGCGAGGCCGCTGCTTGAGTCGATTCAGCTTTTCGATCAACGCCACTGACGGTCGCGCTCGTACGGGAGAGATCGCGATGCTGCGCGGCGCGATCCGCACGCCTGCCTTCATGCCCGTCGGCACCGCGGCAACCGTTAAGGCGATGAAGCCGACAGACGTCCGCGCGACTGGCGCTGACATCATTTTGGGCAATACCTATCACCTGATGCTCCGCCCCAGCGCAGAACGCGTGGCGAGACTCGGCGGGCTGCACGATTTCATGGGCTGGGACCGCCCGATTTTAACCGATAGCGGTGGCTATCAAGTGATGAGCCTGTCCGACCTGACGACCCGCAGCGAGGACGGCGTGACGTTCAAGTCGCATCTGGATGGCAGCCGGCACACCTTGTCGCCTGAACGATCGATTGAGATCCAGCGTCTGCTCGGGTCTGACATCGTGATGGCGTTTGACGAGCTAGTGCCAACGACGTCGACGCCAGAGGTGCAGCGAGCCGCGATGGCGCGATCGATGCGTTGGGCAAAGCGAAGCCGCGCCGCCTTCGATGGTGGCGGTGAACATGCAGAGCGCGCCGCGATCTTCGGTATCCAGCAGGGTGCGCTTGATGAGAAGCTGCGGCGCGACAGTGCCGATGCGCTGATCGACATCGGGTTTGACGGCTATGCGGTTGGCGGGCTTGCCGTGGGCGAAGGGCAGGAGGCCATGTTCAGCTGCCTCGATTTTGCACCGGCCCAATTGCCGGCGGACAAGCCCCGCTACTTGATGGGCGTGGGCAAGCCGGACGATATCGTCGGCGCGGTAGAGCGCGGGATCGACATGTTCGATTGCGTCCTCCCCACCCGGTCGGGCCGCACCGGCCAAGCCTTTACGCGCGGCGGTGCAATCAACATCCGCAATGCCAAGTTCGCGGAAGATTTAGGGCCGCTCGATCCGACATGTGGCTGCCCGGTGTGCGCGACTTGGAGCCGGGCCTATCTCCACCATCTCGTCCGCTCGGCCGAGATTTTGGGCGCGATGTTAATGACTGAACATAATCTGTGGTTTTATCAGACGTTGATGAGCGATCTGCGCACCGCCATTACCGAACAACGCCTGACAATCTTCGCAGATGCGTTCAGAAAGAATTATGCTGGCGGTTGAACCGGCGACAAGGAGAGTATCGTGGCCGAGATGAACGAGATTGAAGCTGCCGCCCACGCGGCAAAACGCGTGCGCGAAGCTGCGGACCAGACCGATCTGATCAAAAAGGCGGAGGCCAAGGGTGGCAACTTCCCACTAGGCCCAATCGGCATCGGCATCGGCATCGGCTCGGCCGCGCTTGCTGCCGCGCTGCTCTACGCCAACCGGTCGCGCAAGAAATAGGCAGCGAGGCTGCGCTCGAAATCGGGCGCGATTGACATCGCTAACACACGCACGGCACCTTGCGTTCAACACCTGCTTTCACCCGGAGTCCCCCGATATGCGCCTGTCACGTGTCGCCCTGTTGCTGGGCGTTGCTGCCCTTCCCGCCGCTCCCGCTCTCGCCAAACAGCTGAAAAAGGCGCCGACTGCCGCTTCGGCAAGCGTCAAGCCGATTGCCTACACGGCGCGCACGCTCGCCAATGGCCTGCGTGTCTATGCGGTGCGCGACACCTCGACCGCGACCGTCTCGGTGCAGGTCTGGTACAATGTCGGCTCGAAGGACGATCCCAAGGGTCGGTCTGGCTTTGCGCACATGTTTGAGCATCTGATGTTCAAGGCCACGCGCAACCTGGTGCCAGAGCAGTTCGATCGGCTGACCGAGGATGTTGGCGGGTTCAACAACGCATCGACCAATGACGATTACACCAATTATTATGAGACCGTCCCCGCCAACCATCTGCAGCGGTTGCTTTTTGCCGAGGCGGACCGGATGGCCACGCTGGTCGTTGAGCCCAAGAACTTCGCCTCCGAGCGTGACGTGGTGAAGGAAGAGCTGCGGCTGCGCGTGCTCGCCCAGCCCTATGGCAAGTTATTCTCGCTCTATTTCCCCGAAATTTCCTACACAACCCACCCCTATGCCCGCCCCGGTATCGGCAGCATCGAAGAGCTGGAGGCGGCGTCGATCGATGACGTCCGGGCCTTCCATGCGACCTATTACCGGCCCGACAACGCCGTTCTGGTGGTCGCCGGCAATTTCGACCCCGCAAAGTTGGATGCATGGGTCGACCAGTATTTCGCTGGCATCAAGAAGCCCGACCGCCCGATCCCGCGCGTGACGGTGACAGAGCCGCCGCGCACTGCGCCTGTTTCCAAGACAATCTATGAGGCCAATACCCCGCTCCCTGCGGTACTGATCAGCTATCCGATCCCGGCTGACCGCGACCCGGACAATGCCGCGCTCGCCGTGCTGAACGCCGTGCTGTCGGCTGGCGAGAGCTCACGCCTCTATGAAAGCCTGGTTTACCGTGACCAGATTGCGCAGAGCGCGGGCACGTTCCTCGATTCCAAGCAGTCGACCGGTGCGCTGGCGGCCTATGCCATTCTGGCGGGTGGCAAATCGCCGGCAGAGGGTGAGGCCGCGCTGACGCGAGAGATTGCCCGCGTGCGCGACATGCCGGTATCCACCGCCGAATTGAACGAGGCCAAGAACCAGCTCCTCACCAGCGCGATCGCCTCACGTGAGACGGCGGATGGCAAGGCGTCTGCCATCGCCAGCGCAGTCATCATCGATGGCGACGTCAAGGCAGCCGATCGGCAGCTGGCCGATCTCGCCAAGGTAACCGCGGCTGATGTCCAGCGCGTCGCCCGCAAGTATCTGGGCGACAACCAGGCGGCCACGATCCGTTATCTGCCCGCGACCGACGGCGGCCCCAAGGGCGATACCGTGGCCGTGGCGCCGACCGTGCAGGTCGCAGCGCTGACCGCACCCGCGGATGTTCAGCTCTTCACCCCAGCGTCCGATGCGGAGCGCGTGCTACCACCACCTCCCGCTGCGCCGGTAAGTGCGGCGATACCGGCACCGGTGGAATCGCGCCTTGCCAATGGCATGCGCATCATCGTCGTCGAGAAGCATGAACTGCCGCTGATTGCCGCGCGTGTGGTCGTGCCAGGTGGCGGCGCCAGCGACCCGGCCACGCTTGCCGGGCTCAACAACCTGTCAGCAGAACTGATGACCAAGGGCACCGCCGCCCGCTCTGCAACCGAGATTGCGCGCGAGATCGAATCGCTCGGCGGATCGATCGGCAGCGATGCCGATTGGGATGGCGCCTCAGCCACCATCGCCGTGAAAGCCGACCAGGCAGCGCCGGCGATGGCCGTGCTCGCCGATGTGGTCATGCACCCCGCCTTCGCGCAAGAAGAGATCGACCGTGCCCGTACCCAGGAGATTGACGGGATCGGCGTCTCGCTGAAAAACCCCGCCCAGCTTGCCGGCTATGTTGCGACGCGCGCGGTGTTTGGCAGCAGCGCTTATGGCCATCTGCTGTCGGGCACGCCCGCCTCGCTGAAAGCGATCACGCGCGCCGATGTACAAAAAGCTTATGCATCGGCCTGGAACCCGGCAGCAGCGACGCTGGTACTGGTGGGCGACATTACCCCGGCGGCGGCTCGCGCGCTGGCAGAGAAAAGCTTTGGTAACTGGCACATGACCAGCGGCGCGACCGAGACCAAGCCTGCGGTCACCGCGGCGGCAGTGCCACCCCGCGTGATCGTTGTCGATTTCCCCGGCGCTGGTCAGGCAGGCGTCGTCGTCGCCCGCACCGGCATCGCTCGCAGCGATCCGCGCTATTATGCAGCAGGCATTGCCAATGCGACCTTGGGCGTTGGCTTCTCGTCGCGGCTGAACCAGGAAATCCGTATCAAGCGCGGGCTATCCTATGGCGCCGGCAGCCAGCTTGCTGCCCGCCGTTCACCCGGACCGATGGCGGCAACCACCCAGACCAAGAACCCGTCTGCGGCTGAGGTCGTGTCCCTGATCGTTGCCGAGATGAAAAAGCTGGGGGCCGAGCCAGCACCCGCAGCCGAACTCGATACGCGCAAGGCCGTGCTGATCGGTGGCTTTGGACGGACGACGGAGACAACCGGCGGCATCGCTGGCCTGATCGCCAACTACGTGACCAACGGCGTGCCCCTCAGCGAATTGAAAACCTATCCAGGGAGCATCCAGGGAGTCGATCCGGCGGCAGTCCAGGCAGCGGCGGCCCAACTGCTCGACCCGTCGGTCGCGAGCATCGTTGTCGTTGGCGAATCCAAGCTGTTCGTGGATGATCTGCGCAAGACGTATCCCACCCTCGAAGTGATCCCAGCCAGCGCGCTTAATCTGGACAGTCCGTCGCTCAAATAAGCCAATAATTACGTTAACCATCAATCGTTTCGCCCTGGCACAGCACCAAAACAGGGCGCGCACGGCAGCGTGAGAGTCGCTATGGCGCAAAGCGCCGTGGTGGTTCTCATCCGGCAGTGATGAAAGGGGCCCGGTGTGGTCTTGCGGCGGTTGACGGGTTGGCAGATGCGGATGACGGCGGCAGCGGCGCTGCTGTTGCTGGTCTGTGTCGGCTATTCCGCGCAGGCTGCGATCCGCGCAATCATCGCAAGCCAGCCCACGCCTGCCGCGCCACCGCCGCCGCCGATCGGCTATGAGACCGAGGATCACTTCCCTGGCGGCGCGCTGCTCTACGTAGCGGACGATGATGCCGCGCCGTCGCTTGGTACCACCGGTACTGCCGCGCTGCCCGATATGCCGATCCCGGCAGACGCCGTGCAGCCGACCAATGACGGCACGATCCACCCTGCCCCGCCCTTTTCAATGCAGCGTGCCAGTGCGACTGATCGTACCCGCGCGCTCCAGTGCCTGACGGCGGCGATATATTATGAGGCAGGCAATGAACCGGATGCCGGGCAGCGTGCCGTTGCGCAGGTGATCCTGAACCGGGTGCGCCATCCTGCCTTTCCGGACACGGTCTGCGGCGTGATCTATCAAGGATCGGAGCGGCTGACCGGCTGCCAGTTCAGCTATGCCTGTGACGGGTCAATGGCACGGGTCCCGGCGCGGGCGAGCTGGCTGCGTGCGATGCGGGTGGCAGGGGCGATGCTCGCCGGCGCGGTCGAGGCCGATGTCGGGATGGCAACGCATTACCACACCTATGCCGTTACCCCATCTTGGAACCGGCAACTGGTGATGACGGCGGCAATCGGCGCGCACTTCTTCCACCGCTGGCAGGGCTATTGGGGAACGCCTGGCGCGTTTCGCCAACCCTATCTGGGCGGGGAGCCCTTTCCCGGGCCGCATCCGCGACCGGTGGTGCCGGACGCCTTTACTGCAGCACCAGCGATGATCGCCGCCAAGCCCGACACCCCGGCGAAGCTGCGGACCGCCGTGGCGCTCATCCAGCCCGCCTACCGCGACAGTGGCACACCGCAGGCAGGCTATGCCCAGCGTGCCGCACCAACCGACGCCCTGCCCGAATCGACGATTCTCGACAAATGGAAGGACACCGGCCGGCCGCTGCGCTGACCGCTATTCTCTGGCACCGAGATATTTGTCGAACCAGGCCATCGTCCGTTTGCGCAGATCCTCCACATTGGCCGGCCCCCTGATGCCATGGCCTTCCTCAGCATAGATGACCAGGCTGGTGGGCACGCCCTGATCCTTCAGCGCGTGCCAATATTCGACAGACTGGGTTGGTGGCACCTCGATGTCGCGCTCGCCGACATAGACGAAGGTCGGCGTCCTGGCCGTCTTCATGAAATAGATGGCGGATGGTGCCTTGTAGGCGTCATAATCCTCGTACAGCGTCTTGCCGAAATAGGGCAGCATCCACTGGTCGATGCCATTGGTGCCGTAATAGCTGATCCAGTTGCTAAGGCCGGCGCCGGCGATGATCGCCTTGAAGCGGTTGGTCTGGGTGTTGGCCCACATCGCCATGAAGCCGCCATAGCTGCCCCCGGTCAGGCCCAGCCGGGCATCATCGATCGGCGCGACCTTTTCCGCCGCGTCGATGCCCGTCAGGATATCGCGCAGATCGCCGCCGCCGAAATCGCGCTTGTTGGCGGCGGTGAAAGCCTCGCCCTGGCCGTAGCTGCCGCGCGGGTTGGGCAGGAAAATGTAATAGCCCGCAGCGATCAGATCAGCCGCGGCACCACGTTCGACAAAGCCCGGTACATTGGCCGCTGCCGGGCCGCCGTGCACCACCGTAACCATCGGCGCCTTCTTCAACGGATCGGCACCGACCGGCGCGAGCAGCCAACCCTGCACATCGAAGCCATCATTCTTCCAGCTGATGCTGCGCGCCGTGACCAGTGGCTTGGCACCGTCATTGTCGTGCGTGATCTGGCGCGGCTTGCCGGCAGCGCCGGCAAAGACGGCGGGCGCGCGGGCATAATCCTGGACGACGGTCGCGACATGGCGGCCATCCGCGCTGAAGGCAGCGCGACCGTCGCCGGCGGCAAAGCTTGCCGGACGGCCAAACAGCGGGGCGGAGAAACCGTCAGTCGCGCTGACCGCAACCAACTGCGCCTGATCGCCCTTGAGCACTACCGCGCGGAGACCACCGCTTGTCCAGTCGAGCGAGGTTGCGGTTGCCTTGGCCCCATCGGTGATGTTGGTCGGCGAACCGCCGTCGAACGGCACGGTCCAGACATCGCCGCCAACCGAGCCGAAGTCGCTCATCAGCCCGCCGATATAGGCAACCGTCTTACCGTCCGGCGAGACGCGCGGATAGTTGAGCTGGGTGGCTGGCTTGGCGATCTGCCGCACCGCGCCGGTCTGCGCATCGATCGCGTCGAGCGTCGCAACCCACCAATTGGCATCGCCATTGCCGAGCGCGCTTGTAACGACGAAACCCTTGCCGTCGGGCGTCCAATCATATTCGTAGATGTAGCGGTCAGCCGGCGAGACGGGCGCCACGGCTTCGGGTGCCAGCGCCGGTGCGCCGAGGGTGAAGACGGCGAGGCGCTGCTCGTCGTTTTTTTCGCCGATTTCGCCAACCTGCCGCACCCCAGCCTGGGCCGCGCCGGATTCCTTGGCCGCCCCGATCGTCACCAGCAGCGCGATCCGCTTGCCATCGGGCGAAAAGCGCGGCGTCTGGGCGATGCCCTTGACGGTGGCGATTGTCTGAATGTCGTCGCCCCTGGCAGCTTGCAGCATGACGACGCCCGCAGCCCGGTCTCGCGCCAGGAACGCCAACGTCCCGTCTGCAGCATAGGTAAGGCCCGAATAGCTGCACGTCTTGCACGGATCGATGGTTGCGGTGACCTTGCCCGCTGACACGCTGCGGACCAGGATTTTGGCGTGGCCGCCATCGCCGCTTTCCACGCTGGCGATCCGGTCGCCCCGCGCGGTAATCGTCAGGCTGCCATATTGGTGGATCGGCGCCGCGATCGCCGCGGTGCTGGCAGAAGCGAGGATGGCAGCAAAGAGAAAGGACGTGCGCATCGGTATCGGCTCTCCGAATAAGGGTGCGCCCGGGGATAGCACAGCAAAAGGCCCCGGCAAGCGCGATGCATGCCGGGGCCCAAAGGCTGCTGGGTAGGGGCCGCCGGGCAAGCGCCGTAGCAGCGATGGCCGCATCAGCGGCAGCGAACGTCGTTCTGGTTGTTCTTGTCGATGGCCTGGCCGGCAAGCGCGCCGCCACCGGCACCCAGGATCGTGCCGAGCACCTTGGAACCGCCCGGCGCAATCAGGTTGCCGAGCAGACCACCGACGGCGGCACCGACGACAAGACCGGTCGTGCCATCGGCGCGGCGGCAATAATAGCGACCGTCCTGCCCACGATAGACGCGGTCATTTTCGGCGAGGCGGCGTTCCTGATACCGGCGATTGTCCTCGCGATAATATTTGTCGGCATAATAGCCGCCATATTGCGGATCGGGGTTATTGTAATCGTAGCGGCTATAGTCTGAGGCATAGCCGGGGCCCTGGGTGTCATAGGTATCGCAGCCGGCAACCAATGTGGCAGCCGCAATCATACCAAGAGTGATGGTACGCATTGTCTTTCTCCTGTTGTGTGCTGCCACAATAATGATCGGCTGGCGTAATGGTTGCATCGCCGCCGCGCAGGGGTGAGCGAGCGTCCCGCCGGGGTGCTTTTTCTACTCGGCGCAAAAAACGCACAAATAAGCTGTAACCGAATGCTATTTGCGCCCGAATTGGCTTTCGATGCATCCAAACACGGGTGCAGGTGTTGTTGAGATGCGCGGCCGGGTTCCCCCCCTTTCCCCGCCTCGCAAGCCCGCCTTCCCCCTCGCAAATCCCCCCCTGCGACCCGGGAAGGCGGGCTACTCATCAGCCCTGATTTGCGCCGCTGCTCGACCGCCCGAACTTGTCGAACTTGTCGAAGTTGCGGGACACCACAAATATGCGCGGCATCCGGGAGCGGGACACGCATTGCCCGTGACGAAGAGTCTGTCAGACGAAATCCAACATTGGAAGCCTTCTACCAAATCACCGATTGCCCGCGCGCGATGCGCCGAGCTTGGCGGGCGGCGTGGCTGGTTTCGGGCGGTCGCACTTGGGACCCTGGGCTCCCGCCTTCCCGGGAGCACTGGACGTGACACCAGGGCAGCCCGGCGCGCAACGCCCCTGCGCGCGGGGCTTTCTTTTAAGCGCGCGTGGCGAGGAGCGACCCTGCCGGGGCCGGGGTGATGAGATCGGCGGACGGCACATCGCCCGCAATCCAGTCTGCCCAATGCGCGCGCGGCATCAGCACCACTTGCCGCGCATGATAGGGCGCGACATCGGGGCCGGGCTCAGTCGTCAGCATCGTGAAGGCCTCCCCCACCACCGCATGCGTGCGCCACAGCCCGGCGATGCAGAGATAGGCACCCGCAAGCGGCCCGCCGGGCGCGGGGGTGAAGAGCCATTTGGTCTTGCGCTTCTGGCCGGTTTCCGTGGGCGCGGTGAATTCGTAGAAACCGTCGACCGGGATGAGGCAGCGGCCACCGGTGGCGGAATTGGCGAAGCGGCGGCCCTCGCTGCGGAAATTATAGAGCGGCTTGTTCCCCGCCGCGCCGCCGATGGGCCAGCTCCAGCGGCGCGTGACGAGCTCTGCGGCGCCCGCCTGCTCGGTAGCGGCGCGGATGATGACGGTGGGATCGGTGATGCGGATGCTCTCAAGCGGCGCCATGTTGGGCGCGCCTTCCGGGAAGACGAGCGGGATTTTGAGCTGCGACCAGTCCTCTCGGAGCTGGCCGAGCGAAATGCGGCGGGCGGCTTCATTGCACATGGCGTGCACACGCTAGGATGGAGCGCCGGTTAAATCCAGCGCAGCGCAAATGTGCCGGTATGTACGCGGCAGTTCGGAAAAGGGGGCGACCGCATCGCCCCCTCCCCTCGCGCGCGGTCAATCAGCGATCGACACCGCCGCAGCCAGTGGCTGACGCGGTGCGCCGATGATTGTCAGAATTGGCCCTGATAGGCTGAGAACAGCGCGTTCAGTTGCGACGCCGCCAGATAGGCCGGGATGCCCCACGAGGCCGCTGCATCGACGAAATATTCGCGCGCGCCATCAACATCCTCCCAATAATGGGTCGTGACCTTGACGATATTCTCATATGTGATGCCGTTGGGGGCCAAATAGGAATATGGCACGACGCCGCCATCAACTTGCTGGATTTCACGGTCCATCAGTTCGATCATTTCGACTCTCCTGCTACAATTTACCCCCGGACAGACTCGTATCATTGCAGTAGCAGGCACAAAATACATAAGTTCATTTTAACTCTTATTGTGGCTGACCGAGCCTGATCGAGCAGAGACGGGCTGCGGCGGGTGCGGTGCGGCGCGCAAAAAAACGCGGGCGACCGGTGGCCGCCCGCGTCCCTCCGCTCGGAGCGTTCTTACCTGTTCTGCAGGCTGTGCTTCAGATCGCGCATCTCATCATGCCCGGCCTTGACCGATTGCCACGCTGCACCGATTGCCGAGCGCGTTTCCGCGCCGAGTTCCTGGTCGTTGAGCGCGGTTTCGAACTTGGCCTTGATGTGATCTTCGCCGCGCTCGACTTCATTGACGATCGCCTGATCGTCCTGGCCGGTGACGGCGGCCTTGAGATCAAGGAAGGTGCGGTGCGCGCTGGCGAGGATGGTGCCATCATCCTCGGGCTCGCCGCCGAGCTTCGACACTTCGGCCTGGAGCGAATTGGCAACCTGGCGACGCTCGGTCGCGCGGCTGGTGAACATCGCGGCAAAGCGGCTGTTCTCGGCATCCTTGGCGGCTTCGGTATAGCCATCGACGCTGTCGATGGTCGTGGCGATCAGCCCGTTGAGCGTACGGATGTCATAGCTGGTCTCTGTCATGGCGTAACTCCTTGGTTTGTAGTGGTGAGTTAACGCACGGGTGCGGCAGATGGGGGCGCGGCTCATCGGGTATTTTGCACTGATGGAGGTTAGGCGGGCGGACGCGAGGATTTAGCGAACGCTAAATCGAGCGCCGCGCGACTGCGCGGGCGAGCCCGGCCGGCGTCGCCCAAGCGACGACCGACGCGGCTTTGCGGGGGCGGTATGCCAAATTGGCAAAAATATAGCTGGTAGTTATCAAAGCACCGATTATATCCACAATCTGTGAAGTCGCTACTTTACCTAGACAACCGAGAATCGCCATGCCAGAACCTATCCTAGAAGTGTCCGCCAAGGACGTCGCGAACCGCTTCGGTTTCTACACCGACGAAGCGATGCAGCGCCCCGTCGGCATCCAGCGCCACGGCACGACGCGCATCGTGATGATCTCGCTCACCGAATATGAGCGATTGAAGCGGCGCGACCGGCAGGTGATCAGGACGGAGGATTTGGATGACGAAACGCTACAGGCCTTGATGAATGTCCGAGCCCCTGCCGAGTCGATCGCGCTAAACTACCTCATGGACGATACCGAAACCGGCTAACGTTCTGTCCTATTCGTACCTGTGGGCGCGTGAGGCGGCGCGGGGCGAGGAGAAAGGACGTAAGCATCGCCCCGTCGTCGTCGTGATCGCGCGTGAAGAGGTCGACGGAGACACCGAGCTACGCGTCGTGCCCGTGACGACGCAACCGCCCGCACAAACCGGCGACGCCTTCGAAATCCCAACGCAGGTGAAGGCCCATCTTGGCCTCGATGCCGAACGCTGCTGGATCATGGTCACCGAACTCAACTGCTTCCGCTGGCCGGGCCCGGACATCCGACCGATCGAGCGCGGGGAAGAGCGGACGCCGTTCTATGGGTTCATCCCGCAGCCGTTGTTCGATGCCGTGTTGGGGGCGGTGATCGAGCGAGCGGCGGCTAAGCGGGTGAGGATTACCACGCGGAATGCGTGAGGATACCAACGGCTCCGCCTTGCCTCGGCGAGTTTCGTGTATTTAGTAAACTGGCACCGTAAGGCAATTGGATATAATGGTACCGGAATTTGGCCGGAATTGTGTGGTGCGCACGATACCGATTGCCACAGAGTAGGCTTCATGCAACCTTCCAATAAAATCGATGGGATGTACCGTGACTGATCCAAGAGGCGAACTCGAAGTTGTCGAAGAGTCTGATGACACGCCCTTCGTCGAATATGACATTTCGGTTTCCCCTACCGACCCGACCCTAGAGCTTTTAGCGCAACAGATTGCTCGCGGAGATATGATAATTCCGTTTTACCAGCGAAGATACGTCTGGAAAATTGAGCAAGCCTCAAAACTAATAGAATCATTTCTAATGGGCCTGCCTGTCCCTCAGATTTTTCTGTTTGTGAATGGCGAAGATCAGCTAGAGGTTATCGACGGACAACAGCGCGTAATGTCGATCAAGTACTTCTTAGAGGGATACTTTGGCGACGCAGACAACCGAGGACGGCGAACTGTTTTTAGGTTGAAGGGACTAGCACAAAGATCGGAATATAACGGAAAGACATTTGAACAGCTCAGCGACCGTGATAAACGTCGACTTCGAAACAGTTCGCTTCGAGCAATTAATATCAAACAGCTGTCGCCCGACGATCAGAGTGATAGTGT
>JBBQHG010000027.1:0-18442 GCA_038323755.1 Sphingomonadales bacterium
GCGCAGCGCGCGACTGGGGGATGTGGCCGATGAACTGGGTGACCTCGGTCCCCTGCGTTTCGCCGTCCACCAGCACCTGATAATAACGGTCGGCCATCGCCGCGCGCTTGGAGGGGTCGACCGTCTCGATCCGGTTGGGCACGCTTTCATCAAACGCGGGTGGCATCGTACCGAGAAAACTCGGCTGCGGCCCCAGCGGGCAGACGGTCAGGTTGATCCGCATCGCCGCTGTTGCCGTGATCCGGAACGCCTCACCGGCGCGGACATAGGCACCGCTTTCTGCGGGCAGATCGAAGTGCCGGTCGCCGATCTCGATCGCGCCCTGCCCGTCGATGACATAGATCACGGTATCACTGTCCGCGAACTGGACGATCGGGCCGATGCCAGGCGCGACGCTGCCGGCGAACTGGCTCAGGCGCTTGGCGCCGTCATCGCGGCCAATCACGGGGTAAAGCGCCAGCGTCCCCTCCCGAATGGTCGCGACACCTGCCGGGTTGATCACGAAGCAATGGGCATCAAGCGCGGCGCGAGCCGCGCCATTGGCATCCGCCGAGCGGGCGACCACCACAGCATCAGCGGCCGTTTCCTCCATCGGTGCGCCGTAGCTCGCAGACAGGCTGTTGTGCGATCCATCGCAGTAGGGCGGCCCCTGCGTGCGCTTGCAGGCGCAGAGCAGTTCCTCATCAGTCTCCTGCGCCTTGAACAGCACTGGCTTGAACCGCGTGCCGACATGCGAATTATCGCAAAAAGGCTGGGTTTTGCTGAGCCCGCAACTGCACCACATATACCGCTGCCCCTCGACCAGGGCGACCAGGCACGGCTTCGTCGCTGCAATTACGGGCTCATCCATCGGCTTGTATCAGTCTCTTCGGCTAGAATTTCCGCGACGCCGAAATGCCCACGGTGCGCGGTCGCACCGTAATATAGGCAAGCGGATCCTGCGACGAAGAAATCGAATCAATCTGTGCGCGCGCATCGAACAGGTTGCGCACAAAACCTTCCACCCGCCACGGCCCGTTGGCTACGCCGATCCGGATGTTCGTCAGCGAATAATCGTCCAGCGTCGTATCGAAGCCATTGCGCGAGCGCGCCAGCGTGGTGTGCGAAGAGCCGCGATAATTGACATCGACATGCACCAGATAATTGAAGTTGCCCGTCAACGGTCGATCAACATCAAGCGCGATGTTACCGCTGAAGCGTGGCACGTTCGGGATCGGGTCGCCGTCGCGACCCAGCGTGGGGTCCGCTGCAGTGTTACCGGGCTGGTTCTGGGTGAGATGCGCATCCTGATATGACCCGCCGATATCGATCGACACGCCGTGCGCCGGGGCAATGTTCACATCCGCCTCGACGCCATTGACGACGGCGGTGCCGGCATTGGTGGTGAACGGAAAGGCCTGGGTCGCATCGAGCGCGCGGATCTGAATGTCCGACCAGTCGATATGATAGACTGCGGCATCGATCGCCAGCTTGCCGTCGAGCAAAGTCAGCTTGGTGCCAAGCTCGAAATTGGTCAGCGAATCAGATGCATAGGTACGCGGGATGCCCGAAGCGAAGGGCAGATCGGCCTGGTTGGTGCCGCCCGTCCGGAAGCCTGACGCGACGGTGCCATAGATCAGCACACCCTTTTGCGGTTTCCAGCTGAGATTGCCCTTGTAAGTCACCTTGCTGTCGACCGCGACATTGGTCTGCGGGGTAAAGGGCGGGCTCGCGCCGAAACCGCCAAAGGGGTGCGTCTGCTGATCGACCGACGTCGCATCATTGTGGAAATAGCGGACGCCACCTGTGGCGCTCAGCGTGTCGGTCAGGTCGTAGGTCAACTCGCCGAAAAAGGCATATTGCTTGAGTTTCTGGTTCTCGAACCGGCCGAAAAAGGTGTTTCCGTTCGGGTTCTGCAGCGCATCATCCGAATCGAGCGGGCTGAATGCACCGGTCGGCAGGCCCAGATTGTTGGACCGCAGCACTTCGGTGCGGAAGTTCGAGGTTTCCTGGCTGTAAAAGGCACCCACCACCACATTGACCGGCCCATCATATTTGGATGCGTAGCGGATTTCGTTCGACCAGTTGGTTCGCTTTTGCGGCTGCAGCGTGATGCCGGGGATCGGCACGCCGAAGAAGAACAGGATTGGCGAGGAATCGAAGGCGAAGCGGATGTCGCGATCGAAATAATTCGATGTCGCGACAATGCTGCCGGTCGAGAAATTATACTCGATCGTTCCGCCATAGATTTGCGCGGTATCGTCATAGGGGCTGCGCGTCAGGTCGGTATTGATCAGATCGCCACCCGGAATGGCCGGGTAGCCGGGTGCCGAAAAGGACCGGGTGCCTGGCGGCGTGTAGCGCGACGAGCCATCCGAGTGCTGCTTCTGATAGGTCGCTGACGCGGTGAAGCTGAGATTCTCGGTCGGCGTGAAGCGCAGCAGAGCGCGGCCGCCGCTCGTTTCGTCGGTGTTGACGTTGTTGAGCCGCCCCGCCTGAATGCGCGGCTGATCGATATAGCCGCTGTCGTTGACATACCAGCCGACCACCCGCAGCGCGAGCTTGTCATCGACGATCGGCAGGTTGACCGCACCGTTCAGATTGTAATTGGTGCCGCCCTTGTTGGTGCCGGAAATGTCACCGGCAATATACCCGCCAAAGGCGTGGGTATCAGGCTTCTTGGTGATAATGCGGATGGTCCCGCTTTCTGAGCTCGCTCCATAGAGCGTACCTTGCGGCCCCTTGAGCACCTCGATCCGCTCGATATCATAGAGTTTGAGGTCAACGTTGCGGCCGCCACCGTCATTGGCATTGTTGGCGCTGATCACCGCTTCGTCATAATAAGAGCCGACGGTCGCCGCGCCGGTGGAGTTGATGCCGCGCAGCACATATTTCTTGTCGCCCGGCCCCAGGTCCTGGAAGGCGAGGCCCGGAATCCGCGTGGCATATTCAGCAAACTGCGTAATGCCCGATTTGACGAGCGTGTCGCCAGTGAGTGCCTGCACTGTGATTGGCACATTGCGGATCGATTCATCGCCGCGCTTGGCGGCAGTGACAATGATTTCTTCGACGCGGTCGTCGCTTTGGGCAGCGGTGTCGCCCGTGGTCGCAGCCTGCTGGGCCCATAGCGGCGAAGCGGTGGAAGCGAGCAAAAGACCGATGGTGCTGATCATCATCTGATGACGGCGTTGGCGCAGGTTCATCTCATACCCCCGTTGTCGGGCAATCGCGGTCCGGGTGCCGGAAGGCGCGCTCGATAATGCGGCAGGCGTCGGCGCAATGGCTGAGTGCCGCAGGCGCCAAATGCCTGCCAAGGGAAATTCTGCCTCAACGAAAATTATTTTCAACCTAAAATATATTGCGAAGAGGGCGCACGCCTATATTATGCATAATTGCATTAACCATGTTGCAGTTACGCCACATAGTCACGTGAATATGGGTGTAATCAGCATGGGTTGCGGTTGGCGACACAGCCCGCCAAAAGAGGGATGAGATGACCGAAATGATGGCAGCTGCGATGACCGACTGGAACAGCCTGCGCGCCAGGTTCCCGCTGCTCGCCCGGCACGGATTTCTGAACAGCTGCTCCTATGGCCTGCTCTCGACAGAGGTCGAGGCCGCATTCGGCCAATATCTGGCCGACCGCCACGAATATGGCAGCCACTGGGATCACTGGGTTGGCCGGTATGAGGCACTGCGCGGCGATTTCGCCACGCTGCTGGGCGCCGATGCGGATGAGATCGCGGTGACGGGCTCGGCCTCCGCTGGCATCAACGCGGTTGCCTCGTCGATGCATTTTGACGGCGACCGCAACAAGGTCGTCATGACCGATCTGGAATTCCCGACGAACGCGCAGATTTGGTACGCTCAGGCCGCGCGCGGGGCAAACATCGTGCAGGTGCCCGAGGGCGGCAACGCGACCACGCTCGAGCGGCTGGCAGCGGCCATCGACGATCGAACACGCATCGTGGCGGTGACCCATGTCTGCTACCGGAACGGCGAAAAACTGGATGTCGGTGCAATAGCCCGAATGGCGCGGGCCAGGGGCGCCTATGTCCTGATTGACGGCTTCCAGGCGATCGGCACCGCACCCATTGATGTCCATGCGCTCGATTGTGATTTCTATGCAGGCGGCACGCTGAAATATCTGCTCGGCACCGCAGGCGTCGGCTTCCTCTATGCACGCCGCGCGACGACAAAGGATCTCCAGCCCAGCGTCACCGGCTGGTTCGCGCAGGACGATATTGGCGCAATGGACCATCGCGGCCACCATCCAGCGAGCACCGCCCGCCGGTTTGAAGCTGGCACGCCACCTGTGCCCAATGTCTATGCCGCCGCCGCTGGCCTCGGGATTATTGCAGAGGTCGGGCTGGAGGCGATCGGCCGGCGGATTGCCCATCTGACCGCGCGGATCGTGGAGCATGCCCAGCTGCTCGGCATCGGCATGGCGACGCCAGACGATCCCGCGCGCCGGGGCGCAATGGTCGCGCTGCGCAGCCATGATGCACCCGCGATGGTGACGGCGCTTCACGAGGCTGATATCGTCACCTCATCGCGTGACGGCAATGTCAGGCTGTCGCCGCATTTCTATAACAATGAAGAAGACATCGATCGGGTGTTCGAAGCGATTCTACGTCACCGCGCGCTTATGCGCTGAAGGATTCGGTCAGATGCGCGCGGGGATATGGGCAGCATTGTTACTCGCCACCGGGTGCACCCAGGCATCGCCGCCCGCCGACGCCCCGGGATTGTGGCAAAGCTATGAGCGCAGCCTCAAGAGCGCCAAATATATCGATCTCACGCATGCCTTCGCGCCGGGTGATCCGCACGGCGAGGGCTTCGGCGCGATAAAGGTACTGCCTGCCCGGGTGGTTACTGATCTGCCGGGCTTCATGAAAAAGGGCGAGGCGTTCAGCTATCAGGGCCAGGGTGCAGCGATCACCGCCTATGATTTGCCGACCGACCAGATCGGCACACAGCTCGATCCGCCTGCGCACGGCAATCCGCTGGGGGCAACGATCAGCGATTTACCGCCAACAATCGCGGTACGCCCGCTGGTGGTGATCGACCTGTCGGCCAAGACGCGCGCCGATCCGGGCTATGTCGCCAATGTCGGCGATATTGCCGCCTGGGAACGCCGCCATGGCCGTATCCCGGTCGGATCGGTGGTGATGTTCCGCACCGATTGGTCGAAGCGCTGGGGCGACGCTGCCCGCTTCACCGCCCGCCCCTTTCCCGGCATCGCACTCGATGCGCTCAAGCTGCTCCACCTCCAGCGCCACATCCTGTTCCACGGGCACGAGCCGCTCGATACCGACGCAACGCCTGATCTGGTCGCCGAGCGCTGGCTGCTGTCGCATGATTTCGCGCAGGCCGAAGGGGTCGCCAATCTCGATCAGGTGCCCGAGGTCGGCGCGCTGATCTCGATCGGTTTTGCCAAACCGCTCGGCGGATCGGGCGGGCTCGCACGATTGATCGCCATCGCGCCACCAACATGGCCGCACGGCGCTACCATCGCCGAGGTGCCCGGCGCACCGCTCCCCCGCCAGCCGGCGCCTCTGGAACGGGGGCCGGACAATGTGCTCAGGCCCGGACCGTCGGCGGCCCGGCAATGACGACCCCTTCGGCCGCCGCCTTTGATCGCTGGATCCGCGGCAACTTCGTCGCGCTGAACACTGCGTTGGAGGAACTGTATTTCGCACAAGCAGACCGCGCAAACGTCACCGGCGTCGGTGACGAAATCAAGGCCGCGATCCGCGACGAGGGCCACGCGCATGTCGTCGCGCTCTGGCAGGAAGGCAATACCGGTGACGGTTTTGCGAGCGCCTTCGACGTGCTGGGCAATGTCGGCCTCTATCTGGCGGCGCTTAGGCGGCACGAGCTGACCAACCCGGCGCGCGAAGAGCGCTCGCCCTTTGCTGAGGCGTCCTCACTCGCGCTGCATGTCGGTGCATCGATTGGCATGGCGCCGCGTTTTGCCACCGCGCATCTGGCGAGCCACAACCGCGCGATTGCCGGTGTCCGCAAGAGCTTCACTTCGCTCGCCGACGAATTCCTGTTCATCGACGAAAACGCCCGCGCGATTCTCAGCTTCCAGCGCGCCGCCGATGCGTTGACCCGCATCCTGCCCTTGGGGGTGACCAACCCGGTTGCAGACGTCCAGTTCATGGCCGCCGCACAGGCACTCAGCGACGTGATCGAAATCAACACGCGGCTGTTTTCAACGCTTGATGTCGATCGCTTCTTCTTCAGCGTGCGGCCCTATTACAAACCCTATCGCGTTGGCAGGCGCGAATATCGCGGGGCCAATGCGGGGGATTTTGCTGGCATCAACGAGATCGACCTGCTGCTCGGCCTG
Organism: Sphingomonadales bacterium; assembly: GCA_038323755.1. GTDB lineage: Bacteria > Pseudomonadota > Alphaproteobacteria > Sphingomonadales > Sphingomonadaceae > Sphingomonas. The sequence goes on from JBBQHG010000027.1 coordinate 6,338, forward strand.
TGCCGCGCCAACGACCCCTATTATGCTGAATTGCTGGTCGACAAGATGCTCTTCATGCTGCCCGCCGAGCAGGCGCGGCTGCGCGAGTGCATGGCCCATGGCAGTCTGCTCGATGAATTCCTGGCAGAGCTTGATGCTGGCGGTGATACGGCCATCTGGGCGCGCAACGCGGCGCTGTTCCTGCAGGTTGTGGATGCGTTTGGTAAGACCGCAGCAATGCACCACGATCAGCTGGTCGCGCGCTTCATCGCCAAGCCCGCCGCCGCCCTGCCGCCCGATAATCTCGTCGGCATCACCGCTAGTGGTCCGCCCCTCGATGTGCTGATGCGCTCGCTTGAAACGCTGCGCGACATGCGCTGTGCCGCCCCCATGCCCGGCAACCGATCACGCGCGGACGATCTCGCGCGACTTCGGCGTGCTGCGACTATGTCATGACACCAAACATGCCCGATCCTGGCCATGCTGGCAGCTGCGATCACGCCATCTGGAGGGGCCAATGGACACTGAAATGCTGAATACCCGCGAAAGCGGGCTCCACCAGTCGCTCACCAAGGCGCAGATCACCATGATCGGCCTGGGCGGCGCGATCGGTACCGGGCTGTTCCTGGGGAGCGGTATTGCCATCGGCTATGCGGGGCCAGCGGTGCTGATCAGCTATGCCATCGCCGGGTTCATTGCGGTCATCATGGTCTTCAGCCTGTCCGAAATGGCGGTCGCGCACCCGGCCGCCGGCTCGTTCGGGGTCTATGCCGAGACCTATATCAACCCCTGGGCGGGGTTCATGGTGCGCTACACTTATTGGCTGGCGCAGATCATCGCGGTCGGTGGCGAGGCGGTCGCGGCCGGGGTCTATATGACCTTCTGGTTCCCCGACGTGCCGGTGTGGATGTGGTCGATCGGCTTTGCCGCGATCCTGCTCTATGTAAACTCGCGCTCGGTCGGCAATTTCGGAACGATCGAATATTGGTTCGCGCTGATCAAGGTCGTCGCCATCGTCGCCTTCATCATCCTCGGCGCGTCCACCATCTTCGGCATCGGGCAACCCGCGACCGGCACCGCCAACCTCACCGGTCTGCCCGGCGGGTTCATGCCGCATGGCTGGTGGGGGGTGTGGATGGGCGTCATCATTGGCATCTTCTCGTTCACCGGGATCGAGGTGATCGCCGTCACATCGGGCGAGACGCGCGATCCGAAAACCGCGATCCCGGCTGCGCTGCGGACAATGGCGTTCCGGCTGATCCTCTTCTACGTCTTCGCGCTCGCGATCGTCGTCAGCTATGTGCCCTGGACCGAAACCGGCGCGAAGGTGATCACGCAGAGCCCGTTTGTGAAGATCTTCGAACATAGCGGCATCCGCCATGCTGCGGGCGTGATGAATTTCGTGGTGATCAGCGCCGCTCTCTCCAGCATGAACACCAATATCTATCTGTGCTCACGCATGTTGTTTTCCCTGTCGCGCGGCGGCTATGCGCCCGCGCTGCTCGGCAAGCTCAGCCCGCGCGGAACGCCGACCTTTGCTATCCTCTTGTCGGGCGGGAGCATCCTTGCCGCCGCCGCGCTCTCGGTGCTGACGCCGCTCGCCTATAATTATCTGTTCGGCATCGCTCTGTTCGGCGCAATCACGGTGTGGATGACGATCCTCGTCAGCCATATCGGCTTCCGCCGTCAGCACGGCAATGCGCCGCTGCCGGTGCGGATGCCGCTTTTTCCCTATTTGCAGATCACCGGGCTGGTGCTGCTCGGCGCGATCCTCATCACGATGGGGCTCGATACCGAATTCTGGAACATCTCGTGGATTGTCGGCGTGCCGTGGATGGTGCTGATCACGATTGCCTATTTCGTCTGGAAGCACAGGTCACAGGGCAACCGCACGGCGACGGATGTGCGCCATAGCGAGATCGGTTAACCGCTCGACAAAACCGCCGACAATCGGGACCGCCACGCTGCGGGCCAGGCAACTTTGCTGGCACTGTCGATCTGCATCAAGACCTGCACCAGCCGCGCCTTGAAACGAGGCTCACCCGCGACCTGGGCCGAAACGTCGAGCGTGACAGAGGTCTCGCCAAGGCGGATGACGCGCACGGAAAAGGAAACAAGCTCTCCCAATCGGCACGGGCGCTCGAATGTCGTCGTCAACGCCACCATTGGCAGGCCATATCCATCGCGACGGTGCATTTCTGCACGATCGACGCCGATCACTTCGGCTGTCCAGTCCTCGATCGCGGCATCGACCAGCGCCAGCAGCCGAGGGTAATAGGCGATGCCGGCAAAGTCGCAGTCACCAAAGCGGATCGGCAATGCGATTGAAAAATCCACGCCGCCACAGGCCGCTGCCGCAGCGCGATCTTCCAGTTGATCGGCCATGTCAGTTACCCTCGAACACCGGTATGCGCTTTTCGGCAAAGGCCTCGAACGCGCGGACGAAATCCTGTGTCTGCATGCAGATCGCCTGCGCCTGCGCCTCCATCTCAATCGCAACATCCAGGCTTACTGCCCACTCGGTGTTGAGTTGCGTCTTGGTGATGCCGTGCGCAAAAGTCGGCCCGGCCGCCAGCATCGCTGCATAGCCGGCTGCCTCTTCGATCAGCGCGTCGGCAGCGACGATGCGGTTATGGAAGCCCCAGCGCTCCCCCTCCTCGGCGCTCATCATCCGGCCCGAGAACAGCAGGTCAGCCGCGCGGCCCTGGCCGATGATGCGGGGCAGCATCGCACACGCGCCCATGTCGCACCCGGCAAGGCCCACCCGCGTGAAGAGAAAGGCGGTCCGGGTCTCGGGCGTAGCGATGCGAATGTCGGACGCCATCGCCATGATGGCACCGGCGCCGACGCAAATCCCGTCGAGCGCCGCAACGATCGGCTGCGGGCAGGCGCGCATCGCCTTGACCAGATCGCCCGTCATCCGCGTGAAATCGAGCAGTTCGGGCATCGCCATCCTGGTCAGCGGGCCGATGATTTCAAACACGTCCCCGCCCGAGCTGAAATTGCCCCCCGCCCCGGTCATCACCACAGCCTTGACTGCGGGCGCATAGACCAGCGCGCGGAACAGATCGCGAAGCTCGGCATAGCTGTCGAACGTCAGCGGGTTCTTGAGCTGTGGCCGGTCGAGCGTGACGGTCGCGACCCCGGCATCGAACTGCCAGCGAAAATGGTCTGGCGCATAGGTGGTGGGGTCGAAGCGCATCAGGCGTGCTCCTGCGGGTTGGCATGGGCGAGCGACACCTTCAGCGCGCCGAGCAGGTCGAACAGCAATTCACGCTGATCGCGCGACAGGCCCGATAGCATCTCATCGATCCACCCATGATGTGCCTCTGCCAGCGCCTCGAAATGTGCGCGTCCGGCGGGCGTGAGGCTGGCAACACTCGCGCGGCGATCGGCGGGCGACGGCTCGAGCGTCGCATAGCCATCCTTGATGAGCTTTTGCACCAGCCCGGTAACGTTGCCGTTCGATACCAGCAGCGAACTCGACAGCGCGCCCATCGTCATGCCCTCCGGATGCCGGTCGAGCGCGGCGAGCACGTCAAAGCGCGGCAGGGTGGAATCGAACTTGTCGGCAAAGCCGCGCCGCACCTGCTTCTCGATCACCATCGTGCAACTCAGCAGCCGCAGCCATAACCGGACGCTGGCCGAGCGCCCCAGCATACCGTCATGCTTTTCACGTATCGCCGTCGTCGCCATCAACCTACTTCTCCACCCGCCACCATGATCGCCTGTCCGGTCATCGACCGACTGGCGGGCAGGCACAACCATAATACCGTCTCGGCAATCTCGCTCGGGTCGATCAGCCGTCCCTGCGGATTGAAGCCGGCCAGGCTGGCACGGGCCGCATGCTCGTCGCGACCCGTCTTGGCCACGATCCGCGCCACCGCCTCGTCGACGATCGCGGTATCGGTAAAACCGGGGCAAACCGCGTTGACCGTCACTGTCGTGTGCGCCAGCTCCGCTGCCAGTGCGCGGGTAAAGCCGATCGCACCATGCTTCGCCGCGCAATAGGGTACGCTATAGGCATAGCCCTTTACCCCGGCCGTACTCGCGATGGTGATGATGCGTCCCTGCACCGCCGCGCGCAAATCGGCGAGTGCGCCTTGGGTAATCGCGAACAACCCGTCGAGATTGACCGCCATCATCCGCCGCCAAGCGGCCAGATCGAGGCTGGCAAAAGGCGCACTTTCGGCCGCCCCGGCATTGTTGATCAGGATCGAGAGCGGGCCGTTGGCCGCCCGTGCGGCGGCCAGAATCCGCTCGACGTCAGCCGCCTCGCAGATATCGCCCGGCACCGCTGTTGCCCCCGGCAGCGATGCCGCCAGCGCTGCAATCGGTTCGATCCGTCGACCAACCAGCGTGACGACGGCGCCCTGCCCGGCAAGGGTGCGCGCAATTGCGGCACCGATGCCGGTTCCTCCGCCCGTGATCAGCGCATGGCGACCGGCCAATGCCCCTTCGCTTGCCATGGCCATGCCGGGCCGACTCCTGTCCCGCGAATTCAATTCGCTTAAACGCTTTAGGTTTGAAGCAATAAAGCCGATGGTCTAGGTTGCAACCACAATCAACCGGGGGTGGCAAGGTGCGGATCAGCATTATCGGCGGCGGACCGGGCGGATTCTACCTGGCGATCCTCACCAAAAAGGCGCGGCCCGACTGGCAGGTCGAGCTGTTCGAGCAAAACCGTGCAGACGACACTTTCGGCTTCGGCGTCGTCTTCTCGGACGAAACGCTGAGCGAATTTCTGAGCCGCGACCCCGAATCCTACGCGATGATCACCAACGCCTTTGCTTATTGGGACGGCATCCGCGTTCGCTACAAGGGGCATGACATTCGCTGCGGCGGCAACGGCTTTGCCGGGTGCGCCCGGTTGACCTTGCTCCAGATATTGCAGGCCCGCGCCGACGCCGTAGGGGTGGCGGTGCACTATGGGGTGACGATCGACCCCGCCGATATCGACCGCCATTTTGCCGACTCAGATGTGGTCGTTGCATCCGACGGGGTGAACAGCCGCATCCGCGATCATTTCGCCGACCGGTTCGTCCCCAGCATCCGCCCGACCCGCAACAAATTCACCTGGATGGGGTCAACCCGCCCGCTCGACGACTTCACCTATTTCTTCCGCGAGACGCCGCACGGCATCATCGTCGCGCATTGCTATCAATATAACGCGGACCGATCGACTTGGGTGATCGAGACCACGCCAGAATGCTGGGCTGGCCATCGCTTTGATCGCATGGATGAAGATCAATCGGCGCGCCTGCTCGAAGGCATTTTCGCCGAAGAGCTTGAAGGGCATCCGCTGATCGTCAATCGCTCGCTCTGGCGCAACTTCCCGACGATCAGCTGCGCGCGCTGGACGCATGGCAAGATCGTGCTGCTCGGCGACGCCGCCGCCACTGCGCATTATTCGATCGGATCCGGCACCAAGCTGGCGATGGAAAGCGCCATTGCGCTTGCCGACGCGCTGCTCGAACATGGCGAGCGCGATGTTGCCGCTGCCTTCGACGCCTATCGTGCCGATCGCGAAACCGCCGTGGAAATCACGCAGCACAATGCCGCCGTCTCGCTTGCCTGGTTCGAACATGTCGCGCAGTCATGGGACATGACGCCGATGCAGTTCGCCATGATGGTGATGTCGCGCGCGAAATCGATCACCTGGGATAATCTGGCGCTGCGAGATCCCGATTTCCTGCAGGCGGTGGAGGATGATTTCTACCGGACCTATCAGGCTGAGAGCGGCACAGACCTGCGCGGCAAGCGACCGACGCCAATGTTCACCCCGCTGCGGCTGCGCGACCTCACCATCCCCAACCGCGTCGTCGTCGCACCGATGGCGCAGTATCGGGCGGTGGATGGCATGCCGGGCGACTGGCACCTGATGCATTATGGCGCCCGCGCCATCGGCGGCGCGGGGCTCGTCTATGTCGAGATGACCTGTACCTCGCCCGAGGCGCGCATCACGCTGGGATGCCCGGGGCTGTGGAACGACGAGCAGGAAGCTGCCTGGAAGCGGATCGTCGATTTCGCGCACGCCAACGGCCCGGCCAGGATGGCGATCCAGCTCGGCCATGCCGGGCGCAAGGCATCGACCCAGCTTGGCTGGGAAGAGGCCGATCACCCGATCGCAGACCCGGCGCGCAACTGGCCGCTGGTCTCCGCCTCTCCGCTGCCATGGCTGGAAGGCATCAGCGACAGGCCGGTCGAACTCGATCGGGCGGGCATGGACGCCATCATGGCAGACTTTGTCGCAGCGACCGCGCGCGCCGACCGGGCCGGGTTCGACTTGCTCGAACTCCACTGCGCGCACGGCTATCTGCTCGCGAGCTTCCTGTCGCCGCTAACCAACCAGCGCACCGACAATTATGGCGGGGCGCTGGAAAACAGGCTGCGCTTCCCGCTCGAACTGTTCGCGGCCATGCGCGCTGCCTGGCCGTCGCCCAAACCCATGTCGGTGCGGCTGTCGGGCTGCGACTGGCGTGCCGGGGGATTGACCGAGGACGATCTGCTCGGCATCGCCCGGGCCTTCAAGGAGGCAGGGTGCGACCTCATCAGCATGTCGTCGGGGCAGACCGTTCCTGATCAGGCCCCCGTCTATGGCCGCATGTATCAGGTGCCGCTGTCGGAATCGGTCAAGAACGAGGTGGGAATCAAAACGATGTGCGTCGGCGCGATCACCGAACCCGGCCAGGTCAACACGATCATCGCCTGCCGCCGCGCCGATCTGGTTGCGCTGGGGCGACCACATCTCACTGATCCTGATTTTGCCCTCCGCGCAGCCGCCTGGTACGGCGTACCGGCGGTAGCGGTGCCCAAACCCTATCTGCCCGGTGCCGCCCAGTTGATGCGCGAGACGGCAAAGCAGCGCGAAAAGCAGGTCGAGCTCCAGAAAAAGGCCAACCCCGTGCGACATGCGAGCAACCGGGCATGACAGCCACCACCTTGCTGCCGCCGGGTTGGCCAACGCCCAGGGGTTATGCCAACGGCATGGCCGCGAGCGGCCGGCTAATCGTAACCGCAGGCGTCGTCGGCTGGGATAGCGAGGGCCGATTTCCCCAAGGGATGGCCGCGCAATGCGCCCAGACTTTCGAGAATATCGCTGCGATCCTGGCCGAGGGCGGCGCCAGGCCTGCCGATGTCGTCAAGCTCACCTGGTATGTCACCAGCCGCGCTGCGTATCTCGCCGATGCCAAGGCGATCGGCGCGGCCTATCGCGCCGTGTTCGGCACGCATTATCCGGCGATGGCGGTCGTTGAGGTGGTGAGCCTGATGGAAAGCGCTGCGCTGGTGGAAATCGAAGCGACGGCGGTGGTCGGCTGAGCGGCGCGCTCAGCGCAGGCCCGCACCGAAATTACCGAAAAGCCGTTTCAGCATCGCGTTGAACAGCTCCACCTCGCTCGCCGTAAACCCCTCAAAGCCATGGCGGAAAGCGCGGCTCGCCAGCACATGCACCTCGATCGCTGCCGCCCGCCCGGCATCGGTGAGCGACACCTCGGTCACGCGCGCATCGCTTTCGCGCGGGCGTGTGGTCACAAGACCCGACTCGACCAGCCGCCCGACGATCCGGGTCATCGTTGAGAGCCTGATCACCGCATGGTCGCACAGCTCGGTGACGCTCGCGGGCTCATGTTCGGTCAGAATCGCCAGCACGCGCCAGCGCGGCACATCCATGCCGATCGGCTTGAGCACGCGCTCCATGTCGAGCCGGTAGCGGCCAGACACCCGCGCCAGCCAGTAAAGCGGCGATCCTTCCAGCCGGAAGTCGGGATGGGCCGGATCGGCAAGGGCGAGCGCGTCTGGTTTCGGGGCAGGCATGGGTGGTCTATACCCCTGCCGATCGCCGCTGTCATTGCTTGACTATTCACGTGACTATGGCACTTTTCAGCATTCACAGCAGCGAAAGGGAAATGGCATGTCGGCAGCAGCAACGCTCTTGAGCGAGATGGCCCTGGCGCTCGCCACGGGCAGCATCCGCGTGGTTGATCTGACGCAGCCGCTCGAACCAAAGACCCCGGTGCTGCAACTGCCGCCCGAATTCGTCCAGAACCCGCCCTTCGAGATTGAGGTCCTGTCCGAATATGACGCGCGCGGGCCCGCCTGGTACTGGAACTGGTTCAAGTGCGGCGAGCACACCGGCACGCATTTTGATGCGCCGATTCACTTCATCACCGGCAAGGATTATGAAAATAACGCGACCGATACGATCCCGGTCGATCGCTTCATCGGCCCCGCCTGCGTGCTCGATGCCTCCGCCGAGGCAACCGCCGATCCCGATTTCCTTGTCACGATCGACTTTGTCGAAGCCTGGGAAGCCAAGCATGGCCGCATCCCGGAGGGTGCATGGGTGCTGTTTCGCACCGACTGGTCAAAGCGAACCGACCCCGCGGCTTTTCTGAATTTCCATGAAGACGGCGCCCACACCCCGGGCTGGCACGCCTCGACGATTCCCTTCCTCGCCGAACAGCGCAACGTCCGCGGCGTTGGCGTGGAAACCGTCGGCACCGATGCGGGTCAGGCCTTTGCCTTCGAGCCAGCCTTTCCGTGCCACACATTGATGCACGGCGCGAACAAGTTCGGGCTCGCCAGCCTGACCAATCTCGATCAGCTGCCGCCCACCGGCGCCATCGTCATCGCCCCGCCGCTCAAGATCGTGCGCGGATCGGGCAGCCCCTTGCGCGTACTCGCGCTGGTCCCCGCCGCGCATGGCTGAGCGGTCGTTCGCCAGGGAAGTCGAAACGCTGCGGCTTGGGGCGGGCGAGACCTTTCACGGCGAAGGCATTTTGGCGGTCACCAAGGCGCTGCTCCAATCTGGCGTCGCCTATGTCGGCGGCTATCAGGGCGCGCCGATCAGCCATTTGATGGATGTCTTTGCCGACGCCAATCCGCTGTTGATGGAGCTGGGCGTCCATTTCGAGCAATCGGCGTCGGAGGCTTCAGCCGCGGCGATGCTGGCGGCATCGGTCAACTACCCGTTGCGCGGCGCCGTCACCTGGAAATCAACCGTCGGCACCAACGTCGCGTCGGATGCGCTCGCCAATGTCGCCTCGGGCGGGGTGACCGGCGGCGCGCTGATCATCGTCGGCGAGGATTATGGCGAGGGTTCGTCGATCATGCAGGGGCGCAGCCACGCCTTTGCGATGAAGTCGCAGATGTGGCTGCTCGATCCGCGCCCTGATCTCACGCACATCGTCGACATGGTCGAGCATGGCTTTGCGCTGTCGGAGGCGTCGAATACGCCGGTGATGCTCGAACTGCGAATCCGCGCCTGCCACATGCACGGGTCGTTCGTGGCCAAGGACAATCGCCGCTCGCCGATGACGCTCAAACAGGCAATCGAGGCGCCGGTGCGCGACCCCGACCGGATCGTGCTGCCGCCCGCCAATTTCCAGCATGAGCAGGAAAAGATCACACACCGCTGGCCTGCCGCGATCGACTATATCGCGCGGCACCGGCTCAACGAGCATTTCCCCGGCGCCACCCACCCCGATCTCGGCATCATCGTGCAGGGGGGGATGTACAACAGCCTGATCCGCGCGCTTGAGCTTGCCGGATTGGCCGATGCTTTCGGCGAGACGCAGGTGCCGCTCTACGTGCTCAACGTCACCTATCCGCTGGTCGATGCCGAAGTCGCCGCTTTCTGCCGGGGCAAGCGCGCGGTGCTCATCATCGAGGAAGGCCAGCCGGAATATCTCGAACAGTCGATCGCGCTGATCCTGCGCCAGCAGGCGATCGGCACCGCGCTGTCGGGCAAGGACGTGCTGCCGCGCGCGGGCGAATATACCGGGCAAGTAATCGGCACTGGCCTCGCCGCTTTTCTGGAACGCCACGCCGGTCGCCCCGCCCCCGTTCCGCTGCCACCCTCCCCGCTCGCCATGGCGGATGTGCCGCAGCGCCCCGCCGGGTTCTGCACGGGCTGCCCCGAACGCCCGGTCTTCACCGCGATGAAGCTGCTGCAACGAGACATCGGCCCGTTCCACGTCTCATGCGATATCGGCTGCCATTTGTTCTCGATCCTGCCGCCTTTCAACATCGGCAACACGACGATGGGCTATGGCCTTGGCTGGGCGGGTGCCTCAGCCTTCAACATCCAGGATGCCGAGCAGCGCACGATCAGCGTGATGGGCGATGGCGGCTTCTGGCATAATGGCCTCACCAGCGGGGTCGGCAACGCCGTCTTCAACAAGACCGACAATGTTCTGGTGATCGTCGACAATGACTATTCGGCCGCAACCGGCGGGCAGGACATCCTGTCGTCGCGCGCCAACAACGCGGTGCGCAGTACCGGGCATGAGATCGAGCGCGCCGTGCGCGGCGTCGGTGTCGATTGGGTGCGCACGGTGCGCACCTATGACCTGAAAAAGATGAAGGCGACGCTCAAGGAAGCGATGACCACCACACATCGCGGCCCCAAGGTGATTGTCGCGCAGTCCGAATGCATGCTCAACCGCCAGCGCCGGGAAAAACCGCTGTTCGCCAAGGCGGTCAAGGACGGCAAGCGCATGGTCAAGCAGCGCTTCGGAGTCGACGAGGATGTCTGCACCGGCGACCATAGCTGCATCCGCCTGTCGGGGTGCCCCTCGCTGACGATCAAGCCCAACCCGGACCCGTTGCGCGAGGACCCGGTCGCCTCTGTGAACAATGATTGCGTCGGCTGCGGCGTCTGCGGGGAAATCGCGCATGCGGCCGTGCTCTGCCCCAGCTTCTGGCGTGCCGACATCATCCATAACCCGAGCGGGTTCGAGCGCTTTCGCCGCCGCGTATCGCTGGGCATCATCGGCTGGCTGCAACGCGGTGCCGATCGCCGTCGGCTGGCGCGCGCGGCATGACCCGCCCGATCAGGCTCTCGATCAACGCGCTCGGCGGCCAGGGCGGCGGCGTGCTCGCGGACTGGATCGTCATGCTGGGCGAGGCGCAGGGCTGGACCGTGCAGGCGACCTCGGTCCCCGGCGTCGCGCAGCGCACCGGCGCGACCGTCTATTATCTCGAGCTCTGCCCGCCAGACCCGGCCGGTCGCCGTCCCATCCTCGCGCTGATGCCGGTGCCAGGCGATGTCGATATCGTCATCGCGTCCGAACTGATGGAAGCCGGCCGCGCAATCGCGCGCGGATTGGTCACGCCCGACCGGACCACGCTGATCGCGTCGAGCCACCGCATCTTCGCGATTGCCGAAAAGTCAGCGATGGGCAACGGCGTCACCAGCCCCGCGCGGGTGCTGGAGGCGTGCCGCACCGCCGCCCGTCACCTCGTCCTGGCGGATCTGCAGGCGCTGGCCGAGCGCAACGGCAGCGTCATCAGCGCGGCGCTGTTCGGCGCGCTGGCAGGTTCGGGTGCGCTGCCGTTCAGCCGCGAAGCATTCGAGGCTGCCATTCGCAGTGGTGGCGTCGGTGTTCAGCCAAGCCTGAACGCCTTTTCGGCGGCGTTCCAGATTGCAACGGGAGATGAAGAGCCGACCGCCACCTTGTCCCCGATGCAAACACCGGCAACGCTGATGACATTGCACCACCGCTTGCGAGAGACGCTCCCGGAATCGGCCCACGCAACCGCCATGCTCGGCATTGAGCGGCTCACTGATTATCAGGATACGGCCTATGCCGCGCTCTATCTGAACCGGCTTAGCGCTGTAGCGGGAGCGGAAAGCCAGCTGGGGACGGATAGCGCCCCGCTCACTCGCGAGACAGCCCGCCACCTGGCACTTTGGATGGCGTATGAAGACGTCATCCGCGTCGCCGATTTGAAAACGCGCGGTAGTCGGCTGGCACGCGTCGTCCAGGAATCCCGCGTCGGCCAGGACCAGATGCTGCACGTCACGGAATTCATGCATCCGCGCTTCGAAGAAATGTGCGATTTGCTGCCCGCGTCGATTGGTCGCAGGCTCGTCCTGTCGGATCGCGCCCGCCGCTGGTTTGCAACGCTGCTGGCGCGCGACCGGACGATCACGACGACAAGGCTGGGCGGCTTTCTGCTCCTCTTCCTGCTCGCCCGGCTCCGGCGGTTTCGGCGCGGCACGCATCGCTATTCGGTCGAGCAGGCACGAATCGAGGCCTGGCTCGCCAGCGCGATCAACGCCGCTCGTCATGATCCTGCGCTCGGGCTTGAAATCATCCGCTGCCAAAGGCTGGTCAAGGG
>JBBQHG010000028.1:0-18440 GCA_038323755.1 Sphingomonadales bacterium
CCGATCTTCTGGCGGTCGCGCTCGATGCCTATCGCCGCGTGCTGGGCATCGTCGCGGGCGACCAGGCCGTCTTGTCCGAGGTGGCTGCGTTGGCGGAGCTTGCCAAGGCGGTCGAGGACGGGCGCGACTGCGATCTCTCGATCGCGTTTCAAGCCGACTTCGCTAAAGCAGCGGATGATCTCGCCGAGCTCGGCACTGCGATCGCGGCCTATCGCGCTGCAGAGCAGCAGCTCTCCGCGAACTTCACGGTCGCCGAGCTGCGCAATCTCGACCATGACGCGCTCGACCGTCAATGGCGCGAAGCGAGCGCGTCCTTCTGGCCATTCTCGGCGCTTGGCCGGCGCAAGGTCACCCGACTGTTGCAGACCTATGCCGATGGCGGGACGACGCGACCCGAGGACGATCTGCCGCGATTGCGCCGCATGAAGGAGCAGTTGGCGAAGATCGACCGGACGCCGCTGAGCGATCGACCGCTGCCCGTCGCCGGGATCGAGACCGATCCGGCCGCCATCTCCGACATACTCGACCGCGCGGACCGGCTACGGAGCGCGCTGCGCCTGGGTGGGCGCGATGCGGAGATCGTGCACGCGGTTACGCAGCGTGTCGCTGTGGCGATCGCCGCGCGCGACGGGGTCGATGGCATCTGGCAGGCCGGCACCAAGCTGCTTGCGACGCGGCAGGGGTTCGAAACGGCCCAGGCCCGCTTTGCGGAGGCGTCGGGGCGCAACGTCGCTGTGGAAGACGGACCGGACGGGCTTTCCGCGTTGTCGCGGATTCTGGGGGAATTGGCGGATGCAAGGCATCTGCTGCGCGACTGGTCGGCATGGTGCAGGATCCGCAACCGTGCGTCCGCCACCGGTCTGGGTGCGCTGGTCGAGCAGATCGAGCGTGGGGTCGTCCCCTCGGAGCAGGCGCGGGCGGCATTTCGCCTAGGCTACGCCCGCTGGTGGCTGCCGCCGGTGCTGGACGGCGATCCGGTGCTGCGCGACTTCCGCCGTTTCCAGCATGAGAACGCCATTGCCGAGTTCCGCGAGATCGACGATCTGGTCCGGACCCATGCCACGGGCCGTGTGATCAGCGCGATCGCTCACGGACTGCCCACTGTCCAGAGCGTGCCGCGCAATTCCGAGCTTGGGCTGCTGCGTTATCAGATGGAGCTGCAACGGCCCAGTCAGTCCATCCGCGACATGATCGGCAAGATGCCCGAGAACTTCTCGAAGCTCGCACCGTGCATGCTGATGTCGCCACTGTCGATCGCGCAATACTTTCCGCCCAATCAGTCGCTGTTCGACGTCGTGATCTTCGACGAGGCCTCGCAGATCACGACGTGGGACGCAGTCGGTGCGATCGCGCGCGGACGCCAGACCATCATCGTCGGCGATCCCAAGCAATTGCCGCCCACCAACTTCTTTGGCAGCAACGACGATGACGAGGACGTCGCCGACCACGAGAAGGATATGGAAAGCATCCTGGACGAGGCCAAGGCATCGGGCATCCCGGTTCGCGACTTGCGCTGGCATTATCGCAGCCGAAGCGAGTCGCTCATCGCCTTTTCCAACCATCACTATTACCAGAACCGCCTGGTCACATTCCCGTCGCCGCAGGTGGAGGACCGGGCGGTGCTGCTGCACAAGGTGCCGAACGGCGTCTACGATCGTGGGAAGAGCCGCACGAACCGGATCGAGGCCCAGGCCGTAGCCGACGAAGCCGTCGCGCGGATGCGCAGCTGGCTCGCCCGACCGGAGAAGGCCCGCCCGACGCTCGGCATCATCACGTTCAATGCGCAGCAGCAGTCGCTGATCCTCGATCTACTCGATGCGGCTCGGCGCGGTGATCCTGCGCTCGAATGGTTCTTCGCGGACGAGCGGATTGAAGCCACCATCGTCAAGAACCTGGAGAACGTCCAGGGAGACGAGCGCGACGTCATCCTGTTCTCGATCACATTCTGGAAGGACGCGGCGGGCAAGCTGACGATGGATTTCGGTGCCCTGAACCGCGACGGCGGCGAACGGCGACTGAATGTCGCCGTGACGCGCGCGCGGCAGGAGCTGATCGTCTTCTCGGGCTTCACCGCTGACCAGATCGACCCGACCCGGTCCAAGGGACTGGCGATTCAGCACCTCAAGACCTTCCTCGACTACGCTGAGCGGGGTGCGATCGCGCTGCCGGCTCAGGACCTCGGATCGGTCGGCGGCTTCGAATCACCATTTGAGGAAGCGGTCGCCGCGCAGCTGGAGCAGCGCGGCTGGATGGTCGTACCGCAGGTCGGCATTTCCGGCTTCCGGATCGATCTGGGCATCCGGCACCCGGATCGGGCCGGTGCCTATCTCGCGGGCGTCGAATGCGACGGCGCCTCGTATCACAGCGCGGCGACCGCACGCGACCGCGACAAGGTGCGCGAGCAGGTGCTTACGGGGCTCGGCTGGAACATGCTGCGCGTGTGGTCCACGGACTGGTGGTATGATGCCAATGGCTGCGCCGATCGACTGCATGGCGCCTTGCAGGATCTGCTCGACAACAGCCGCGCGGTCGAGGTGGATGCGGGTGTCACGGCTCGCTTCGACATGGGCCACGAGATCGAGGAGCTCGAAGCAATCGGGGACGACGAGGTCGCGGCGCAGGTCGAGGAGGACGCACCAGCGCCGGCGCCGATCGGGGTCGAGCAAGTATCCGCGGATGCCCCTGCGATCCCGCCTGTCCGGAGCGCCGAGACACCTGCGGCTAGCGCACCGGATGCGGGGTCGTCGGCGGAACCGGACGGGCGGTATCGAATCACGGATCTGAGCTCGTTCGTGGCCGAGCCCGATCATTTCTTCGAATTCGCCTATCGGGACACGTTGCGGGCGATGGTCAACGCGGTCGTCGAGGCCGAGAGTCCGCTTCGCGCGGACATCCTTTGCCAGCGCATTGCCAGGACGCATGGCTGGCTGCGGACCGGCGGGAAGATCCGCGAGCGTATCGACATTCATCTGCGCGACTTTGATCGAACGCAGGAATCGAGCGGGGAGTTCATCTGGAAGGCGGGTTCCGTGGTGGACATTTGCACCTATCGCCCGCCGAGTTCCGACGAAGCGCGACGGGCGATTCCGGAAATTCCGCTGGCCGAACTGGCGTCGGTGGTCCGGAGCAATCCGGACCTGTTCGACGAATCGGATCCCGCACGCGAACTAGCTCGGATGCTGGGGGTCGAACGGCTCGCGGCGGGATCTCGCGCGCGGCTCGACGAGGCGATCATGCGCGGCCGCGCCGGTGACGTCGCGGCGGCTGTGCCGACCATTCCGGAAGAGGAACAGGCATGACCCGGTTCG
The DNA here is from genome assembly GCA_038323755.1 of Sphingomonadales bacterium. Taxonomy (GTDB): domain Bacteria; phylum Pseudomonadota; class Alphaproteobacteria; order Sphingomonadales; family Sphingomonadaceae; genus Sphingomonas. The sequence goes on from JBBQHG010000028.1 coordinate 3,309, forward strand.
TCCATTCGAGCGACCTTCACCTCGGGAAGCGATTCGGGAACTTCTCGGGCGATCTGCCTGGCCGCTTGCGTGAGGCCCGTCATTCGGTACTCGCACGGCTAGCCGAGCATGCCCGCCAGCACGGCGCGGCCATCGTGCTACTGGCGGGCGACACGTTTGACACGGAAACCCCAGCGGCCGATGTCAGACGGCAGGCGCTGACCGAGATGGCGCGTCACGGGTCGATCCGCTGGGTGATCCTGCCCGGCAATCACGATTCGCTACAGGCGACCGAACTATGGGCGCTGCTCGCCGCCGAGGCGCCGGACAATGTGGTGCTGGCGACGTCGCAAACCCCGATCGAACTGGCCCCGGACGCCGTCCTGCTGCCCGCGCCCTGCACCACGCGCCGACCGGGTCGCGATCTGAGCGAATGGATGGACGGAGCGATCACCGCCGATGGCATGATCCGGATCGGCCTGGCGCACGGCGCAATCCAGACCTTTTCCGAAGATGCTGCCGCGTCCGAGGTTATCGCCCCTGATCGGGCGCGACGGGCAGGACTCGACTATTTCGCACTGGGGGATTGGCATGGAGCGATCGAGGTCGACCCGCGCACGCATTACAGCGGCACGCCCGAGCAGGATAGGTTTAAGCACAACCGCTCCGGCGTGGCCTTGCTGGTCGATGTCGCTGGAGCCGGCGCACTGCCTCAGGTGTCGCCACTCGAGACTGCTAGCTTCGCATGGCGGACGTTCGATCTTCATCTTCTTGCCGGCGATGATCCCGACCCGGCCCTCGCGGCGCTCCTCCCCGACCTGCATGATCGTCGGCAGGTGCTGGCCAAGGTGGTGGGGACAGGTCGCGCGGGACTGGCTGCACGGACGGCGCTCGCGGCGGCGATCATGCACGCGACACCTGATTTTGCGTGGCTGGATCTCGACGAGTCAGGCTTGGCGACAGAATGCGAGGTTGAGGATCTCGACCGGATCGATCGAGCCGGTGCGCTGCGGGAGGCGGCCGATGCGTTGCACGCCGAGAGTGGCGATGCGACTCGATCCGCCGACGAGCGCGCGATCGCCGCGGCAGCGCTTGCACGCCTTTACGGTTATGCACAGGCCTTGTCGCAATGAAGCTTGCAGCGCTCCGATTCCACAACGTCAAGCGCTTCGCCGGGCGTGGTGTGGCGATCGAGGGGATCGGCGATGGCGTCAACGTGCTGTGTGCTGCCAATGAATTCGGAAAATCGACCAGCTTCGAGGCGTTGCATGGGCTGTTCTTCCAGCCGCATTCCAGCACCGCCGGCGACGTACGCAGCTTACGGCCCTATAGCGGCGGCAATCCACTGATCGAGGCAGATATCGCGGTCGGCGAAGCCCGGTATCGAATATCCAAGCAATTCTATGCGGGCCGCTTCGCCAAGGTGGTGGATCTCGCATCCGGCCGGCTACTGGCCCAGGCCGACGAAGCGGAGAATTTCATCGCCGGACTCATCAACGGCGGCGCGGCCGGACCGGCGGGACTTCTGTGGGTGCGGCAGGGCATCACCGGGATAGAACGCCGCAGCCGTGCCGAGGAGGACAGCGAGAGGCAGGTTCGCAGCGGCCTGCTCGAATCGGTCCAGGGCGAGGTCGAAGCCATGACCGGCGGTCGCCGCATGGCCGAGATCATGGCTGCCGCTGACGAAGCGAGCGCGGCGCTAGTGACACCCACCGGACGCCCCAAGACCGGCGGTCGCTACGCCGCGGCGATCGAGGTACGCGACCGACTGACGTTGGAGGAGCGCAGGTTGAGCGACGCGGTCGCGGCGCTTCGCGATGAGTTGGATCGGCGCGGCGCGGCGCAGCGCAGGCTCGCCGAACTGGAGAGCAGCGATGCGCGTGACGCCAGGCGCCAAGCGGTCGAGACCGCCGAGTCCGCCTTCGAGGCGGCGCGCGCGCAGGCAGACAGGTTGAAGACCGCCGAAGCGGAACTCGGGCTGGCCCGTGAGCGGCGCGACACTGCCGAACGGGACCACCGGCAGTTTGCCGAGGCTATGGAGGAGGCCCGAAGGGTAGCCGGCGAAACCGGCGAGGCGATTCGCCGCCGTGACGAAGCGGTCGCTCGCCGCCACGCGGCGGCCGAGGCGATCCGCCAGACACAGGCCGAGATCGATGCTGCGGATGCGCAGGCCGTCGCCGCGCGCAATCTGCTCGAACGACTTGATGCCGCGACGAAGGCGCGCGAGTCCGCCGAGCGGCGCACGGAATGCGAACAGCGATTGAAACGCGCAGAGGACGTTCGTGGCACCATCGAGATGTGCGAGGCGCAGCTTGCACAGATCCGGCTGCCGGCCGGCGCGGTCGATGAGCTTGCCGAACTCCACATCGAAACCGCCCGAATCCGAGCCGTGCAGGAGGCGGCGCGCCCTTCGGTCATGATGGCCTATGAGGATGGGGCTCCGCGCTCTGTGACGATGGGCGGAACGGCGTTGGGCGACGGTGAGGAACGTGGCTATGACGGCGCTACGCAGCTGATCGCCCCGGGCATCGGTACGTTCACCTTGCGATCGAACGCACCCAACCCGGACGATGGCAGGCTCGAGGCGGCAGAGGCACGTCGTAGCACGCTGCTTGCCTCGATGGGCGTCGTCGATCTCGCCGCGGCGCGGGCGCAGCAGGTGCGTGCGCAGGGGATCGAATCCCAGGCGAACGAAGCGCGCGCGCAACTTGTGGTGCTAGCTCCCGAGGGCTTGGACACGTTGCGCGAAGCGGTGGCGGCGCTCACTGAGATCGCCCCCATACCGATCGATTTGGAGGGCGACCCGGACGAGGCCCGCGCCGCTCGCGACGCGGCCGAGCAAAGGCGGCGAGAGGCAGTGGAGGCCGCGCGCGCGACCGAACCGGCGCGTGCGAGCGCAGACGACGCCTTCGTCGCGGCGGAGACCGCGCTGGCCAAGCTTCAGACGCGCGATCAGCAGGTCGCATCGATCCTGGGTGTGGTCGATCACCGCGAGCAGCGGGGGCGGGAGCTGGCGGAGCGGCTCACCGAACGCGATGCCGTGCTCGCCGAGGCGCAGCGCGAGGTCGATGCGCAACGTGCCGATGCGCTCGATTTGGACGCGGCCGATGCGGCGCTGCGTCGGGTCCGCTCGGTCCAACAGGGTGCAGAGACCGAAATCCAGCGATTACGGGAGACCATGGCCGGCCTGAATGCCCGCATCACGGCGCGATCAGATGAGGCCGTGGAGGAAGATTGGCGCGAGACTGCCGAAGCCTTGCTAGCGGCCGAAGCTCGGGTCATGGCGTTCGAACATGAGGTCGCGGTGCTGGCGCGTCTGACGCAGGCGCTCGATGCCGCACGATCGGACGCTCGCGACATGTATCTCACCCCGGTCATGGATGAATTGCGTCCATTGCTCGGCTTGCTGTTCGACGATGTCGCGATCACCTTCGATGAACACACGCTACTCCCGCAAACCATCGTGCGCGGCGGCCAGGAGGAGGATATCGACCGTCTGAGCGGCGGCATGCGCGAGCAGCTGTCGGTCCTGACGCGACTGGCCTTCGCGCGGCTGCTGGCACGCGATGGGCGCCCCGCGCCGGTCATCCTCGATGACGCGCTGGTCTATTCCGATGACGACCGCATCGAGCGCATGTTCGACGCGCTTCACCGCCAAGCGCGCGATCAGCAGATCATCGTCTTCTCATGCCGCCAGCGGGCCTTCCAGAGTCTCGGCGGTAATGTTCTGCAGATGACGGAGTGGCAACCGTGAGATTTCGCTTGGCACGGGCGAAAATCTGATGCGATCCGATAATGGTCGGGTGCCGCCAAAACGCAGCTTGAGCCCCGGACTTGTCGGGTCCTAAATTCTGGCGGTCCTTAAATGCAATTTTCCGACCTTCGCCATCCATCGATCAGACACCAATCAAAACCTTTCGAAGCCGGGGACGCGGGCAAATGATTTTCGCAATGCGGACCCACGATCCTGACGGCATTGGAAGCCATGCGCTGTGGGCCTTGATGGGTTCCTATTCGCGGCGGTGCCCATGAAGATCGTTACCCTGTCGGGCAGCCTTCGCGCCGGGTCGATCAATTCGGCGCTGCTTCGGACTCTTGCGCGTCTGGCCCCGCCGGGGATGACAGTGGTCGCTGGAAATATCAGCGCGCTGCCGCTGTTCAATCCCGATCTGGAGAAGACGCTGCCGATTGAGGTCGTGCGATTTCATGCGGAAATTTCCGCTGCCGATGCATTGGTCATCGCCAGTCCGGAATATGCACATGGCGTTAGCGGTGTGATCAAGAATGCCCTCGATTGGCTGGTCGGACTTGAAGGCTTTGCCGAAAAGCCGATTGCGGTGCTCAACAGCGCGCCGCGCGCGCACCACGCCGATGCGGCTTTGCGGGAGACACTCACGACAATGGCTGCGGTGATCGTCAATGATGCTTCATTTATCGTGCCACTGGCTGGGCGCCCTGAACAGGTAAACGATCTGCTTGTGTCGCCAGTCGTTACCGCCATCATCGACAGCGTCTGGAAAGCCATCGCGGCGGATCGGGATACGCCGATAACGCTTGTCTAGCGTGACAATCTATTCCTAGGATTGACCATTAATCGTCCAACCAATTGGGATTAGAAGAGCATTTAAAGCAGGGGACGGAGGGCCTTTGGGCTGGGTCGGCCAAGAACGGGGGCGGATTGCCATGATCACATTATGCGGTTTCGGTGTCAGCAATTATTACAACAAGCTCAAGCTCGCGCTGCTGGAAAAGCAGGTCCCGTTCGTAGAGAGAGTGGTCTACCCTTGGCAGCGCGACAGCTTTGGCAGTTCGTCACCGCTCGGCAAGATCCCCTACATCGAGACCGAACACGGGGCTTTGGCGGAATCGCAGGTCATTCTTGAATATCTGGAGGAGAGGTATCCGACGAGGCAGCTGTATCCCGTCGATGTCTATGAACGCGCCCGTTGTCGTGAGCTGATCCAGCATCTGGAGCTCAACGCGGAATGGGTGGCGCGGCGCCTGTACAAGGAAGCGTTTTTCGGCGGCACCGTATCGGACGAAACCAAGCACGAAGCATATGAGCGGCTGACGCTGGGCTTACAGGCGGTGGCGCAGCGAGTGCACTTCGCGCCCTTTATATTTGGTGCCGCCTTCACGGCGGCCGACTGTGTTGCCTATGTGCATTTCACCATGATCAAGCTCGCGACATCACGAATTTATGGCGAGGACCTGATCGATCGCCTGTTGCCTGACGCGGCAGACTATATGCGGCTGATGGATGATCGTCCGCACGTCCGTACCGTGATGGCGGAGCGCGAGGCCGCGATGGCCACCTTTGTCGCGTTGAACGTGCCGTACGACGGTTGATCGACGACGATTGAGGTGAGGCCATTCTGCGCCGGCGAACCTCGTTCCATTGCAGCGCTTCTGCCGCGTGGCCCGAAGCGGGAGCAGACGAAGGTGTCCGAAAGTTTCAGATCAGAGACGTTCGCTGCCCGCCGGGCATGCCGAATCTCCTCCCCTGAGGTTATCGGCATCGCAGCAATGTCCGCGCAGGACTGGCTCTTCTGACACAAACTACGATGGCGGCGGTGCTGACGAGGCAATAGCAGCCGTGCAGCGTAACAATCCATTACAGTGTTTGGCTGTTCATCGCCTGAGACGACCCGAATAATGCGGTGGGGCAAGCCAAGGACACGTCGGGGTCAGCCCATTCGGTCGCGTTGGCATCGAGGATTGCATTATGTCCCAGACGATCAACCGCTATGCGCTTAGCGCTGCCTCTGCAGGCTTTGCACTCGCGCCCGTGCCTATAACGCAACGTGCCCCGGAGCCGTCTGAAGTCGTCGTCGCCATGGCGGCGGTCAGCCTCAATTATCGCGATCTGCTGGTTGTCGATGGTCATTATCCGGGCATCAACGAGGGATTGTCGCCGATGTCTGATGGGGCTGGCGTGGTGGTCGAAGTCGGCAGCGCAGTCACCCGTTGGCAGGTCGGCGACCGCGTGGCCCCGATCTTCATGCCGCAGTGGATCGACGGACGGTTCAAGCGGGACTATTTGGCCACCGCGCGGGGCGGCGAAGGCGATGGCGTCATGGCCGAACGCCTGACGCTAGATGCGTCCGGTCTGGTTCGTATTCCTGATGAACTTGATTTTGGCGAAGCGGCGACCCTGCCCTGCGCTGGCGTCACGGCGTGGCAGGCGCTGATGGGCCGACAACCGCTCGCTGCCGACGAGACACTGTTGATCCAGGGCACCGGCGGTGTCGCGTTGTTCGGCCTGCAGATCGCCAAGGCGGTGGGTGCGCGGGTCATCGTGCTCTCTTCAAGCGATGAGAAATTGTCCCGAGCACAGGCGCTGGGGGCCGATGCCGGGGTCAATTACCGCCGTGAGGAAGCGTGGGACGCAGCGGTGATGGAGTTAACCGGCGGTCGCGGCGTTGATCATGTGCTCGAACTCGGCGGTCCGGCGACCTATCAGAAATCGATCGGTGCACTGGCCGCCGGCGGGGTGATTTCGCAGATCGGCGTGCTGACCGGCTTTGGGCCGCAGCCATCCTTGGGGCCGATCCAATCGCTCAACGCCACCATTCAAGGGATAACCGTTGGCTCCCGGCGTCATTTTGAGGACCTCAACGCCTTTATCACCAGCCACGGTATCCGCCCAGTGATTGGTGCGAGACTGCCTGTTGGCGACGTCGCCGACGCCTTTGGCATGATGCGGGAGGCAACGCACTTCGGCAAGATCGTCGTCGATCTGTAGGGCAGCGGCACCGAGTGCACTGTCCGAAAATGTCGGATGAACGGCATTTCTGCCGTCTGGGTCAGGTCTTACCCGGCTTCGTGAGGTTATCGGTATGAAAGCAGCACCCTTGCGGATCGGACTGGTCGGATTTGACGGCGTTCAGACGCTTGACCTGACCGGGCCGCTGGATGCGTTTTGCGCTGCCAATCAAGCTCGGCCCAGTGCCTATGCAGTTACAATTCTCGGGCTTGAAGGCGCGCCGTTTACCAGTGAGGCAGGGATGCGTATTTCGCCAGCCGGTGCACTGGCCCACGAACCGCCGCTCGATACACTGATCATTGCCGGTGGTGAGGGGTTGCGCCGCGGCGACACTGCATCCCGTATCGCAACCGCGATCATGGAACGTGAATCTGGCTTACGACGGATCGTCTCGGTCTGCACCGGCATCTACGGGCTGGCGCCGACCGGCTTGCTAGATGGGCGCCGGGTTACGACGCACTGGAATCACGCCAGCGACGTCGCGGCGAAGTTCCCGGCACTCTGCGTTGAGCCCGATGCGATCTTCATACAGGATGGACGCTTCTATACGTCCGCTGGCATCACCGCTGCGATTGACCTGTCGCTGGCCTTGATCGAGGCGGATTTCGGCCCCGGCCTCGCGGTTTGCGTGGCGCGCGAGCTTGTCGTTTATCTCAAGCGCGCCGGCGGCCAGCGGCAGTATTCGGAGCCATTGCGTTTGCAAGCGCGCGCCGGGGATCGCTTTGCAGATCTTGCTGGCTGGATCATGGCCAATCTTGGTGATGACCTTTCGGTGGACGCACTCGCCGCAAAGGCCGCGCTCAGTCCGCGGCAGTTCAGCCGGGCGTTCCAGGCGAGCTTTGGCATATCGCCAGCGGCCTATGTTGAGTTGCTGCGGCTGGACGCGTCACGCGATCAGTTGATCAGCACCGGCGCGACGATCAAGGAAATCGCCGCCGCCAATGGCTTTGCCAGCGATGACAGCTTCAGCCGCGCCTTCGACCGGCACTTCGGCGTGCTGCCGAGCGACTATCGTCGTCATTTTACCCCCAATCGTTCATCCCTGGAAAGGACACAGACATGAAGATCTCCACGAGCGCCCTCCTACTGTCACCGTTAATTCTGCTCTGTGGTGCGACGATTGCGCATCCGGCGCCGAAATATACGGCGGCCGGCGAACTGGTGCCGCCATTGGATTATCGCGACTGGGTGTTCCTCACGTCAGGCGTCAACATGAACTACAGCGACGGAGCGACCGGCATGGACCATGAAATGGTCGACAATGTCTTTGTCGATCCTGCATCCTGGCAGGCCTTCAAGAAAACCGGGCGTTGGCCTGAAGGCACGATGTTCGTCAAGGAAGGCCGGGTCGGCACCAGCAAGGGTTCGATCAACAAATCGGGGATCTTCCAGACCGAGCAGCGGTTCGCTCTGGAAGTGCATGTCCGTGATTCCAAGCGGTTCAAGAGTGGCTGGGGTTTCTTCGTCAATTCCGGCGACAAACCGGCCAAGGCCCTGCCAGCCAATGCCAGTTGCTATGCCTGCCACACGACGCACGGCGCTGTTCAAACAACATTCGTGCAATTCTACCCAACCGCCAAGCCGATTGCCGTGAAGGCGGGCACGTTCGACAAGTCCAAGTAAGAGATCAGGCGTCGTCGGCTTCCCGCGGCGACGCCTACCGGCGCCGTCGATATCATGGCCGCCGTTGGTGCTGAAAAAACCGCGCGCCATCAAGCGGCTCCCTCGCAGAACTGATGCGAACACGCCAATGGCGATGGAGAACACGAATGTGCAGGTGAGTGGGCCAAAGCGTCAGACAGAAGGTCGCAGCGATCGTCGCAATGGTGTCGCTCATGGCGAGATCGGCTACCTAGCGTTTGAACACGCCAGTCGCCGCTTTGACTGGTTACGGTTTGCGCGCCCCGTCGGCGCTCGCTCTCACGCTTGATTCGCCAGCACCAGGGCGACGATTGCCGCAATCTCGGCCTTAGTCAGCCCCGCACGGCTCGCCGTGGCAGCCAGTCCAGGTTCGACCGCTCCCGTCTCGCGCAACGTGCAGGCCAGCCGAACGGCAGCCGCTTCGCGCACATCGAAACAACGGCCGTGACGGGCTGCGTCGATTTCCGCGCCCGAAAGGCCGGCAGCGCGGGCCTGTTGTTCATGCGATGCCATGGCGCCAGGGCAATTTCGGCCTCCGGCAAGGGCGATCTCGATCTGAACTCGGATTCGAACGTCAAGATTCTGGGGCAAAGGAATACGCTCTTGAAACACGAAAATATGTCAGAAACCAAAGTCGCTGAGTCCGGCGTGATCATCAGGACGGCGCCCGAGCGACCAGTGGAATTTGCGATCGGCTTCGGCGATCGGATGCTCGTTGATGCTGGCGATGCGGCGCTGCATCAGGCCGTCGGTGCCAAATTCCCAGTTTTCATTTCCATAAGCGCGGAACCATTGGCCGCTGTCGTCATGATATTCATAGGCAAAGCGTACCGCGATGCGGTTGCCTTCGTGCGCCCAGACTTCCTTTATCAGTCGATAGTCGAGCTCACGCGACCATTTGCGGGCGAGCAACGCCTCGATCTCGGTGCGGCCAGTTACGAACTCAGCGCGGTTCCGCCAGGTGCAATCGGCCGAATAAGCGAGCGCGACGCGCGCCGGATCGCGGCTATTCCAGCCATCTTCGGCAAGGCGGACCTTCTCGGCGGCGCTGGCGGTCGTGAACGGCGGCAATGGTGGGCGCGACATCATGGGTCTCCGGTGACGTTCTTGGGGTCGAGGCGGCGGACGGGGCTGGGGGGGGAGCCCCGCCCGCCACGACGTCAGACAGCCAGCGTATCGACTTGGGGGAAGTCGATTACGGTGCCCAGGACCTCGTTGATATAGTTGGTGAGCGTGTTGACCGCGACGTGCGCGACAATCTCGACGATGGCGGCGTCGCTGTAGCCGGCGGCGCGGACAGTCTCGACATCGGCGCTGGTAAGCGCACCGCGCTGGCTGGCGACCTTGGCCGCGAAGCTGACAGCAACCGCGGCCTTCACGTCATTCGACGTGCCGTGGCGGTTGGCAGCGATCTCTGCGGCGTCGAGCTTGGCGAGGTTGCTGCCCATGAACGTGTGGGCAGCGAGGCAATAGCCGCAGCCGTTGAGCTGGGCGACGGCGAGCGCAATGCGTTCGCGCGTGGCAGCGGGCAGCACGCCCTTGGACAGGGCGCCGTTGAGGCCAAGATAGCCTTCAAGCGCGGCCGGACTGGTGGCGATCAGTCGGAACATGTTGGGGACCGAACCGATCTGCTTGTTGACCGCTTCGAGCAGCGGACGCGACGCTTCGGGCGCGGCGTCGATCGAGGCGGGGGTGGGGATGCGTGACATTTGGGGGGGAGTCCTTTTTTGTCTGCCCTGCGGGAAATCCTGCCTGGTGAAACTGGTATGAACTTCGTTGCTTGGGACCAGAATATCGGTAATTCGGAATAGATTGTTCCGAATTACGGAACATTTGCCGGGCGGGACGCTAATCCGCGCCCGGCAAACCTTCTGGAAGGCGAGGACTAGCGCTTCTTGGCGACACTGCTGTCGTAGAACCGCTGCATCGTCGTCGCGATCAGATCGAGGTTGTCCTCGACGGCGAAGTGCCCAGCTGCGAGCCGGTGTAGTTCGGCCTTGGGCAGGTCGCGCTTGAACGCTTCGCCGCCGGCCGGGGTGAAGAACGGGTCGTCCTGGCCCCAGAAGATCAACGTCTTGGGCTGGTTGTCGCGGAGGAATTTCTGCCACACCGGGTACAGCGCAACGTTCTTGCGATAGTCGTAGAACAGATTGAGATTGATGCGCACCGCAGTCGGCCGCCGCATCAGGCCATAATCCATCTCCCAATTATCGGGGCTGATCAATTCGGGATGGACGGCACCCTGTAGGTAGATGCCCTTGATCGCATCGTGCGTCAGGAAACCTGCGAGCGGCTTTTCGGTCTCGGGTGAACGGTCTTTCCACAGCGCGCCGCGAAAGCCGTCCCATGCAGCCGAAAAGCCTTCTTCATAGGCGTTCGAGTTCTGGACGATCAGCCAGTCGAGTGCTTCGGGATGGCGCCCGACAATGCGGAAACCTACCGGGCCGCCATAATCCTGCACATAAAGGCCATAATGGTCGAACCCCTTCGCGGCGAGGAACTTTTCCATCGTCACCGAAATGGCATCGAAGGTGTAGTCATAGCTTGCCGGATCCGGGGCGTCACTGCTGCCAAAGCCCTGATAGTCGGGCGCAATGACGTGGAAGCGACCCGCGAGGACGCGGATGAGGTTGCGATACTGATGCGAGGAGGCCGGGAAGCCGTGAAGCAGCACAAGTTTGGGATTCTTCGGGTCGCCGGCTTCGCGATAGGCGATATTCAGCCCGTCGATGGCGATCGTGCCGAACTTGACGTCCAGCGCCGTAATAGCCGAAGCGTGCGTCGCCATCGGGATGGCCGGCGCTGCGGTCGCGGTTGTGGACGAAAATCCAAGGGTGAGCCCCGCTGTCAAAAGCAAGGCGGCATGGCCGAATTTGGCCGAAGTGCGTGACATCGTCGTCCTCCTGTTTACTCGGCCGGCAGGTAGCGTCGGAACCGATGAACAGGGTTTAGGGCGTGTTAGAAAATGAAAGAATAGCGGTTTATTGGAATTCACTGTTCCTTGCAGGGAAACAATTACGCGATCTTTTCTTTTCGCATCACGGCAAGCTGGTCCTCCAGCGCGGCGATCCTCGCATCGCGCGTTGCAAACGCCGCCGCGACGTCGGCAGCGCGCAGCAGCACCGGAATATGTGCCGGGCAATTGGCGTCCCAGGCCGTGACGGTGAACAGCATCGCCTGCTCGGCCTTGGCGCGATAGCCGTTCGGGAACAACCGCGCGATCAGTTCCGGGTCGTCGTCTACAACGCGGACGCTGCCCCAGATCTTGACCCGCTGGCGGTGGACATAATCCATCAGAAACAGGAACGCTCGTGGGTTTTCACTAAAATTGCCGGTCGAGATGAACTGGCGATTGCCGCGCAGGTCGGCGAACGCGATTGTGCGATCGTCGATGACGTGCAGGAAGCCCGGCGGCCCGCCGCGATGCTGGATATAGGGTTGGCCATCGGCACTGGCGCTGGCGAGGTAAGCGCTGTCACGCGCCGCGACGAAGCCGGCAAGGTTCCCATCGATGGTGTCGCCCATCGTCATCTCGGCGTAGGTCCGGCGCGACCCCTTGCGCGCCTGCACGGCTTTGACCGCCGGGGTGAAGGCAATATCGATCGGTGCCATGGCGAACCTCTCAAAGGTCAAGAATCAGACTGTCGCCGCCGGCCGGAACTGCGCAGCAGATCAGCGCCTCATCGGCACCGACATTAGCCGATGGCGGCACCGGATAGGCGACCGCGCCAGCAATGACGCGGGTTCGGCACGTGCCGCAACTGCCGCCGCGGCAACTGAAATCGGGTGCAAGCCCGCGCGCTTCGGCGAGCTCGAGCAGGTTGCCGCCATCGGGATCCCATCGGGCTTCCTTGCCGGATGCGGCAAATACTACGGCGACCGGCGTGGCGGATGGCAGCGCAACAGGTGCCGCGTCATCGTACGCGGCGCCAGCGCGGCGTTGCAAGCCTGACGGACCAAAAGCTTCGGCATGGACGCGGGTATCGGCGACATTGAGATCGCGCAGCCCGTCATAAATCGCCTGCGTGAAGCCCGCCGGGCCGCAAACATAGAAATCATGATCATCAAAGCCCAAAATCTGCCGCAGCAATGCCATGTCGATTCGGCCGACAGCATCGCAATCGGCGCCATCGAGCGCCTCACTCAAAACCCTGACTAACCGAACCGCGCCTTTTGCGTCGGCCACTAGCGCGGCCAATTCGGCATCAAACGCACGATCGGCCCTTGTTCGCGCCGCGTAGAACATCGTGGTTTGCCGCACCCGACGCGTCCGCAGGCCCTCGTAAACCAAATGCCGTAGCATCGAGAGCAGCGGCGTCACGCCAACGCCGGCAGCGATCAGCACCGCCGGGCGGCGCTCGGCGGCATCGATGGTGAAATCGCCCGCTGGCGCGCGCGCCTCGATGGGGTCGCCGACGCCGACATCGTCATGCAGGTATGTCGATGCCAGACCCTGGCGCCGAACGCTGATGCGATAGCAATCATCGGACGGCGCCGTCGATAGCGTGTAGGTTCGGCGCACCGGCCTTGCCTCGCCGGGAATTGCCAGGCGGATCGGGAGATGCTGCCCGGCCTTGTGCGGCACCAGCCCGGCACCGTCGGCCGGTTCCAAGCAGAATGATCGGATAACCGCGCTTTCATCGACGATGCGCGCGACGCGAAACGGCCGCCACTGTGTCGCCAGTGCCGCAGCGGCCAATCGGTCGGCAGCAGCATCCCAGCTGCCGGTCATCATTGAGTTTGGTGACGCAGCCTCATAGGTCCAGCGGATGGGCAAGGTGGCCGTCCGCAGGACGACGCGGCGCGGTTCGAACCGCCAAAGGCGCTCAGCGCCCTGAAACGCCGCGATTTCGGCGGAATCGAAATCCAGCTCAACGTATCCCGTCAGGTGCAACATGTCGCCTGTCTCGAAATCGACGAACGCCAGGCCTGCCCTGGGGTTGCTGTGGAAATTGCCGAGCGTGTTGAAATGCAGGTTGCCGGCAAAGTCGGGAATGGTCAGTCCCCCATCCGCGTCGATCCGCACAAAGCCTGGCTTGCCGCCGCGATGTGAGACATCGACCTGCCGCCCGCTTTCGCCATCGACGTAGGACGCGACAAAAAATGTATCCGCGCGTGCAATCATCGCCGCGGCCGCGGCGTCGATCCTGTCGCTCCGCTGAACCTCGCCTTTCTGGGTGGCGACCGACCCCGGCTCCCAAGACCGCAGCTGGATATATTGCGGGCAATTGCCAAAGGCGTGTTCGACGCCGACGGAAAAACCAAGGTCGCTGTCACGGCGAATGCGGCCATTGACGCGGTTGCGGCGGCGGCTGTGCAGTTCGATGCCCAGGAGCCCGACGGCATCGCCGTCGTTCATGCCGACATCCGCCGGATCATTGGGGTCGCGGCGGCCCGCCACCGTCAGCGTGCGGGGATCGGGGGACTCGGCAAACCCCGGTGCGCCGGTGAGCAAGGTTGCCCAGACATCTCCGGCGGAGTCGACAGAACCGGCGACCAGATACGGCAGCTGCGCGTAAAAGCTCCGGTGCTGGTCAGGCATGAAATCACGAACCACCCGCCGGCCTAATACGGCCATTCGGTCGGCCACGCCGATGCGTGTCTGCAGGGCTATCTCGCCGACGTGCCAGGGAGATTCGGATGTCATGTGGATGAATCCGGTGCCGATCGGTCAGGCAGCACGCGCCATGCCAACCGCGGTCGCCCCGAACGCGACAAACCCCGGCAATGCCTCGATGCGCCGCAGCCAGGCGTTGACCGCCGGATAGGGCGTCAGATCGACATTGCCCTCCGGCGCACGGGCGATGTAGCTGTACAGCGCAACGTCGGCGATGGTCGGGCGACTGGCAGCAATCCAGTTGTGGACGGTCAATTCCGCTTCGATGATCTTCAGCACGGCATGGGCACGGCTGATAACCTCGTCGGCGTTAAAGCCGGCCCCGAAGACCGTGATGAGCCGCGCCGCCGCCGGGCCAAAGGCAATCTGCCCGGCCGCCACCGAAAGCCAGCGCTGGACAGCAGCGGCGCTGGCGGCGTGATCGGGCAACCAATCGGTCTTGCCGAACTTCTTTGCCAGATAGACCAATATGGCATTGGCATCGGCGACGATCGTGCCATCGTCATCGAGCACCGGCACTTGGCCAAAGCGGTTCATGGCGAGAAATTCCGGGGTCTTGTGCGCTGCTTTCGACAGGTCAACCTCGACCAGATCGAAGGGTATGTCGATCAGTGACAAGAACAGCCGTGCGCGGTGGGCATGGCCGGAAAGTGGGTGGTAATAAAGCTTCATTCCAGGAACTCCGGTCCGCTTCGATAGCATGTGGCAGGTGTTGAGCATTCGGGCAGTTTGATCGGCGAGAGAAGGCGCTTCCCGCGCAAGGCATTGTTGTAAAAAACGGAACTATCGCGCCCGCGCCGCGCGCAGCTCCTGCAGCACGAGCGCCAACAGCGGTGGGATGGCAGCCATGGCCGAGCCATTGGCCGTAGCGCCGTTGACGATGAACTGGCATTGCACAAATACGCGCCAGATATGCCCCGACGGCAGCGGGGGCGTTCCAGGCAAATGCAGCAGGCGGGACAAAGCATCGATCATGGCCGCACTTATTGGCCATTTGAATTTTCGGTAGAATGGCGATAACTGACAATGGATTGTTCCGTTAACGGGAATGAAAAATGTCACGTCTCCAAGCCATGCAGGTGTTTGTCCGCGTTGCCGAAACCGGCGGCTTTGCCGAAGCGGCTCGGCA
>JBBQHG010000029.1:0-18372 GCA_038323755.1 Sphingomonadales bacterium
GGGTGGCGCTATCGCTCCCGCCGCAGCGACAGCCACAAAAACAGCGCGATCACCGGCACCAGCACCGCGCTGCCATAATGCTCCGGCGGATGGTGGCCGCTGGGCGAAGCCTTGGTCACCCACCCGGTCAGCGTCAGCAGCGCGCGCTCGCCCAGGCTGATCGCGAGCAGCAGCGGCACCAGCGGGCGGTGGCGCCAGGCGATCACGATCATCGTCAGCCCATGCGCAATCTGGGTCGATCCCGCCCAGGCAAAGGCGCCGATCAGCGCCGGTGTCAGCGCTGCAGCGGAAATGCCCGCAATCGTCCCCGCGCCGCCATCGGGCAGAAAGACATGGATCAGCCCGGGGATCACCCACGCCACCCCCAGCAGCAGCGCAAACCACGGCGCGGCCGGGTGCCCGCGATACTCGCGGTTGGTGCTGCGCGGGATGAAGCGGTTCATGGTGCGCTCGCTGCGAGCACCCCGATCTGCGCGAGCGCCGCCGCCAGCGCGATCACCAGCGCCACCCACACCCTTGGGCCGGGATACAGCCCCATCATCGGCGCGGTCGGGAAGGAGAAGGTCGCCAGCGTCCCCGCCAGCTTGTCCGGGTGCCCCGCCTCGAAACGCGGGTCGATGACCAGGTTCATCATGTCGCGGCGGCTGCGATATCGCATCAGGCCGATGATGGTCCAGCCCGGGTCGTCCTCGCAGCCCCAGCTGTCCATATAGCCGCCAATCTTGCGGCGGACGATTGCCGGGTGCCCGCCATTGGCGATCAGCACCGGCATGAATTGTTTGGCATAACGCTGCAGCAGCGACACGCCGGGCACCATCGCGCCGCTCGCCGGATCGGCCACCGGCTGCAACGTTGCCTTCACAATGTTGAACATCAGGAAATCTCGGCCATCATCGGCCTCGATAAACGCGCGCAGCCGGTCGAGCCCCTCGGGCGTGGTGTCGCTGCGGCCCTGCAATGCCGCCACGTAGCGCGCAATCTCGTCGGCGCTGAGCGGCCCGCGCCAGTTATCATACCAGCCGCGAAACAGCGCATAGAGCAGCACCGCCCCCGTCCAGATCATCCAGTTCGCCATCGCGCGCTCCCCCTCAGACTTCGGCGAACAGCGCCGCGCACCCGGTGCCCGCCAGTGCGTGGTTCACCAGCGCGCGGTGTGGCGGGGTCAGCGCGTCATATTGCGTGCGCAAGCTGGCCAGGCATTTCGCCTGATAGGGGAAGGGCGCCTGTTCCCACACCCGGTCGTCGATCACCGTGCTGACGATGTTGATGCCCGCCTGCACCGCATGCGCATTGGCGAGCAGCAGCGGCGCATAGGTGCGGCCGATTTCGCACAGCAGCGCGGCGGTCGTCGGCGGCAGCGCGGCGGGGTCAAGCCAGTCGCTCTCCTCCTCGCCCGACAGGTCCTCCATCAGGTAGCTCCACGCAATCACGCGCGGCGCCAGCTTGGCCGCCTTGTCCATCGGGGTGGGGTCGAACAGCGCAAGCTGGCTCAGCTGGCCATAAAGCGCGAAATCGCTCGCGCCCGGCCGGTCGCCGAGCAGGAAGCGGTGGCTCGCCAAATGCCGGTTGAGGATGCCGAGCAGCCGGGCATAGCTCGCCTCGATCGTGGCCGCGGTTACGGGGTTCGACCCGACATAGCCCAGCCGGCCGATCTGCCGCCCGGCAAAGCTGTCCCCCAGCGTCTTCAGCTCGGCATTGTTCAGCGGCGGGCCAAACCAGTTGGGCAGCACGGTCGCCGATTTGGCGATGTCGGCCTCGAACGACCAGCGATAATGGAACATCGCCTTGGTCAGCCATTCGTCGCCATAATCCTCGATCAGGGCATCGATCAGCGCGAGTGCGGGGTGCGCGGGGATCACCTGCCGCCCGGCATGCGCGCGCTCGAGCCGCCGGATGATCGGCGACGAATCGGTCACAGGCACCAGCGCGCCGGTGTCGTCATCGGGGAAATAGAAGGTCGGCAGCAGCGGCACGCGCGGTGCAGGCAGGGTGTCGCGCACCGCGTTCGCCTGGACAAAGCGATAGGGCAGCCGCCGATAACGCAGCACTGCCAGCATCTTGCGGGTATAGGGCGATCCCGGTGAGCCGGCGATCAGGATCGGGTCCGTCATGGTCTGCGCTCCCCCAGAGCAGCTTGCTTCGGTCGCCGTGCCGATGGTAGTGACACTATTAGTGCCGATAGATGAAAGGGTCAAAATGACCTCGCCCCAGGATATCACCGCGATCATGGCGGCAAACAAGGCTTTCGTGCCTGGCCGCACCATCAAGTTCGATTTCGGCGATGACGGCATCATCATGCTCGATGGTGTAAACCAGACCGTCAACCAAAGTGACGGTGCGGCCGAAACCACAATCCGCATGAGCCTCGATAATTTCAAGAAGCTGTCCCAGGGCCAGCTCAACCCAACGATGGCCTTCATGACCGGCAAGATCAAAATCGAAGGCGATATGGGGCTCGCCATGCAGCTGCAGTCGGTCACCTCCAAGCTCGATCTTTAGCAGGGGAATTCAGGATGGCGGGGGATGGTCAATCGGGCGGTGATCGCAAGGGCATCGACCGCCGCTCGCTGCTGATCGGCGGCGCGGTGGGGGCAGGGGGAGCTGCGGCCATCGCGGCGGGCGGTGCCTATGTGAAGGGCCAGCTCACCCCCTATATCGCGCCAACTGCGGTCGCCGACGGCGCCCCGCCGCAGATCGCGCAATCCTATGCCGATTCCCACCCCCAGCGTGGTGAAAAGCCCAGGCCGCCCGAAGGCGCGCCCAACATCGTCGTCATCATCCTCGACGATGTCGGCTTCGCTGATCTCGGCTGCTACGGCAGTGACATCGAAACCGCCGCGATCGACGCGCTCGCCGCGAAGGGCCTGCGCTACGCCAATTTCCGCACCACCGCGATGTGCTCGCCGACCCGCGCGAGCTTCCTCACTGGCCTCAACCACCATAATGCCGGCATGGGCTGGCTCGCCGATATCGACAGCGGCTATCCCGGCTATCGCGGTGATCTGACCCGCGATGCAGCGACCCTGCCCGAGGTTTTGAAGGATGTCGGCTACGGCACCTATCTGTGCGGCAAATGGCATGTGAACCTGTCGGCGAGCAACGGCCCGGCCGGCCCATTCCACAACTGGCCGACCAATCGCGGCTTCGACCACGCCTATTGGTTCCAGGGCCATTCGACCGATTATTTCCGCCCCGGCGCCATCTTCGATGGCACGACGCTGGTCGATATCGCCGCCCGGCCCGATGCCGCCAGCTATTACGCCACTGACGACCTCACCGATCAGGCGATCGGCTATCTGCGTACCCACCGGGCGATCACGCCCGATCGGCCCTTCTTCCTCCAGCTCGCTTATTCGGGCGCCCACTCCCCGCTCCACGCCAAGCCCGAAATGCGCGATCGCTTCAAAGGGCGCTATGACAAGGGCTGGGACGCGGTCCGCCGCGAGCGGCTCGAGCGCCAGCGCAAACTCGGCATCGTCGATGCAACGACGCAGCTCCCGCCGCTCTCCAAGGGGGCCGATCCCTGGGATAGTCTCACCGTCCAGCAGCGCAAAATCTATGCGCGCTATATGGAGGTCTATGCCGGCGTCATCGCGTCGCTCGACGAGAATATCGGTCGGCTGACGGCGGAGCTCGATGCGCTCGGCGTGCGTGACGATACGCTGATCGTTATCTTCTCCGACAATGGCGGCTCGCCTGAGGGGACGCCAACGGGGACGCCCAATATCTTTGCCTCGGCGCTCGGCCGTTCGATCCCGCTCGACGATGCCGAAAAGCTGATGCCCGAAATGGGCGAAAAGACCACCTTCCCGCATTATCCGATGGGCTGGGCCAATGCCTCGAACACCCCGTTCCGGCTCTACAAGCAGTTCACCAATTTGGGCGGCGTTGCCGATCCCCTGATCGTCAGCTGGCCAAAGGGGATCGCCGCCAAAGGAGAGATCCGCAAGCAATTTGTCCATGTCATCGATCTGTTCCCGACCCTGCTCGAAGCGGCCAAGATCAAGCGGCCCGAGCTGTATCAAGGTCGGCGCCAGAAGCCCGTCGACGGGGCGAGCTTTGCCGCGACCTTCGCTTCGCCCGCCGCGGCGACACGGCGCGAGCAATATTATGAGCTGGGCGGCTACCGCGCCTATGAAGAAGGCAAATGGCGGCTGGTGACGCTCCACGAGCGCGGCAAGAGCTTTGATGCCGATGCCTGGGCGCTTTATGACCTCACGACCGACCCGACCGAGCTGACCGATGTCGCCGCGCGCCACCCCGAGATTGCTGCCTCGCTCAAGGCCAAATGGGACAAGGCGGCGCGTGCCAACAATGTCTATCCGCTCGATGATCGCAACCTGATCGTCAAGATGAGCCAGCAGCGCACCGCCGAAATCAGGCCGCTCTGGGAATTCCGACCGCCAGTGCCGTATCTGCCGGTCGATGCGTCGCCGTTGGTCTGCGGGCTCGATCACAGCATCGAGATCGCGATCGACCGGCCCGCTGATGTGATGGACGGCGTGCTGGTGGCGCATGGATCGGCACCCGCTGGCTATGTCATCTATCTGAAGGGCGGCCAGCTCTTCTACGATTCAAGCCTCATTCCCTGGACCGAACGGATTGCGGGCGGGCCGGTGCCGGCGGGCAAATCGGTGATCCGCTATGTCCAGAAGATGACGGTCCGGCCATTTGAAGGCGGCGGCACGCTGTTCGTCAACGGCCAGCAGCGCGCGACCCATGTGTTTGACAAGATCATCGCCTCACCGAGCTATGACGGGATGTCGATTGGCCGCGATTTCGGCGCGCCGGTCTCCTCGGCCTATGAAGGGCAAAACCCCTTTGGCGGCACGATCGAGCGGGTAACAATCAAGGTCGATAGCCGCGCGCCGACACTGCAGGAAATCCGCCGCTTCATCCAGGCGATGCAGATCAAGGTCTGAGCACCGTCCGAAAGCCGATATGCGAGGCGCCGGTATCGGGCGGGCCTTCCTCGCGCGCGGCCGGGCGGTAGCGGTAGCAGTAATTGTCGGCGCACAGGAACGAGCCGCCCTTGATGACGTGACGCGTGTCGCTACTCGCCTCGATTGCGTCCCCCTTCATCGTCGATGTCGTCCATTCCCAGACATTGCCGGCCATGTCGTAGAGCCCGAAGCCATTGGCCGGAAAACAGGCGACGGGTGCGACCTTTGCCTTGTAGCCATCACCGCCCTGATCAACGACAGGGAACGGGCCCTGCCAGATATTGGCGCGCGGGCTCGCCTTGCCATCGCCCCCTGGCGGCGCATCACCCCAGCTATAGAGCTTGTCGGTAAGCCCGCCTTGGGCTGCTGCCTCCCATTCAGCTTCGCTCGGCAGGTCGCGCCCGCGCCAATGCGCATAGGCCAGCGCATCGGCATAGCCGATATGTACGACGGGATCCTGCTCGTGGCCCGTGATGGTACTGCCGGGCCCCTTGGGGTGACGCCAGTCGGCACCGGGGATCACCTTCCACCAGCTGCCAGGTCCGGCAGGGCGCTCGCCCGGGGTCAGACCGGCGAAAACCAGCGATGAGGGCACCAGCGCAGCTTTGGGCACGCCGGGGTAGAGTTTCGGGTCGGGTGGTGTCTCGGCGAGCGTCTTGTACCCCGTCACCGCGACGAAGGCCGCGAACTCGGCATTGGTCACCTCGGTCTGGTCGATCCAGAACCCCTTAAGGGTAACCGGATGCGCCGGGCCTTCCTCGGGCCGCTGCGCCCGCGCGCCAATCGTGTAGGCCCCACCCGGTACCCAGCTCATGCCATCGCGAACACCGGGCTGGGCGGCAAGTACGGCTGGGGACAGGCATGCGGCTTGCGGCAATCGGGTCGGCCCGCACCCGCCCAGCGCAGACAGGAAGAGCAGGGCAGCCAACCAGCGCACCTCAGAAGCGTCGCTTCAGCTCGATTGCATCGCTGCCGACGGGCAGGATCACCTCTTCCCCGTCATGCCCGATTTCTAATCGCCCATGAAAGCGCAGGCGGGCATCACCCAGAAACGGCCCCTCGAGGATCGAATAGGGCAAGGGCGGCACGATATGCGTGAGCAGCAGCATGCGCGCGCCCGCCTTTTCGGCCAGGTCAGCGGCCTGTTGCGGCGTGGTGTGATAGTCGGGAATGTCGTGGAAAATCTGGGCGAGGTTCGCGCGCCCTGCCTTCTTCGCCGCTGCCTGCTGCACCGCGACCATGTTGGGCGCGAGCGCCTCATGCACCAACACATCTGCCTTGCTGGCAGCGCGCTCGACCGAACCAGTCGGCCGGGTGTCGCCGCTCACCACGACCCGCCGACCCTTATAGGTGAAGAGATAGCCATAAGCTGGATCCACCGGGTGATGGTCGACGCGGAAGGCGAACACCTCCAGCCCGTCCTTGGTGAAAATCTTCTGCGGATCGCCATTGGCCGGCACCGCTTGCGGCAGCGCGGCGAGGCCAAAGGCGTCGGGCTGCATGATCTTGGGGCCATGATGCGCGATCCGGTAACCGCGATCGAGGCTATAGGCCTGGTTGAACCCGGCGGTGACCGTTTCCACCCCCGGCGGGCCATAGACGGGGAGCGGCACCGGCGACCCGCTCGTGCCCCAATGCTGCAGCATCAGCGCGCCGAGCGAATCGATATGGTCGGAATGGAAATGGGTGAGAAACACCGCCTCCACCCGCCCGGCGCCATAGCCCATCCGGCCCAGATTGCGGACCGCGCCTTCGCCGACATCCACCAGATAGACGTGGCGACCAGCCGAAATCAGCGTGCAGGGCCCGGCCCGATCGGGCGAGGGCATCGGCGATCCAGCGCCGCACAATGCGACGCCTAGCGCATCGGGGCGCCCGGCGAAGGGATCGCCGCCCACGGCCTCATCCATGCCGCGTTCGAAAAGCGCCATCGCAATCCGGTCGCGGGCAAGCCAGGCGCCACCTGCGATGAGTCCAAGCAGCAGCGCCGCGATCCCGATAATCCGCTTCATGCCATTGTCCGATCGATTGGCGGGAGGCTGAGCGCCTCGCGCAGGTCATCTTCGACGCCCCATAGCCGGTCCTGCCCCCACCAGCCGGGGCGATCATTTACCTGGAAGGATGGCACGCCCCAGAGTCCTAGCGAGAACAGATCGGTGCGATTGGCCTCTGCGACCGCCTGCCACGAAGGATCAGCAAGCCCGGCCTGCACTGTCTCGACGCTTACGCCAGCGCGTGCGGCGACCTTCATCAGCCCTGCATCGCCGGTCATGTCGATCCCATCGGCAAAGGCACCGCGCAGGAAAGAACGCGCGAAGTCCAGTCCCTGCCCAAGCGGTATTGCATGGTGCAGCACCGCCAGCCCTCGTTCGACGCCCGGCCCAACCGGATCGACGATCGTGCCGAAGGGAATGCCGTGGCGCGCCGCCTCTCGTTTCGTGTCGAGCGTGATATACATCCGCTTGGCGCGCGGGACAGGCAGGCCCCGCATCACCATCGGCAGCACGAACTTCAGCCGCAGATCGGCGCCATAAGCCGCGGCTAGCGCGCCGACCCGTTCGGTTGCGATCAGCGTATAAGGCGAGCGGAAGGACAAATAGAAATCCAGGCGTGGTCGTACCTCGGGGATTGTGGCTGGTGGCAATTGCCCGAGATCGAGGATGGGGCAGATCGGTGCGGCATTGGCCTCATCCTCAGCCCTCAATCGCGCCTCCAGATAATGTAGACGGTCGACACCCCAGTAGAATTCGCCTTCGAAATGGGTGGTCGATCCCAGATAATGACCAAGCCGGTCCCGCGCTGTCGCTCCGGCGGCAAGGGCCAGTTCGGTTGCTTGCTGCGTCGACGTGCCGATCTGCGTCGCGAGTTGGTCCAGCGCGGTATTGTCTGCCGCCTGACAGGCGCGAGCGAGCGCGATGAAAGTCGCCACATCGGCCCCTTTTCCGAGCGCAGAGCTCGCGATGGCTTGAGCATGGGCGATGCGATCTGCGGGAGGCGCGGTATCGCTCACCGGCTCCAACCCCAGCGCCTGGGCGAGCCGACGCGCATCGGCGCGCCCGTAAATTTTCAGCCGATCGGCCTCTGGCGCGGCTGCTGCATCGGGCGGCGGCACGAGGTGAAAGCGCAGCGCCAAGCCGTGGCGTTCGGCGAGCGCTGCCAGAAACGGCAAGGCCAGCGGACCATAGGGATCGTCGACCTGGAAGAAGAAGTCGACGGCCATTTGCGCCCCCTTTGCGTGCCGGAAAATGCCGTGGCGCGCGCGCCGCGCGTTACGAAGCGCATCGCTTGTCAGCGTTGTTGTTACAAGGCGACGTAAGACGCTCATCAGGGGTGACCATATTTTAGCATTGGAAGGGACAAAAGCTGTTTAGCCGTTGCAAAACCTTGCGACATATTCAATCCATTCGCCGGCAAAGATTCGGCATTATATATGCCAATTCATTCAGGTCCACCCGTGCTGGACGGTGGCGGGAAGATTGCCTATGCCAACAATAGACCTGTCATGAGAATGCAATCTCCTCCCGCCAACCGCCAACGTGGTTCCTTGAAGATGGACCAGCAACTCGATGGCCGGCATCAGCGAAGCCGCGCAACCCGCGCAAAAATCGTTGCCGCCTTGTTGGCACTGGTGCGCGATGGCGATGTTGCGCCGAGTGCCGCTCGGGTAGCGGAGACAGCGGGCGTTGGCCTGCGCACCGTGTTCCGGCATTTCGACGAGATGGAATCGCTGTACCGTGAAATGGCCGAGGTGATCGAGGCGCAGGTGATGCCGATCATGCTCAAGCCGTTCGAGGCAAATGGCTGGCAGGACCGGGTGCGCGAAATGGCGGACCGCCGGATCGGCATTTACGAAACGATCATGCCCTACCGAATCTCGTCAAGCGTCAAGCGCTTCCAGTCCGAGTTCCTGATGCAGGGCTATCACAAGCAATTGCAGCTCGAGCGCACATCGCTGCATGCCATCCTGCCACCTGCGGTGATTGCTGATCAGGCTTTTGCCAGTGCGATCGAGGTAACGATCAGCTTTCAATGCTGGCGGCGGCTTCGGCATGATCAAGGGCTGGCAATTGAGGATGCGCGTGCTGTCATCCATCGGCTGCTTGAGGCCGTGCTTGCGAGCAACCCGGTCTAACTAAATATCCGGGCGACCCGGCGCATCGAGCACCAATAGACGTCGTTCGACCAGCCGATGCTGGGAAATACGACGCCTTGGGTGATCCCACCGATCCGCGTGCGCCCCTGTTCGGCACCAGTCTCGATATCGAGCAGCACTACCTCTTCGCCGCGGTTGCGATAGTCATTGGTGACGATCTGCCCGCTGCCGGGCAGCAGGACCATATGGCTGGCGCACCCAAAGTCGGCCCGTTCCCACAAGGGCATAAGCGCTCGGGTCTCGGCAACGAACCGCCAGGCGCGCAAGAAGCGATTGGCCGAATCGAAGCCGATGACGATGCCGCGCGCAGTATCGACCAGCGGCGGGTTGGTGATGCTGCCCGCGGTCAGCCCGCTAATCTCGATGGCGGCATGGTCGCGTGTATCGTCGAGCGAAACGCGGACCAGGCGATTGGGCGTAGGGCACACCCCGCGCCCGATCATGCTGGTGCGGTAGCGGTGGCGGCCATTGTCCATAAACCATGCCTGGCCCAGCGCGAGAACGACGTCCCAGCCATAACTTTGCTGCGTCTCCCCGACATAATCATGCTGCCAATCGGCATCGCGGATCAGCGTCCCTGCTCTCCAGTGATAGCGAAAGATTGACCGCACCCCGACAACATAGACCGTGTTGCCGACGGCACTGAGCCGAGCAATCGACGGCTCTGGGCAATCGAGCGTCGCAACGATGTGCATGGTCTCCGGATCAATCACTGTCAGCTGCGCCGGCGTCCTGTCCGACAGGTTCTTGGTGATGATCAGGCCATCGTCGAGGATCACGAAAGAGTTATAGGGCTGAACGATCGGCAGTTGCAGCGCCGCCTTGATCCGACAATGCCGGTCGAGCCTATGCGCCCAGCGGCCATAGACGACATAAAGGTCGCCATTGGCATGGACAGCCATCCCGCCCGGCCACATCGGCCCACCGGGCAAACGCGGCGAGCTGCCAAGCGTCGCCAGCGTGACCGGATCGATCCGCTCGACCCGGGCCGCGGTCGGCAAGCCGAAATTGGCGCGCAGCACATCGTGGGTCAGCAGATAGACGTCGCCGGGCCTGCCGAGCACCGTCATCGTCGACATCAGCGTGGAGCGGGTCGTGCTGCGGAGCGGCAGCGCCAGGCTCGCGCCGGTTGTGCGCGGCGTCTGAAGGCGGTCAGGCGTACCGTCCTCGCCTGGCCAGGGGCTGTCGAAATATCCGGTCACAGGGTGTCGAGCCGAGCCGCTTCCTTACAAAATCAGCATCAGGACCGGCACCACCGTGCCGGCTGCCAATAGCGCCAATGACCTGCGCGAACTCGTCCGGTTGGTCACGGCAATGGTGATGCCCAGCAGCGTCGACAGCATCAGCCCGATCGACATGAAGCCTACGAACACTTTGAGCGGCCACGGGGAATGCGTCTGCGCTCGCCCGGATGTTCCGGGCTTCGCTGCCGTGGACGCGGTCGCGCTGGCCTGTGGCTTGGCTTTGCGCGGCTTGGGCAGATCCTGCTTTTTATGGATTGCTGCAATCACCGCAATCCATTTGGGCGGCGCGACACCGCCTTCGGGCTCGTGAAAATCGAAGGTCTGAAGCATGCCGCTGAATGCGAAAAAGAGAATGGCGGGCGCGAAAAACATCCCCAGCCAAAGGTGAATCTGGCGCAACTGGCGCATCATGCGGGCGTTCATCGGCGGATTCTCCAGCGGTGGCGCGCTGTGGCTATCAACTCCCGCAGCGCACCGCCAGCGGCTTAGCGACTTTGCCGGCTATTGGTCGACTGTCTTCCAAAACCATCGCGTGGTGAGGAGCGACCAAGTGCGCCCTGCTCATCGCCGCGGCTGAACCCGCGCGGGCTCTCTTCACGGTTGAACGCGCCCTTTCGGTAAAGCATCGTGATCGACACGCGGCGATTGCGTGGGTCGGCGGGGTTTTCGGTGATCATCGGCTCGCGGTCGGCGACCCCTTCGATTCTATCGAAGCGCTCGTCTGTCAGTCCGCCTTGCTCGAGCCGGCGGCGTGTTGCCTCCGCCCGGCTGCTTGATAATAGCCAGTTGTTGATGCCGGCGGCATTCTTGAAGGCAAGACTGTCGGTATGCCCGCGGATCATGATCGTATTGTCCATGCCCTTTAGCGATTCGGCGATCAGGCCGATCAGCTTATCGGCTTCTGGTTCCAGCACGGTCGTGCCCAGCGCGAACATCGAATAATCGGCATTGTCGACCAGATCGATGCGTAGTCCCTCACGTGTCGGCACGAAGCGCACGTGCGAGGCGATCTTCTGCAGCTTGATATTGCTAGCCATCTGCGCCGTCACTTGCCGCTTGATCCGTTCGAAATTCTTCTGGTCGGCTGCTGCCACGGATTTCTCCTTGAGCGTGCCCTTTTCCCCCGTGCCGACACGGGTGCCGCCAGTCACATCGGCGGGAACGGAAAGTGACTTGGACCCGGTTTGCGCCGCCTTATGCGGATAATTGTCCAGATCGTTGATGGATGCGCCACCGAAGAAGCCGTTGGAACCCGCGCTATTCTGCTTGAGTTCGATCAGCGTCGGCGCGAAATAGTCGGCGAGCGCCTTGCGCTGACGCTCGCTGGTCGCGCCAAGCAGCCACATGAGCAGGAAAAAAGCCATCATCGCGGTCACGAAATCGGCATAGGCGACTTTCCACGCGCCGCCGTGATGGCCGCCATGCCCCTCGATATATATCTTCTTGACGTTGATCTTGGGGGGTTGTTTGATTCCGTGGGGTGCGCGCGCAGCCATTATCTGGCGCCTCGGGCGCAACGGCACCGGCCCGCTCCCCCATGCGACCACCCATTCAGGGTACAGTCTTGGGCGGTCGGGTAGGGGAGCGGGCCGGTGCCGCTCATCGGCGTGAGCCGATCAAACATCAGCGGCCCCTCAGTCCGTCGAACACCTCGGCAAATCCGGGTTGATTGCTATGGGCGATGCCCGAACGCGCTGCCTCGATCACGAGCGGCTGAGGATGGCCGTGGAGCGAGGCGATGATGATCTGCTTCACCGTGTGATAGATTGCGGCGTCGGCATCGATCACCTGCTGCAGGCGGCCGGCAAGCGGCGCAACAATGCCATAGGCCAGCAACACGCCCATGAAGGTGCCGACCAGCGCCGACCCGATCATTGCGCCCAGAATCGCCGGCGGCTTGTCGATGGCCCCCATTGTCTTCACCACGCCGAGCACGGCGGCGACGATACCCAGCGCCGGCAGCGCATCGGCCAGATTTTGCAACGTGGTCTGTGGGCCCTGCACTTCGTGATGATGGGTCTTGATCGTGTTATCCATCACATCCTCGACCGCGTGCACGTCAAGCGTTCCCGATGAGACGACGACGAGCCGAAGCGTATCGGCGATCAGCGCGATCAGTGTATGATCGGCGAGCAGCCGGGGATATTCGCTGAAGATGGCGCTGGACGAGGGGTCTTCGACATGCGGCTCGAGCGCGATAGGTCCCTCGGTGCGCAGCATTTTCATCAGCTTCGACACCAGGAATATCGTGTCGAGATAATCCTGCTTCTTGTATTTCGGGCCTTTGAAAACCTTCATCAAGCCGCCGCCCACGGCCTTCAGCTCCTTCATCGAGTTACCGATGACGAGCGCGCCGACGGCGGCGCCGCCAATGATCAGCATTTCGTGCGGAATGGCTTCCATGACCGGTCCAAGCGCACCGCCGGTGATCGCGAAGCCGCCGAACACCATGACCATCAGGATGACGAAGCCGATAATCGGAAACATGGATTGACCCGCCTCCCGTGCGCTTGGCCGGACCCCGGATGGGTACACGGCCGATCAACCCCTTATTCACCCAACTTCGTAGCCAATCCGTTAACCAAACCCCGAATTTCGAGGATTATTCAGCGCAGATAATCGAAAAGTGACAGCGAGCTGAGCTTCGCGAGGCTCGCCTGAGTTGCCTGCAGGATGGTCGTGGTTTTCTGCAGATCGGTGATCGCCGTCGTCAGATCGGTATCTTCCAGGCCTGACCGTTCTGCTTCGCGATTGGCGGCGGTCGTTTCAAGCCGCGCCGATTCAAGGTCCAGCCGCGCGCCGCGCGCACCGACCGATCCGCGTACATTGCTCACCTGATCGAGCGCTGACTTGAGCCCATCAAGTGCTGGTCCGGCGGCTGCGCTGGGGCTGCCTCCGGCTTCAAGCGCGGTAGCCAGGCTGGCAAGCAGCGCGAAGGCATCGGTTGTCCCGCCGCCGCCATCGGGCAGCCCCCCGAAGATCTTCGCCGCCGAATCGCTCGGCTGGATGTTGGTATCGGTACCAACCGGAATACTTGCAGGTTCGCCCGCGCCATCAAAGCTGACGACGCCAGCCGCATCACGGGTAACGCCGGTGGTGCCCGATGCGGCTCCGAACAGCGGCCCGCCGCGCGCATCGCGCGTATTGGCGAGCGAGACCAGATCGTCGATGACGCTGCGCAGCTGCCCGGCAATCACCTTCCGATTATCTGCAGACAGCGTGTCGCTGCTCGCCTGGACGGCCAGCTCTTGCGCCTTTTGCAACTGGTTGGTGATCGAATCCAATGTGGTGTCTGCCTGATTGAGGACGGTTTTTGCCAGATCGATATTCTTGGTCCACGCGGCGTCATCCGCACCGGCAAGCGCGATTGATTGCAGCCGGCGATAGGCCACAGCATCGTCGGACGGCGCCGCAAGCTTCTTGCCGGTGGAAATCTGGGTCTGCAGCGTCTGCGTGCGGTTGCCGAGCGCGGTCAGCTGGCTGGCCGATCGATCGAAGAACAGGTTGGTACCGATAATCGTCATGGCGGGCCCTTAGCGAATATCGAGGATTGACTGGAACGTTTCACGTGCGACCTGAATGACGCGACTGGATGCCTGATAGGCTTGCTGGAAGCGCAGCAGATCGACCGCCTCGCTGTCGAGATTGACCCCGATCAGTTGGTCACGAGCAGTAACGGCGCCGTCACGGATCGCGCTTTGCGCGGCTGAAACGGTGTTGCGCTGGTTGAGCGCGGTTGCATTGCTGGCGACGAGCCCGGCGACGTTTGATTCGAAGCCACCGCTCGACCGCAATGCCTCAAGCGCTGCCAAATTACTGTTGTCGCGAGGGCCACCGCCTACGCCAGCTGCGGCGATGCCGCGCGTGCTTGTCAGCGCCACGCTGATGTCGGTGGGCGATGCGCCGACCGTGAACAGCTGGGCGCCGGGGTTGCCGTCAAGATCCCGCCCTTGTGACTGAACCGTATTGACGCCGTCGACAAAGTCCGTCGCAATCTGGTTCAGGTCGGTGCGTGCGCTGCCGATCCGCTGACCGCCCTCGATAATGCCTGCAAGTGCGCCGCCATTGGGGTTGAGACTGGCTGTGGACCCGCCGAAATGTACCGCAAACGAAACGCCGCCGGATGGCGCACGGACATAGGTGATATAGCCCGAATCACCACCCGATACGAGCGTAGGCCCTGTCGCCCCGCCGAGTGTGACGGTTGCGCGACCCGATGCGTCGGTTGCAACGTTGATGTCGCTGAGCGCGCTGATCTGATCCAGAATCGAATCGCGCTGGTCCAGCAATTGTGCCTGCGCGGTCGAATTGGGCTGGGCGCCGCCAAGCCCCTTGTTGACCTTGGCAAGCGATGCGCCGAGTGACTCAAGCGAAGTCGCGGCACTTTCGCCGGTGCTATCGAGATCGGCTGAAATCTGGTCGAGCGATCGCGCGGTTGCTGCAAAGGCGCTGGCCACTGTGCTGCTCGATTCGAGCAGCGCTGCCCGCGGGGTGCTGGCAGAGGGATCTGCGGCGACGGATTTGGCTGCGCTGAAAAAGCTGGTCAGCCGGTCAACCAGCTGATTGCCGGCCAAGGCGCTTTCGATGCCGGTGAGCCACGTGATGCTGGTTTCGGTTCGCGCCAGATCAGCGCTCGATGACCGAACGGCTGCCGCCCGCTGCGCATCGGCGACGCGGCCGATGCCGGCGACGAATACGCCGTTGCCATTGCCGCCCTGCGAGACACGACCGCTTGCGGCCGAAACTTCATTCAGCGTCGTCGTGCGCCGGGTATATCCCGCGCTGCCGGCATTGGCGATATTGTCTGACGTGGTCGACAGCGCGGTTTGATACGCGCGAACGCCGCTCGCACCAATCGAAAGCAGGTCGCTCATTGCGGTGCCTCAGTGGAAGTCGATGCTGCGTCCGCCTGAAGGGCTGCCTGACTCTTGGCGAGGAAATCGACCATCGCCTTGCCGATGCCGAGCGGCTTTGCCGTCGCCATCGTCTCCGACAGCTTCTGGTCCTGCATGTCTCGAAACGTGTCCTGCGCCTTGCTGCCGAACAAATCCTCGGCCAAGTGCGGCGCGCGCATCGATTTCAGCATCATCTGCGTGAACACCGCTTCGAACTGCTTGCCTGCCTTTTCCAGATTGGCGCGCGACGCCAGCCGGCTCGTATCAGTCGAGACGTTAGGCGCATCGATGCCGACCGACGGCAGGGCGGGCAGGGAGCCGATATCACTCATAGGATGATCAGGTCCGCCTTGAGCGCCCCGGCTTCCTTGAGCGCTTCCAGGATCGCGACCAGATCGGCCGGCGAGGCGCCAATGGCGTTCATCGCCTTGACAACGTCGGCCAGTTTGGGGCCGGGATCGAGCAGGAAGATGGGCTTTACCTCTTCAGCAACGCCAACACCGCTCTTTTGCTCAACGGCGGTCTCACCCTTGCTGAAGGGTGCGGGCTGCACGACGCGCTGTGACTCATCGACACGCACGGTCAGCTTCCCTTGGGTCACTGCAGCCGCGCTGACACGCACAGCGGAATTGATCACGACAGTGCCGGTGCGCGCGTTGACGATCACCTTGGCCGCGGGCTCGGCCGCTGTGACGGTCAGGTTTTCGATCTGGCTCATCAGCGTCGCGCGCGAATCGGCGCCTTCGGGCGCGCTGATTGCGATCGAGACGCCGTCGATCGCGTTGGCGCGACCGGGCCCGAGCCGCGCGTTGATGGCAGCGGCAATGCTCTGCGCGGTCGTGAAATCGGCGCGCGAGAGGTTGAAGGTCAGCAGCGGCGAACTCGCGAAACCGGTATCGACCGCGCGTTCCACCGTTGCGCCCTCAGGGATGCGACCGGTCGAGGGCACGTTGACGACGATCTTCGAGCCATCGGCTCCTTCGGCACCCAGGCCGCCGACCGCCAGATTGCCCTGTGCCATTGCATAAACCTGGCCGTCGGCACCGATCAGCGGCGTCAGGATCAGGCTGCCCCCGCGCAAGCTCTTGGCCTTGCCCAGTGCGGCGACGGTGATGTCGATGCGCTGGCCGGGCTTTGCAAAAGCGGGCAGTTCAGCAGTGATCAGCACAGCGGCCGAATTCTTCAGCCCGGGGTTGACGTTGGCCGGCAGTTGCAGGCCAAAGCGCGACGCGACGCTCTTCAGCGATTGCACCGTATATTCCAGATTGTCGTCCCCGGTGCCAGGCAGCCCGACAACGATGCCATAACCCGTCAGCTGGTTGGTCCGGATGCCCTGGAAGGCGCCCAGATCCTTGTCGCGCTCGGCCATCGCCGGTGTTGATACCAGCATCGCCATCACAAGTCCGAGGAGGAAACGGATCATCAAAAATTCCTGTTAGAACGGGCTGACGACGGAGAAGAAGCGGCCGAACCAGCCCTGGCGGCTGGCGCGGGCAACGTCGCCCTTGCCGGTATAGGCAATTTGCGCATCAGCCACGCGAGTGCTCATCACTCGGTTGTCGGCATCGACATCAGCCCAGCGAACGATACCCTTGATCTGGACATATTCATCGCCTCGGTTGAGCGTCACGCGCTTGCCGCCCTGGACCATCATCGTGCCGTTGGGGAACACCTCAGACACCGTCACGCTGACTTCGCCTGACAGTGAATTGGACTGGTCGGTCGAGCCGGTACCGTTGAAGCCGCGCGAGCTGTCGAGCTGCAGCGCATTGGGTGGCACGAAGGACAGCGGGCCGACGGCGGGCGGATTGATCCCGACATTGCCCTTGCTGTCGAGCTTCGAGCTCGCCGATTTGGTCGCCAACGTGCGCTCGACGAGCACAATGGTCAGCGGATCGCCCACGCGGCGCGCGCGCCAGCCTTCGTACAATGGTGCATAGCCGGTCGACGCCTTGTAGATCGATCCATCGGCAGGCGGCGGCGGCGGCGGCGGTGGCGGCATCGTGACTGAAAAATCGGTCCTTGGCTGTTTTTTGCCAAACAACTTGGCGGCGGCCGGCTGTGGGGTGCACGCCAACAGCACCAGCGCACCCGCGCCTAGCGCGCAGGCGAGCGTCCCGGTCGATGCGTGATCAGATGTTCTGGTTGACATATTTCAGCATCTCGTCGGTGGCGGTGATCATCTTGGAATTCACTTCGTAGGCGCGCTGGGTTTCGATCATGTTAACCAGTTCTTCGACCACGTTGACGTTTGACCCCTCGAGCATGCCCTGGCGGATATTGCCGCGACCATCCTGCCCGGCTGTCCCAAGATTGGCAGCACCGCTGGCGGCAGTCTCGGTCAGATAATTGTCGCCGGCGGCTTGCAGCCCAGCGGTGTTGGGAAAGCTCGCAATCTGGATCTGCCCCACCTGGCTCGGCTCGGTCTGGCCGGCAAGCGTTGCCGACACGGTGCCGTCGGTGCCAACCGAGATCGAGGTCGTGCCCTCGGGAACCGTGATGCCGGGCTGGACCGTGTACCCCTCCGCTGTCACCAGCAAGCCTTGCGCCGATCGTGAGAAATTGCCCGCGCGGGTATAGCCAAGGCCGCCGCCCGGCAGCGTGACCTGGAAATAACCATCGCCATCAAGCGCCAGATCGAGCGAATTGCCCGTCGTCGCGAGCGAGCCCTGCGTGTCGATTCGCGCGGTACCTTGGATGCGCACACCTGTGCCCAGGTTTAGCCCGGTGGCATATTTGGTTTCCGACGTGCTCGGCGCGCCAGCGGCGGTCACCGTCTGGTACGCCAATGTCTCGAACGCCGCGCGGTCGCGCTTGTACCCGGTGGTGTTGACGTTGGCCAAGTTGTTCGAGATGACCCGCATGCGCATGTCCTGGGCATCAAGCCCGGTCCGCGCGATATGCATTGCTGCGCTGCCCATAACCTATTCCCCTTAAGCCGGCAGGCGCATCAAGGATGCGCTGCTTTCATCGAGTTCCTTGGCCGATTTGATCAAATTGGCCTGCACTTCGTAGCTGCGCTGGTTCTCGATCATGTCGACCAGCGCCTGCGTCAGATTGACGTTCGATTGTTCGAGCACACCAGATTCACACGTCGCTTCCTCGTCCTGCGGCAGTACGCCGCCGCCCTTGACGCG
>JBBQHG010000030.1:0-18187 GCA_038323755.1 Sphingomonadales bacterium
GGCCTATTACATCATCGCGCCTGCCGAAGCATCGTCCAACCTCGCCCGCTATGATGGCGTACGCTTCGGCCTGCGCGATCTGCCCGATGGCGCGAACCTGCAGGACATGTATGCAGCAACGCGCGCAGCGGGCTTTGGCAACGAAGTGAAGCGCCGCATCATGATCGGCACCTATGTCCTGTCCGCCGGCTTTTACGATGCCTATTTCACCCAGGCGTCAAAGGTCCGCACCTTGATCGCCCGCGATTTCGATCGCGCGTTCGAGCAGTGCGACGTGCTGTTGACGCCGACCGCGCCGAGTGCGGCATTCGCGCTGGGCGAGAAATCGGCCGATCCGATCGCCATGTACCTGAACGACGTCTTCACGGTGCCTTCGTCGCTCGCGGGCCTGCCTGCGATGAGCGTGCCGGGCGGGCTCGACAAGGCCGGACTGCCGCTGGGGTTGCAGATCATCGGCAAGGCACTCGACGAGCAGGGCGTGCTCAACGCGTGCCTGGCGATCGAGGAACGCGCAGGATTTACGGCGAGGCCGTCCACCTGGTGGTAACGCCCAAGAATGGCAGAGACGAAGCGGGTCGTGCCAGATGATTGGCAACGAGCTTATTCCTTGCGCTCCGCGCAAAGCGACTGATAAAATGCATCGTCCGGGGGGTCAACGAGATGCTGTGGTGAATGTCAGTCAATCAGCGCGACCGTTGAAATCGCTGGAAATTTGGCACAATATTCTTTGGTCGAAATATAAGGGCGCAGTGCTGTCCGAGGCCGCATTTATTGCAGCCGAACAAAATATATCCCTGATGGTGTACCAGATTGCAGAGACGGATTCCAACCGTGTCTCCCTGTCATCGGTCGACCTGTCGGTGCATCAATATCCATATGAATTGCTGTTCAAATCATCTTATGATCAAATTCCGTTACTAAGCCGGATTACATCCTGCGCGCTGCGTTGCTGGAAATCAGATGCCGATCTCGTCATTCTGGCAGGATATGACAAGATTGAATATTGGGCCCAGGCAATTATTCTCTGGATGCGGGGTAAAGATCGCGCGGTATTCTGCGATTCAACGCTGTACGATAACCCCCAAAGATTTACGCGATATATCGCCAAATACATCTTTTTCAAAATGGTGCCCGCCAGTTTCTGCTATGGCGAGCGAGCAAGAGAATATCTTCTTTTTCACGGCATGGACCGCAAGAGCATATTCTATCGCTGTCAGGCGGCGTATCTGCCCAAAGGCTATGATGCTGCTGCCATTCCTGACAGGCGACGATTGGCCCAGGCGCAGAATGAACGGCCCCGGATCCTCTATGTCGGGCGATTGTCCGAAGAGAAGAACCTCTTCGCGCTTGTGAGCGCTTTTGTCGCCGCCCGACAGTCGTTGGACTGCGAGCTTGTCTTTGTCGGCGCTGGCCCGCTCGCTGGGGCGCTGGAGCAAATGGTCAAGGATGAAGGGATAGCGGGGTCGGTCATCTTCTGCGGCTCGCTGGCAGGTGATGATCTGTATCTCGAATATCTCCGCGCAACGGTTCTCGCGCTACCCAGTGCAAGCGAGCCCTGGGGCTTGGTCGTCAACGAAGCCTTGAGCCATGGTTGCCCGGCGGTCGTCAGCCGGCAGTGCGGCTGTGTTCCCGAACTGATCGTCGCCGGGCGAACTGGGCTTGCCTGCGACTTCGATGATGTCGATCAGTTGGCCCGCAACCTGGTCGCGATGCTTGTCCGGGTCGCCCAGTTTCCGGACGAAGTTGTCGGCGATTGCCTTCAGCAAATCTCGGCATTTACACCGGCCCATGCGGGTGCAGAGATCATCGCCGGCGCTATGGCCATCCGCGCCCAATGATCCTAATGGCAGACACTTCTCACCCAATCATGCGCTCCCACAGGCTACGACCATGACTGAATCACGCTACACCCTCCCCGGCGAAACCGGCGAATGGGAGGTCGTTGTCGGCCTCGAAGTCCATGCGCAGGTCACGTCGAACGCAAAGCTTTTTTCGGGCGCGGCCACTGCGTTCGGAGCGGAGCCGAATACGCAGGTGAGCCTGGTCGATGCCGCGATGCCGGGCATGCTGCCGGTGCCCAACCGCGAGTGCATCCGCCAGGCGGTGCGCACCGGCATGGCGATCGAGGCGCAGATCAACAAATGGTCGCGGTTCGACCGGAAGAATTATTTCTACGCAGATTTGCCGCAGGGCTATCAGATCAGCCAGCTTTACCACCCCATCGTGGGTGAGGGCGCGATCATGATCAGCCTTGACGACAAGAACCCGGACGCCGCGACCAAGCGGATCGGCGTCGAGCGCATCCATGTCGAGCAGGATGCCGGCAAGCTGATGCACGATCAGCACCCGACGCGCTCCTATGTCGATCTCAACCGCTCGGGCGTCGCGCTGATGGAAATCGTGTCGAAGCCCGATATGGCCTCGCCGCAGGAGGCGGGCGCCTATCTCGCCAAGCTGCGCTCCATCCTGCGCTATGTCGGATCGTGCGACGGCAATATGGATCAGGGTTCGATGCGCGCCGACGTCAATGTCTCGGTGCGTAAAGCCGGCGATCCGCTCGGCACGCGCACAGAGACCAAGAACGTCAATTCGGTCCGCTTCGTGATGGCGGTGGTCGAACAGGAGGCGAAGCGCCAGATCGAAGTGATCGAGAGCGGGGGGCGGATCGTTCAGGAAACGCGGCTCTACGATCCCGATCGCAACGAGACGCGGTCGATGCGGTCGAAGGAAGACGCGCATGATTACCGCTATTTCCCCGATCCCGATCTGCTGCCCTTGGTGCTGGAGGATGATTTCCTCGCCGAATGCCGCGCCAGCCTGCCCGAACTTCCCGATGCCAAGCGCAAGCGGTATGAGGCGCTCGGCATCACCCCCTATGCCGGCGCTGTGCTCACCGCGGATGTCGATGCGGCGCGCTGGTTCGATGCGCTGCTGGAGGCAGGGTCCCCAGCAGTCGCGGGCGCCAACTGGGTAACGTCGGAACTGTTCGGCGCGCTCAACCGATTGGGCAAGGACATCGCCAACTCCCCGGTCACGCCTGCCCAGGCGGGCGAATTGCTCGGGCTCGTGGCGGACGGCACGCTCTCGGGCAGCCTCGCCAAGCAGGTGTTCGAAATCATGCTCGAAACCGGGCAGGGCGCTGCTGCCATCGTCGAGGAACGCGGCCTCAAGCAGACCAGCGACACCGGCGCGATCGACAAGGTCATCGCTGATATTCTCGCCGCCAATGCCGACAAAGTCGATCAGTACAAGGCGGGCAAGGAAGCGTTGTTCGGCTTCTTCGTCGGCCAGACGATGAAGGCAATGGGCGGCAAGGCGAACCCGGGCGTGGTCAACGAGTTGCTGCGCAAGGCGCTGGGCTGATCAATCCGACCAGAAAAAGCGCATCGGCGGCAAACCGCCGATGCGATCTTCAGATCAGAAGCTCACCCGGACACCAAGCCGGATGAAGTAAAGCGAGTTATTCACCACCACGACGCTGTCATTGGGGGCAACATAGCTCGAATACCGATATTGCGCACAGGGCTGCGTGGGCGAGGCCACCGTTTGCGCTGACGTCGGCGCGGTGAAGTTCGCCACCGGTGTTGTCAGGCAGGATACCCGCACCACATCTTGCTGGAAGTCGGTCGCCTGACGCAGCCCGCCCCAGTTCTTGTTGAGCAGGTTGGGCAGGTTCTCGATGTCCGCGAACATCGAAATGCGCGATCTGCCAACGAACGTCGGCAGTTCCTGTTCAAGATGGAGATCGATCCGGGTGTTGGCGCGCGATCGACCGAGATTGCGCGGCGCGATCTGGCCGCGGAAGTTCTTCAGCTTGGTCGAGTTGATCAGCCTTTCGAGCGAATCACGCGTTGCAACTGAATCATAGCTGACGCGCGTATCGTCAACCGTCGGTACATAGACGAGATAGCGATCAGTGTTGCCGATGGTCCCGAACACCGGCGATCGGCCACTGCTCAGGTCCTGGAACGTGTAGCTGTAGCGCCGCCCCGCCTTTGTTTCGCCGAACAGTTGGATAACCGTGCGATAATCCCGAAAAAAGGCGCGATCAAAACCGATATTATATTTGAATTGCCACGTCGTTTCGTCATTGGCGGTGCCCAGCGCAGGGTAATTAGGGTCGGCATAAACCGTGCTGTTATAGTTGGACAGCGCAACCGACGCACCGGCAGCCGATCGATCCTGCACAAATTGGCGAGAGTAACTGCCGTCGATCGAAAGCCCGAAATCCCAACGTTTCGATATCTTGACGACGCCGATATGGCTGGTGCCGTTCGGCTGGTTGCCGATCACAATGTCGGGGTTGAGGCTTCCAGGTGTCGCGGGATCGACATTGTAGCGGGGACGGCCATCGGGCAGCACCTGCCCGGTCGGTAGCGAACGGACATCGATGAAGGTCACCTGTGTCTTTTGTTTGCCGAACAGATAGTTCAGCCCTAGGCGCCAGCCATCACCCAATGGACCCAGGTCAGCAGTATAATCGAACGACAGTGTCGCGCGCCACAGTTGCGGGATCTGATAATTGTCAGCGAGGGCATTGACCTGCGCCGCTGATAGCGAAGCGACGTTGGCCGAGAGGAAATTGAGCACCGTCGGGCTGAAGCTGCGCCCGTCGACATTGGTCAGGCCGGCGTTGCCGACATCAGTCGGCGTTCCGGTGTTGAACCCCGTTGAGGTACGCTGGAGGTTGATCGTGTTCACCAGGGCGCCGGTGTTGGCATAGCTGTTATTAATGTAAACGACCGGCGTCCCGCCCTGGTAGATGCCGCCCGACCCACGCAGCGAAATCCGCTTGGTTGGTGACCAGTCAAAGCCAATGCGCGGCTCGAACACGCTCAGCCCGCTCAGTGTGCCGGTGTTGGCATAGCCGTTGCGGTTCACGAAATTGGTGTTGAGCGCGATCGTGCCACCCTGGTCGAAGAGATCGAAGCGCGCGCCATAGGTGACCTTGAGCTGCGGGGTAAGCGCCCAATCGTCCTGCAGGCCGATGCCGAATTGTGTAATCAGATAGTCATAGCGGGAATCATTGATGTTGCCGGACACTGGCCGTTGGAGTGTGAGGGTGGCCGCACGCCGGTTCTGGAAATCAGCAATCGAATCAAAGGTAAACGCGCCGGCCCCGTTGACAAGAATTTCGCTGATGTTGCGGTAGCGATCCAGGTCGAACAGGAATTTCAGGCTGTGTCCTCCAAGGTTCAGGCGGGCAAGGAAAGACCCGTTATAGGTATCGCCATACTGGGTATTGACCTGCCGGTTGATGTCGGGTCCGAAAACCACGCGCGGCGTGCCGGTCGTGCAGGTAGTCGGCGATGTGGTGTTGACGCCGCCGAGGGCGTTGAGGGTCTGGCTGGGATCGAGACAGACGGTAAATTGGCCAAAGCCCCGGCCAAGCAGTGGATCCTGTCCGCGTCTCAGGCTGGTATAACCAAAGCGGGCTTCGGTGGAAAAGCTGTCGCTCCAGTCGCTGTTGAGCTGGATCTGTCCCGATCGTTGAAGCTCCGTCAGCAGATAGCCATCCGATCGCAACCCGACTGAAGGTGCAGATGTGCTCGCGCTCGATCCTTGCGGGTTGATGATCGAGTCATAGGCGTTGACGTAGGTCAGAATGAATTTCTGGCCGTCTGTGATGTTCCAGTCGATCCGGGTGACGATCTTTTCATCCTTCTCGTCACGGCTCCGGATGACGTCCCCGGTGTCATAATTATAGATGCTTTGGGCAATGCCCTGAACCTGGGTGATCTGGGCCCGCGTCAGATTGGGGATGGACGATGCGAAACCCTCGCCGATCGGCCCGGTCGTGTTGGGCAGTGCCTGCGTGGTCCGCTCGGCGGCAACCATGATGAACAATTTATCCTTGATGATCGGGCCCGACAGCCGACCGCCATAGGTTTGATTGTTGAAACTGTTGATCACCCTGTTGCTGCCGATCGCCCCACCAGTGAGCCCGCTGGTATTGATCGACCAGAAACCGGTGCCCTCATAATCATTGGTGCCGGCGCGCAGCACAAGGTCGATCGCGCCACCGGTGAATCCTGTCTGGCGGATATCAACGGGCGCAATGCTCGACGTGACCTCGCCAACCGCATCGAGCGGGATCGGGCCACGTCGTGTCGGGTTGGCATCGGCGTTGAGGCCAAAGCGATCATTGATGCCGACACCGTTGACAGAAAAGCGGTTGAAACGCGGATTGATCCCGGCGAACGAGATTGCGCGGCTGTTGTTGAAATCGCTCGTCACAAAGGGGTCGCGGCGGATTGCGTCGCGAACGTCGCGATTGACTGAGGCCACCTTGCTGATGTCCTCGGCGGTAAGCCGCGTTTGAGGGCCAAGCGATTGGCCGCCCGATCGCCGGATCGAAGAGGCGGTGACCACGATGTCGCCAACCCTGTTGACAATGATCGGCACATCATAAGTGGCGCCAAGCGATGTATAGAGATCGGTGACTGTCGCGATTTCGCTGGTGCCATCCCGGATAACGAGCTGGAAGGGGCCACCGACGCGCACGCCAGCCAGCTGAAAATTGCCTTCCTTGTCAGTCACCGTTGATGAGACCGATCCCGATGGCTGGTGCGTAGCAGATACCCGAGCGCCTGCGACTGGCATGCCGGCATCGTCGTTGACACTGCCCCGGATGATCGACGTCGTTTCTTGCGCGCAGGCAGCAGAAGATAGGGTGAGCGCAGCGAATGCCGCGCCCAACGACCAGTAATAGCGCATTTTTGTTCCCCAGATCGGCCACCAGCACCGCGCCAATGGCGACGGCCGCTTGGCGTTTCGTCATGACGCCGACGTTTCATTTGTATGGCTTGATTGTAAGGAACCATGTTGATGGACGATTGGGCACCGATGAGGCAGATTCCGGGATGGTCCGGAAAATGCGGGATGGGGTGAATGCCTTTGCGTCTATCAAAAAGTTGCTAAATCAGTGTCTTATAAACGACGATGCGTCGCGCCGGGGTTGTGTCGGCCCAGGACGATTCGGCACCATATTCATCGATTCCCAGCGCCGCGCCGCTGGTGCGACTGCCAGCATTGGTTCACCGCACTCGGGCTAAATCAACCACGGTGCGCTCAACACCGGCTCAGGACGGGGCGCCCTGGCCGGCAGAGTCTGCGCACTCGCCCTTCAACCCGGTGATCCACTGCTTGATCAGCGCCACGCCCTCGGCGTGCGTCAGGCTGCGGCCGTTTTCGGGCATCATCTCGCCCGGGTCGTCGCTCTCCAGCCGGTACGCCATGATCGATTGTTCCGGGTGGCCGGGCACAATGCCGTACGCGCGGTTCCCCGTGCCGGTGCCGGCCGCAATCGGCGGTTTGCACGCGCCAAGCTTGCGCGGGTCCATCGTCGGTGAATCGAGCCACAGGCCGGAAACGCGGGCCGGGCCCGTCGCGCTGTGACAATGCGCGCAGTTGATGTCGAGATAGGCGCGGGCGCGGGCATCGATACCCGCGGTCAGATCGCCGAACCGCGCATCGCGCGGCGCGGCGTTGGCGGCGGGCGCGCCGGTGAGATAGCCGATTTGCGTCAGCCGGGTCAGCTGGTTGATATCGCCGCCAATCCCCGGAAAATCGCGGTTCAAATGCCGCGCCTTGGGCCCGATTGGCATCAGCATGCGCGTCCGGTCGGTCGCATGGCAGCCAGCGCACTGGTTCACATTGGGCACGGTATAAGTGAACCGCGTCTGCTTGCCGGCATCATCGAAAACCAGCGGGATTTCCGCTCCCGTGCGCTGTAGCGTCGCTTCGGTCTGCTCGGCATTCCACACATAAGGCAGCGCCTGCCACCCGCCCGCGCGCTTCACCAGCAACCGCGTCTCGATCATCCGCGCATGGCTGAGGTCGAGCCCTTTGTCGCCCGGCTGATAGCTCGCCGGCGTCACCTTCAGCACATGG
The DNA here is from genome assembly GCA_038323755.1 of Sphingomonadales bacterium. Taxonomy (GTDB): domain Bacteria; phylum Pseudomonadota; class Alphaproteobacteria; order Sphingomonadales; family Sphingomonadaceae; genus Sphingomonas. The sequence continues at coordinate 7,894 of JBBQHG010000030.1, forward strand.
TCGGCCGCCGCGGACGTCGAATAATAAAAGGTCTTGGCGATGATCGTGCCGACGGGAAAGTCGAAGGTCTTCACCGGATCATATTTGGCACTCGTCCCCTGGGGTACGAAAACCGCGCGCCATTTCTGCGCATAATCGCTGAACAGCGGCGTCGCGAGTTCATAGGTCACCAGCCCGGCGCGCGGCGCGATATGCCCGGCCTTCACGTCGAACAGCCCCCAGTCAGCGAGCGATTCCGGGTTCTCTTCGGCATGAAAGGTAACCGCCGCTGGATGGCCCGCGCACGCAGCGAGCGCCAGTGCGCACAAAAGGGATAGCAGCGACCGGATCACGAAACGCTCAGCCCTTCGTCATCGCAGCAGGTAGAGTGATTTCGGGCAACCGTGTGGCGGGCGCGCAGTCGACGCTGGTGTCGATCCGCGGATTGGCGGCCTTGTTCGGTCCATCGATGTTCAGCACCTTGGCATCGCCATTCTGCACGCAGATGCCGGGCTTGGCGATCTTGGGATCGACAAAGCCGTCCCACAGCACCGCGGGCAGCGCACCCCCGCCCAGCGCCTTGAGCGGTGCATAGCGCGCGCCCGGGTTCGTTCCCCCGCCTGAAATCCGGTTGCCGGTGACGTACACATTCTGCGGATAGGGATCATACGCCGCCGCAATCCCGCGCGTCGCGGCAAAGCCAAGCGAATAGAAGCTCGAAATGATGACATTCGCCGTCTGGTTGTCCTTCAGATCATTGTCGAAAATCTCGACATCGTCGTTTGAATTGACGATCACGCCCGATCCCGGCGGCACAGAGGCGACCGCCGTCCCCTTGGTACCGAAATTCTCGTGATTATTCGCGACCACCTGGTTCTTGAACACGCGGGTCTTGCTGCCCGGCACCGGCAGATCGGGCATGTTGAACACCAGAATCCCGCCGGTATTGCCCGTTACGACATTGCCAAACACATCGGCGGCGGTGGAATTCTCGATCTCGATCCCGGCCACATTGCCCTCGGCGCGGTTGTTGCGGACGATGATGTTGCTCGATTGGCCGACATAGATGCCCGCGTCCGATGCACCCTTCACGACGCTGTCCTCGATCAGCACATTGGTGACCTGCACCGGGTACAGGCCATACGCACCGTTCGAGGTCTTTGAACCCCCGGTCCATTCAGCGCGCACGCGGCGCATCACTGCATTCTTGGTGCCGTTGATCTTCAGCGCATCGCCCTTGCTGTCCTCGATTGCGATGTCTTCCAGCGTGAAATCATCGCCCGTTACCAGCAGCCCTTCAGCGCCCGATGTCTGGCGCGCGAAAGAGAGGATCGATTTGTCCATCCCCGCGCCCTTGATCGTCACGCCCGGCACCGCCACGCTCAGGCTCCGGCTCAGCGCATATTTGCCCGGCGGAATCGTCACCACCGTGCCCGGCTTGGCATCGAGCAACTGCTCCTGCAGCTTCTTTTCAAAACCGGGGTCGATCACAAAGCCCTGCGCATCGGTCTTCGGCGCGGTTGAACAACCGGCGACAAGCAGCGCGGCGATCAGAGGGGCGGTGCTCAGGGCAGCAAGGTGGCGCATGAAATCTTCTCCCGGCGGCCGATCTTGCACCGGCTCATGACCGTCACCCTAGGGCGGGGAGGGGCGTGCTGGCAACGCCCCGATCGGTCCGGAGAAAAGAAGTGGCTCCCTGAGTTGGATTCGAACCAACGACCAAGTGATTAACAGTCACCTACTCTACCGCTGAGCTATCAGGGAACAACGAGGGGCAGCGTCTATAACCCGCGTCGCGTGGATGCAACCCCGTTTTGAGGGTTGATCGCCAATCAGGAAATAAACTGTTCCATCGTAATCCGGTCGTCGAGCGCATGCTCGGGGTCGAACAGCAGCGTCAGTTCTCGGCTGCGGTCGATCGAAATGTCGACCTGCGCCACATCGCGCACTTCGCGCTGGTCCGCCACGGCGCTGACCGGGCGCTTGGATGGCTCGAGCACGCGCAGCGAAATACGCGCCTTGTCGGGCAGGATCGCGCCGCGCCAGCGGCGGGGGCGGAATGCACTGATTGGCGTCAGCGCAATCATCGCCGAGCCAAGCGGCAGGATCGGGCCCTGCGCCGAAAAATTATAGGCGGTCGAGCCAGCCGGGGTCGCTGCCAATATGCCGTCGCACGCCAGTTCAGGAATGACGACGCGGTCATTCACCGTCACTTCGATCTTGGCGGTCTCGCGCGTTTCGCGCAGCAGCGACACCTCGTTGATTGCCGGCAGCGAATGCCGCTCGCCCGAAATCGTTTCGGCCTCCATCCGCAGCGGCGTCACGCGGAACGCCTTGCACCGCGCGAGCCGCTCGTCGAGCCCGTGCAGGCGCCATTCGTTCATCAAAAAGCCAACGGTGCCCAGGTTCATGCCAAACACCGGCATCGGCTCGCCTCGGCCCTCGAGCTGGCTGTGGAGCGCCTGGAGCATGAAGCCATCGCCGCCCAGCGCGACGATCATCTGTGCCTGGCTGATCGGGACCCAATCATAATTCTGGCGCAGTTCATGCGCGGCCGCCTGTGCCGGGGAGGTCGGCGATGCCACCAGCGCCCGCCGCTCATAGATGGTCATCCGCCGGTAACGCTCATGTGCCGCGCGACGGCGGGTGCCGCGCCGCGCTCGATGTTGAAGTCGTGCCGCGCCGGCTTCAGCATCATCGCCTGGTCAAGCGCCGCATCCAGCCCGTCCACGCCCTGGTCGCGCAGGATGCCCTTCAGATCGACCTGATCGTCATGGCCCAGGCACATGTAAAGCTTGCCCTCGGTCGTCAGCCGCACCCGGTTGCAGCCATCGCAGAAATTGGCAGTGAGCGGCGAGATCAGCCCCAGCCGTGTGCCATAGGGCGCGACCCGCCAATAGCGTGCCGGCCCGCCACTGCGATGATCATCGCGGGACAGATCGAACTTGGCTGACAGATCATCGAACACCGCAGTCAGTGGCAGGAAGCGATCGGCGCGGTCCTCGTCGATCGCCCCCATCGGCATGGTCTCGATCAGCGACAGGTCAAAGCCATTCTCGCCGCACCATGCCAGCATCGGCGCGATTTCCTGGTCGTTCAGGCCGTTGAGCGCAACCATGTTGATCTTGATCTTCAGCCCAGCCGCCTGGCCCGCCATGATTCCGCCAATCACCTGCGTCACGTCGCCGTGCCGCGTGATGTGACGAAAAACATCGGGGTCGCGGCTGTCCAGGCTCACATTGATACGGCGGATACCGGCATCGACCAGCGCCCCCGCATGCTCGGCCAGCCTTGTGCCGTTGGTCGTCATCGTCAGCTCGTCCAGTCCGCTCCCGACATGCCGGCCAAGCCGCCGCGCCAGTTCGGCCACATCGCGGCGCACCAGCGGCTCGCCGCCGCTCAGGCGAATCTTGGTCACGCCACGCGCGATGAAGCGCTCGGCGATGATTGCAATCTCTTCCAGGCTCAGCAGCTTTGCCTTGGGCAGGAAGGTCATTTCCTCCGCCATGCAATAGCGGCAGCGCAGGTCGCACCGGTCCGTTACCGAGATCCGCAAATAGCTGATCGTTCGGCCGAAGCTGTCGACAAGGGCAGGGGCACAGGCCATCGGCATGGAGCTAAGGCTTCGCGGCCTTTCAAACAACCCCGAACCGCCAACCGCCTTTGCGGATTGGCGAAGTGACGCAGCCGGGCTAGGCTTATTGTCATGAGCAGCAGCGCGGTCGCCAATGATGTTGAATCGAACCAGCGCACGGGCACCGCTGCCGCGCTGTTCATTCTGTCGTTTCGTCAGCGCGACGAACTGGCAGCGCTCGCCTCGAAAGGCGGATGGCAGGTCATCGCCGCCCGGCGGACGGAGGGCGCGGAGCGGCGTTATCTTGCCAGCGGTGCACAGGTGGCAGTGGTCGATGCGCGCGGCGCGCTTGGTGACGGGCTGGCGGCGGTGGCGGCACTGGGAGATGTGATTGCCGCTAATGGCGGCGCCTTGCTCGCCTTGGTGTCGCGTGGCGATGTGGGAGAAGTCGGCACCTTTCTGGATGCAGGGGCCACGCATTTCCTCTCCAGCCCGCATAGCGAGCATGAATTCATCCAGGCACTGCGGTATGCCGCGCGCCATGCCGAGCGCCTGTCGGGCGATTGGCGCCCCGCCCAGCTGTCGGCAGAGCCGCTCGGCTGGCGTTACGACGTGTCGGCCAGGACGCTGCAGGTTACCCCAGCGCTGGAAACCCTGCTCGATCTGGACCCGGGCGTCTCGGCGCGCGGTCTGCTGCGCCGGCTGGCAACAGTCGATCGCCCCGTTGCGATCCGCGCCCTGCGGCGAATGATCGGCACGGGCGGTGCGACAGCGTTCGCGCATGATGTCGCCGGGGTCGGGCGGGTCGTGCAGCATTTGCAAGTCGATCGAGAGACTGGCCTGGTCGATGCCGTCATCGAACGGCTCACTGCCATGCCCGAACCGGCATCGGTCCTGCGCGATGCCTTGTCGGGCGTCCGCGACGCTGCAAGCGCAAGGCGCTGGCTCGATCGCACATTGGACCCTGCGTCAGACGATAAGGATGCTGTGACCGTCCCCGCCCCGGTTCATGTCATGCTCGTGGCGCTCAACCGGTTCGATATCGTCAACACGGCTTATGGCCGCACGGCAGGCGACGCGCTGCTGCGCACCGCGCAGCGCCGTATCGAGGAGGTCGCCGGCGAATTATTGGCACGCGGCGCGATTGTCGCGCGCATGGGGGGCTCCGAATTCCTTGTTGCCAGCACAGACCCAGCCGCCCGCATCGAACTGGTCGCCGGTCGGATTGCCGAGACTCTGTCGCGGCCCTTCGTCACGGGCGGGGCGGTCGCCGTGCTTGGTTGCCGCATCGGCATCGCGCCTGCCGAGGCGGGCGATGTCACCGCCAGTCTGCTCCGCCGCGCAAGCGAGGCACTTGCCGATGCCAAGGCCTCTGACAGCCTGACCATCCAGATCGCCCGGCGCGAAGGCGGGGACGGTGCCCCAATTGATACACTTGCGGTCGATCTCAGGCGCGCGATGGAACAGGGCGAGATCGACATTCTGTTCCAGCCCCAGGTCGCGATTGCCACTGGCGAGATTACCGGCGTTGAAGCGCTTGCCCGCTGGGACCATCCAGTGATGGGGCCGTTGGGCGCTGAAACCCTGTTTGCGGCGGCCGATCGTGCGGATCTGGTAATTGGCCTGTCGGACCATATCCAGCGCACTGTGCTGGCGCGTGCTGCGGCATGGCCGGCAAGCCTGGGCAAGCTCCGGCTGGCGCTCAATCTGACGGCGGCAGATATCGCGCGGCCTGGTTTCGCGGATATTTTCCTCGATCGTGTCGACAGCAGCGGCTTTCCGCGCAGCCGCCTGACGGTTGAAATCACCGAAAGCGGGTTGATTGAAGATCTCGGCATCGCCGCAATGCTGCTGGCCTCGCTGCGCAGCGCCGGCTGCCGCGTGGCGATCGACGATTTCGGCACCGGCTATTCGAGCCTCGCTTATCTGAAAGCGCTGCCGCTCGACTATCTCAAGATCGACAAGAAGCTGGCGCAGGATATTGCCGGGTCGACGCGCGATCGCATCGTTGTGCGCGGCGTGATCGATATGGCGCGTTCGCTCGGCCTGTCGGTGATCGCCGAAGGGGTAGAGACCGAGGATCAACTCGATCTGCTCGCGAAGGAAGGTTGCCAATATTATCAGGGGTTTCTCTGCGCCGGAGCACTCGATTCAGCGGCGCTGGCGGCGCTTGTGACCAAATGAGAGGAATGACCATGCGCGTACACACTGTCTTCGCCATCGCGTCCATCGCCGTCGCGGCCCCCGCATTCGCGCAGTCGCCGCAACAACAGGCGGTCGAAAAGGCGATGGCAGACAGCGCGGCGGGCTGGAACGCCGGCGATGTTGATCGCTTCATGGGGGTCTATTCGGATGATCCCGCCACCAGCTTTGTCACCGCCCAGGGCCTGCTGCGCGGCAAGGTTGCGATGACGGCGCGATACAAAGCCCGCTACAGTTTCGATGATGCCGCCAAGCGCGGCGTGCTCACGTTCCAGACGCTCGATTTCCGGCTGCTCGATCCGACGCACGCGCTCTACATCGCGCGTTATTTGCTCACTTATGGAGACGGAAAGACGCAAAGCGGCACAACCACGCTCATTTTTCAAAGTGAAAAGGGCCAGTGGCGCATTATCTCTGATCACAGCTCCTGACCGGATAACGCCTCAGGCGATGTGCGAACCGCGCCCGGCTGTGTCCGCCTGCTCAAGCACATCGATAATCGCAAAGGCGGCGCCCATGCTCCGGCCAAGCGCCTCCATCAGTGCCAATGTATCCGCGTCGATCGGCGCCGTTTCCTTCCAATAGGCGCAAATCGCGTGGCTGGGCCGCCCGTCGCCGATCGGAATCGCGACCAGACTGCGGATGAAGGTCGCCAGATAAACGTTGAGCGGGATGTTCTCGACTTGGGTGATATCGGGCACAACAACGCTGTTTTCTTCAGTCATTGCGCGCCCGGCGAGGCATTTATCGATCGGGAATTGCAGCCCTGACCATAGTGGCTCGATCGTATCCTCGGCGAGGTAATCCGTTTCCTGCCCGATCCGCTTGACGATGGTGATGCCATCGGCTTGCGCGATGGATCGGGCAATAGGTCGAACGATTTCAATAACTTCTGCCGCTGTTTTCGCACGCAGCATCAGTTGCAGCGTCTCCGCCAGCAAGGCCCATCGCTCAGCAACCGTCAATGCCAGCACGCCATTCCCTTTCCAACAAGGATGTGCACCGTCGACCCGTAAACCAAACCGCTAACGAAACAATATACCGGCCTACCCAGCTGCCTTCGCCAACCCCCGCGCTAATTGCAGCGCGCCATTCAGCCGCGCCTTGGGATCACCCCATGCCCGGCTCAGCACCAGCTTCGAATCCGGCCGCAACTTGGCAATCGCCCCGACGCGCTCGACATAGGCAAGCAGCCCCGGAATGTTCGGCGGCCGATCATCATGAAACGACACCAAAGCACCGCGCGGCCCCACATCGATCTTGGCGACGCCTGCATTCTTGGCGTGCAGCTTGATCTCGATGAGGCGAATGAGGTTTTCGGTCGCGTCGGGCAGCTTGCCGAACCGGTCGATCAGTTCCGCCGCAAACGCCTCGATCGCCTGCGGTTCATCGAGGTCGTTGAGGCGGCGATAGAGGCCCATCCGCAGGTCGAGATCGGGGACATAATCGTCAGGGATCAGGATCGGCGCATCGATTGTGATCTGCGGTGAGAAATCGCGCGGCCGCTTGGCAAGGCCACCCGCGCGCGCGTCCATGATCGCCTCTTCCAGCATCGACTGGTAAAGCTCGTAGCCAACCTCCCGGATGTGCCCGGACTGTTCGTCGCCAAGCAGATTGCCGGCACCGCGAATATCGAGATCATGGCTCGCCAGCTGGAAACCGGCCCCCAGATTTTCGAGATCGGACAGGACCTTCAGTCGCTTTTCCGCGGTTTCGGTCACAATCCTGTCGGCAGGTGTAGTGAGATACGCATAAGCCCGCGTCTTGGCGCGCCCGACCCGCCCGCGCAGCTGATAGAGCTGGGCGAGGCCGAACTTGTCGGCGCGGTGGATGATCATCGTGTTGGCGCTGGGGATATCGAGGCCAGACTCGACGATGGTGGTCGACACCAGCACTTCGAATTTCTTGTCATAGAAGGCGCTCATCCGCTCCTCGACTTCGGTCGGGGACATTTGCCCGTGCGCTACGACATAGCGGATTTCCGGCACCTCCTTGGTAAGGAACTCCTCGATATCGGGCAGGTCGGCGATACGAGGGGTAACGAAGAAGCTCTGCCCACCGCGATAATGCTCGCGCAGCAATGCCTCGCGCAGGACGACAGGGTCCCACGGCATGACATAGGTGCGCACGGCAAGCCGGTCGACCGGCGGGGTCTGGATGACCGAGAGCTCGCGCAGGCCCGACATCGCCATTTGCAGCGTGCGCGGGATCGGCGTGGCGGTCAGCGTCAGGACGTGGACGTCGGTCTTGAGTGCCTTCAGCCGCTCCTTGTGGGTGACGCCGAAGCGCTGCTCCTCATCGACCACCACGAGCCCGAGCCGCTTGAACCCGACGCTTTTGGCGAGGATCGCGTGGGTGCCGATGACGATGTCGATCGTGCCGTCCTCCAGCCCCTCGCGCGTCGCCTTCGCCTCGGCGGCGGTGACGAGCCGCGACAGGCGGCCGATGCGTAAGGGGAAGCCTTCGAAGCGCGTTACGAAATTGTTGAAATGCTGGCGGGCGAGCAACGTCGTCGGGCACACCACCGCCACCTGCAGCCCAGCCATCGCCGCCACGAACGCCCCGCGCAGCGCGATCTCGGTCTTGCCGAAGCCGACATCGCCGACGATCAGCCGGTCCATCGGCTTGCCGGCCGCCAGATCCTCAAGCACTTCGCCGATCGCGCGGTCCTGATCGTCGGTCTCCTCATAGGGAAATCGATCGACGAAGCTCGGATAGCCGCTGGCATCGGGCTCGGCGATGTCGGCGGGGCGCAGTGCCCGTTCGGCGGCGATGGCAATCAGTTCACCCGCAATCTCGCGGATGCGTTCCTTCATCCGGCTCTTGCGGCGCTGCCACGCCTCCCCGCCCAATCGGTCGAGTGTGGCGGCGTCATCGCTACCATAGCGGCTCAGCACATCGATATTCTCGACAGGCACGTACAGCTTGTCGCCGCCGGCATATTCGAGCGCGACGCAATCATGCGGCGATGCACCGACCGGGATCGAGGTCAGTCCGGTATAGCGCCCGATGCCGTGATCGACATGGACGACGAGATCGCCTGGGGAGAGTGTTGCGAGTTCGGCGAGGAAGGCATCCGCCGACTTCCGCCGCTTCGCCCGGCGGACGAGCCGGTCGCCGAGCATATCCTGTTCGGTCAGCACCGACACCGAAGGCGCAGCGAAACCGTGGTCGAGCGGGAGCACGATCAGCGCCACGCTCTTGTCGGCGACGCCAAGCGCCTCTTGCCAGCTCTCCGCGGTCTTGGCGCCCTTCAGCCCATGATCAGCGAGTAACCCGCTCAGCCGCTCGCGCGCACCCACCGAATAGCTGGCGAGCACCGCCTTGCGGCCGTCCTTACGGAGCTTGGCGATATGTTCGACCACGGCTTCATAGACATTCGCACCCGACGCCCGATCCGCGCCGAAATCCTTGGCGCCATCGACGCCGAAATCGATCACGCTGGCGCTGTCTGGCTCGTGGAATTGCGTGACCAGATGTGCGACCGATTGCGTCAGCCGCTCGCCCCATTCGTCGGCCTTGAGATAAAGCATCTCGGGTGGCAGCGGGCGGTAGCTGCCGGGGTCGCTCGATTGCGCGCGCACCCGATTGGCGTGGTAATCGGTAACCGCCTCGAAGCGCGACTCTGCCGCGGCTGCCAAGCCCGAATCGCGCACCAGGATCGCGCCGTCACCCAAATGGTCGAACAGCGTCGTCAGCTTTTCTTCGAACAGCGGCAGCCAATGCTCCATGCCCGATAGGCGGCGGCTTTCTGATATCGCCTGATAGAGTGGGTCACCGGTCGCGTTTGCGCCGAAGCGCTCGCGGTAGCGGCTGCGGAAGCGCTTGACGCTTTCCTCGTCGAGCAAGGCTTCGGAGGCGGGGAGCAGGGTGAATCCCTCGACGCGGCCGGTGGTGCGCTGATCGGCGGGGTCGAAGGTGCGGACGCTCTCGATCTCGTCGCCGAAGAAATCGAGCCGCAACCCGTGCTCCTCGCCGCTAGGGAACAGATCGACCAGCCCGCCGCGCACCGCGAATTCGCCCGAATCGGTGACCGTCTCGACCCGCTGATAGCCGTTCGCCTGGAGCAGCCCTGCCAGCTTGTCCCGCCCGATCCGCTCGCCGGGGCGCAGCGTCGCGACCAGTTGCCGGACACGGAACGGCGTCAGCGTGCGCTGCGCGGCGGCATTGGCGGTGGTGACGAGCAGCTGGGGACCCTTGCGCGGCTGTTGCAGCCGGTGGAGCGCCGCCACGCGCTCAGCCATGACGCGCAAGGTGGGCGAGGCGCGGTCATAAGGGAGGCAATCCCAGGCCGGAAAGCTGATCGTCTCGAGCTCGGGCGCGAAATAATGCGCGGCGGTCGCGATGGCGCGCATCTCTGCCTCGTCCGCCGCGATGAACACCGCGCGGGTGGTTGCCGCGCGGGCGAGATCGGCGAGCAGCCAGGGCAGGAAGCCAGTCGGCACGCCTGCAAGCGTGAGCGGGGCCTTGGCGGCGAGGATGGTCGAGAGGTTGGGCATTTCGAAGTCCTGTAGCCCTCTCCCCTTCAGGGGAGAGGGT
>JBBQHG010000031.1:0-17650 GCA_038323755.1 Sphingomonadales bacterium
ATCCTGTACCGGCAATTCAGCAGGGACAAAGCGCTCAGTTGACCGTCAGGCTGGATGTGGAAGAAACCGGCACAGTGAGCGGTTGCCGCGTGCTCTACCGAACGAACGGCGATGAATTTGCGAAGGTGACCTGCCAGTTGCTGCTAAGGCGAGCGAAGATGGCCCCAGCGCTTGACGAGCACGATAAACCTGTCCGCGCCTTTTATATTCGCAAGATTGTGTGGCTGGCGGGATAGGTTAGGCCACGCTTCGGCGGATACCTCCTGACCGAAAATAGAACAAACCATAAACAAAACACTTTCCTACACGCCCCTCTCCGGTCCATGGTCCGCGCTTTTCGGCTGGGAGCGAGGGAGGAATGCCATGCAGAACCGTGTGCCGGTGGGGCGGGGGGAGCGGCCGGGGTTGCCGGAGTTCGAGCCGGTGCCGCGCCGCTTTCGTCATGATGGCTGGACGCCCGAGCGGCAAAAGGCGTTTATCGAGGCGCTGGCGGATACCGGCTGCGTCAGTCGCGCCGCTGCCATGGTCAATATGGCGCAGGCCAATTGCTATACGCTGCGGCGCGCCAAGGGGGCCGAGGGATTTCGGCGGGCATGGGATGCGGCGCTCGATTTCGGTCTCGCGCGGCTGAAGGACATTGCCTTTGAACGTGCGATCGAGGGCGAACAGGTGCCGGTGTTCGTGGGCGGCAAGCTGATCGGCTATCGTCGCAAGACCAACGATGCGCTGCTGATGTTTTGCCTGCGCCATTATGGCCAGGACGCGCAGGGGCGGCGCATGACGATCAATTATTTCAGCACGCGGGCCGAAGCGGGGGCGGGCGCTGCTGCGGGGGGTGCGGCTGGGGCAACGACTGCTACCGGGGCGGGCACTGTGGGCACTGGGGCAGTGGCGCAGGCATCGACGACGACGGTGCGGACGGTGATCAGCGGCGCGAGCGGCGATGGTGGCGATCGCGAGGCCAATCCCCGACGGGTCGATGCACTGGCCGATACGCTCAATGGCTTTGACGGGGTGATGCTCGATGCCGAGGCGAGCGCGACGATCGAGGCGGCTTTGCTCGCCTGCGCCGCGCGGGCGCGGGCGGCGCAGGCGCTGATCGAGCAGGGCGGCGAGGTAGCGAACCATGCCGCGATGGACGATCCTGCCGAGCCCTTTGTCGCGCTGCTCGACCGCGGCAACCCTTATGGCAGCCCGCTCGACCCGCCCGTCGCGATCGAGGACGCGGTGGCCTTCGTCGCGGGTGAACCGCCCTGGCAATTGGCGGGCGACACGGTGCCCGAAGCCTGGGATGCGGCGATGCGCGGGGCGGCGGAATTGAGGGGCGCTGGCGAGTCAGCGGCGGTTGGCGAGTCAGCGGAGGCGAGCGATACAGGCGGGGTGAGTGATGGAGAGGGAGCGGGTTAAGCGCCCATCGCCGCAATGGTCGCCCATTCCTCGTCCCGGACCGGGCAGACCGACAGCCGCGACTGGCGCAGCAATTCCATGCCCGCCAGCCTGGGCTCGGCCTTGATCGCAGCGAGGGTGACGGGGGTGGCGAGGGCCCGGACGGGCGCTACCTCGACCGAGGCCCATTTGCCGTCCGCGCCATCGGGCTGCCAGGTACGGCTGATGCGAGCGATGCCGACGACGGCCTTGTCGCTGACGCTGTGATAGAAGAGCGCTTCATCGCCCACCGCCATGGCGCGCAGGTGGATGGCGGCGCTGTGGTTGCGTACGCCGGTCCACTCGGTGTGGCCATCTGCGACCAGATTTGCCCAGCCATAGGATTCTGGTTCCGATTTGATCAGCCACTTTGCCATTGCTATGCTCCGCTCCTCTTGCGCTGGTTAACTTTGTTAAACCGCCCATGAACGCCGCGTTCTGCAACAGTTCAGCGCGACTCGACCATAGAGTGCAACAAGCTCACCACGCTGTGCGTTGTTGCCGGATGTCGGGGCTGGTTGGAATGAGGAGATCGAACATGAACTCGATGTTGAAGAAAGCCGGCCTGGGCATTGCTCTGGCGGCGACGGCGCTCACGGTGGCAGCACCTGCCGAGGCGCAGCGTTATGGCGGCCGCTATGGCGGTGGCTATCGCGGCCATGACAATGGCGGAGCCGTGGTTGCCGGTATTGCCGGGCTGGCCATCGGTGCGGCCATCGCCTCAAGCGCGAACGATCGCTACCGCGACCGGTATTATGACGACCGCGGCTATGCGCGCAATTACGATTACAGCTATTATAACGACCACGGCTATTACCCGGACGATGGCTATTATGCGTACAGCTATCGCTCGCGTTACCCGCGTTGCTATGTCGAGCGGCGCTGGGACCCCTATTATCGGGAATCGGTCCGCGTGCGTATCTGCCGCTAATCGCTGAACGATGATGAAGAGGCGGCGTGCTGAAAGGCGCGCCGCCTTTTTTGTTGCACGATCAACCGGGCTGGCAATTTGCGCGCGGTTGCGCCAAGAGCGCGGCCATGACCGACACGCCCCCCGATCGACTTTCGTCGAACCCGCGCAGCCCTTTCTTCGATCAGCCGTTGCTGGAGCGCGGCATCGGCATCCGCTTCAAGGGGCTGCAGCGCCACGATGTCGAGGAATATTGCCTGTCGGAAGGCTGGATTCGTGTGGCACTCGGCAAGAAGGTCGATCGCCATGGCAACCCGCTGACGCTGAAGCTGTCGGGTGAGGTCGAGGCGTGGTTCGAGCGTGCGGCTGACGGCGCGGGCGAGAGTGAGGCTGAGAGCGCCGACGAGGCTTAGGCGAAGGCCGCCAGCGCCGCTTCCTCCAGCGCCTTCATCGCCAGCCGGTAGGGCCCCGGCCCATGGCTGATCCGCGCGATGCCGGTACCTGCCACCGATACTGCATTGGGCGCACCGGGAAAGGCCATGAAGTTAACGGGCAGCGGTGACGCGCGGCAGACTTTCTCCAACAGGCTGAGATCCACCAGGCCCGGCACGAAGAACCCGCTGGCGCCCGCATCGGCATAGGCATGCACGCGGTCGATTGCCGCATCGACCATCGCCGCATCATGCGCTTCTGCGGGCGCGACGAGGAAGATATCGGTCCGCGCATTGATGAAAAAACTCGCGCCGACGGCCCGGCGGATCGCGCTGATCCGCGCTGCCTGATCGGCAATGGTGTGAAGGGTCCGCGGGGTGGCGCCGATCACCTGATCCTCGACATTGCAGCCGATCGCCCCCGTCGCGGCCAGCGCCGCCACATTAGCGGCGGTCTGCCCCGGGTCAGTCGCATAGCCGCCCTCGAAATCGATACTGACCGGCAGGCCCGTCGCGGCGACAATGCGCGCGGCGTTCGTAAGGGCGAGGTCGATCGGTAGCGCCTCGGCATCATGAAACCCCTGTGCCGCCGCCACCGACCAGCTACCCGTCGCCAGCGCCCTGGCACCCGCCCGTTCAACCGCGGCAGCACTGCCCGCGTCCCAGACGTTGAACAGGATCAGCGGCTGACCGGGGACATGCAGCTTGGCGAATGCAGTGAATTTGTCGGACATGGCGAACCTCCTCGGGGGATTATGCCGAGGGCGGGGCTGAGAGGCTAGGGGGAGGCGGTGGCGACGGCCGTTATTGGTGGGAAGCGGACATGCGGCTTTCGGAACAGAAGCCGACTGTAGCTGCCGATCGGCTCTATGGCTCTGGCTCGCAAGCAGCAGCGTCAAAGAGGAAGTTGCGTCGCCCGTCTAAAATCTGCGGCGTGTGTTCCCGCCACCATGCGGCGGCGCTAGGGTTTCGTTCGGCCAGCTTTTCTACGGCAGTCTTGGCGTTCACCGCATAGCCCGTTATCCTGAAGCTCTTTCCAGAGAGAAGCGCCCACAGTTGGGGAAGCCAGCCGTGTGGACCAGTAAGCACGCCCAGAGCTCGCCAATTGCGCTCGCGCTTCAAGGCCAATGGCAACGACAATCCGATCCATTCGTCTCTGACCCATTCAGGAGCCTCGCCAATGGGTCGTCGCACTATCTTGATGTTCATGGGGCTAGGCTGTCACGGCAACCGCACGTCCGCAATCGGGAAACGCAGCGACAACCGGGAATGGCGACGAGTGGGGCGCTTGCCGCCCGACCGCATCTGGTGCCTGGATATATTTGTGGGAACAGCCGCAACTGGGGCGAAAGCTACCGTCGCCTCCCTCAGTGCACAAACCGCGCCACTACATCCCGGTAACTGCGGCTTACCTTCACCTGTGCGTTTGACTGAAGCACCAGGAAGCACTCGCCATTGGTGTGCGGCTTCACCTCTTTCACCAGATCGAGATTGACGATCGTCGAGCGGTGGACGCGCTGGAAGCGGCGCGGATCGAGCCGCTTTTCCAGATCCTTCATCGTCTCGCGCAGGATCAGCGTGTTGTCGCCGGTGTAGATGCACATGTAATCGCCGGCGGCATCGATCCGCTCGATGGTATCGACATCGACGCGGAAAATCTGGCCGCGATCCTTGATGTTGATGAGCTTTTCGAAGCGATTGGCGGCGTGCTGATCTGCTGGCTCATGCATATCTGCAGCGGTTTCAGGTGCGATTTCGGCGAGCACTTCCTTCAGTCGATCGACTTCCTCGACACCGCGCTTTTCGGCGAGGCGCTGGCGGACGCGGTCGAGCGTGTCGGCAAGTCGCGTCTCCTCCACCGGCTTCATCAGATAATCCATCGCCTGCGCCTCGAACGCGCGGATCGCGTGATCGGAATAGGCCGTGACGAAGACAAACAGCGGTGGCTCGACCTCCATCAGCCCCTGCACCACCGAGAAGCCGTCAAAGCCGGGCATCTGAATATCGAGAAAGACGAGATCGGGCTTGTGCGTCTTGATGCTGCGGATCGCTTCGCGCCCGTTGACGCAGGTATCGATGATTTCGACATCCTCGTGCGGCGCCAGGCGAAGCTGCAGGCCCTGGATAGCCAAGGTTTCGTCATCAACCAGGATCGTTCGGATCGTCATGCGGCCTCTTTCGTTGGTTCCTCAAGCTGGAACGGTATTTCGATCTCCACCCCGAAACCGCCCCCCGGGTTTGATCGCGTCTCAAATTTATGGTCAGCCCCGAAGGACTGGACCAGCCTGTCCCTAATATTGGCAAGCCCGACCCCGGTTGAAAGGCTTGGACGCGATTTTGTTTCGTGCAAACCGGGTCCGCTGTCCGATACGCTGATCTGCACCCTATCGCCGTTCAACCGAGCATCGACGTTTATTTCGGCGCCGTTTTCCTGCGGGGTCACCGCATATTTGATCACGTTCTCCACCAGCGGCTGCAGCAGCAATGAGGGCAGGCGGGCCTTGGCGACGCGCGGATCGATCGAGAAACTGGGGCGCAGCCGCTCCTCGAAGCGCATCTTCTCGATCTCGAGATAGAGCTTCAGCGTCTCCACTTCCTGCGCGATGGTGACATGCGCGGTCGGTTCGTTCGCCAGCGTATAGCGCAGGAAGGACGAGAGGCGGCTGAGCATCGCGTTGGCCCGCTCGGTCTGCTTGAGCAGCACCAAGGTCGAGATCGAGTTGAGCGTGTTGAACAGGAAATGCGGGTTGAGCTGATAGCGCAGCATGGCCAGCTGCGCCGATGATGCCTGGGTGCCGAGCTTTTCGAGCTGATCGATCTGATCCTCGACGATCAGATAGAAATTGATGCCGAAATAGAGCGCCGACCAGCCCGCCAGCACGGTGAAGTTGAGGAAAATCGTCCCCAGCACCAGGTTCAGGTTGATGCCGGGATTGTCGAGCTTGATGAACGAGAAGGAGAAGGCGTCGAGCACGGCATAGAGCAATGTTGCCAGCAGCAGCGTCAGCACGCTGAGCAGCACCAGGCTGATCCGCGGCAGGCGGCGATAATAGCCGTAGAGCGTCGAGAGCAGCAGCGTGATGCAATAGCCGACGATCGATTCGACGACGATCAGCGCGACCGCTGCGAAGGAAAGGCCGTTCGAGATGCTCGAAACGCTGCGCAGGATGAGATAGCCCGACCAGCCGGCGGCTTGCAGCATCCAGAAGGCGCGGTTCTTTTCCTCGAAAAACGGTCGGGAAAAGATGCCGGGGGGCGGTGCTTCGCTCATTGACGACGGGCATGGTGGGAGGAATGACGCATCATGCCCTTATACCGGCTGACAAAGCGGCGGGAAGGGGCGTAGGATGTCCCACCACGATGCCGATCATAAGGAGAGCGACGATGGCCGATGGCGCCGATGTGCTGCACCCACAAGCGCACGGAGACCGCGCACAGTTCACCGCGATGACCGAGGGAACGCAGGAAGACTGGCTGACGATCGCCGGGCATTTCCGCGATTTCTCCAAGGGGCTGCCAGCGCGCGTGCTGACGCACCTGAAGCTGCTCGACGGTGATTATGGCGGCTTTCCGGTCGACCGGCTCGAACATTCGCTGCAGACCGCGACGCGGGCCTTTCGCGATGGCCGGGACGAACCCTATGTCGTGACGGCGTTGCTCCACGATATCGGCGATACGCTGGGCAGCTATAACCACCCCGAAATTGCGGCTGCGATGCTGCGTCCGTTCGTGTCGGAGGAGCTGCACTGGATCGCCAACAACCACGGCGTGTTCCAGGGCTATTATTATTTCCACTATCTCGGCATGGAGCGCGACCTGCGCGAGCAATATCGCGGCCACCCGCATTTCCAGGCCTGTGCCGAATTTTGCGAGAAATATGATCAGTCGGCATTCGACCCGAATTACGACAGCGCACCGCTCGATTTCTTCGTGCCGATGGTCGAGCGCGTCTTGGCCCGGCCGATCAACAGTATCTATGCAAAGGTCGCCGAAGCGGCCTGACCAGCGACGCGCCAGCGTACAAAAAACCCCCGCTGATCGGCTCGGCGGGGTTTTTTTATGTGCCCAACAGCAAACCGCCGCCCCCCTTGCGGAGAGCGGCGGCTTGTTCGCTAGCCTTTTAGGCGACGCTTACCAGGTGAAGCGTGCGCCGACGCGGATCAGATAGAGCGAGTTGGAAACGCTCGGGCTGACCGTGGTCGAGGTGTTGGTGAAGCTGCTGTAGCGATACTGACGGCACGGCGTTGCGGCCGAGCTGGAGGTCTGTGCAGCCGTTGGCGTTACGCCGTCCGCCACCGCCGTCTGCAGGCAGGTCGCCTGAACGACGTTGACCAGGTACGGGAAGCCAACCTGGCGCAGGCCACCCCAGTTGCTGTTCAGCAGGTTGGGCAGGTTTTCAATGTCAGCATAGATCGAGATGCGCGACTTGCCGACGAAGGTCGGGATTTCCTGCTCAAGGTGGAGATCGATGCGCGTGAAGGCACGCGAACGTTCCGAGTTGCGCGTGGCGATGGCGCCACGACGGTTTTTCAGGGTGCTGTTCTCGATCAGGTTATTGAGCGCATCACGGGTTGCGATGCTGTCATAGCTGACGATCGGATCGCTGATGCCGGTGGGGACATACAGCAGGTAGCGGTTGTTAGGCGTGCGCAGCGTGCCGACCACAGGACCGCGGACCGAGTTGGTCTGGGCAAAATCCTGGTAGGTATAGCTGAACGGGCGGCCCGCGCGGGTTTCGCCGAACAGCTGGAACACGGTGCGATAGTCTTTGAAGAAGGCATGATCGAAGCCGATATTGTACTTGAACGCCCACTTGGTTTCGTCATTCGACGTGCCAAAGGCCGCGATGTTCGGATCAGCAAAAGCGCCGTTCGAGTAGTTGGACGTTGCCGTCGACGAGGTCGAAGGCGATGCGTCCTTCACGTCCTGGCGGGTGTAGCTGCCGCCGAACGACAGACCCCAGTCGAATTCCTTCTGGAACCGAACGACACCGATGTAGCTGCGGCCCTTCTGGGTGTTCTTGACGAGAATGTCGAAGTTACCCGAGTTGTCGCCGTTCAGGCCGGCATAACGCGGGCGGCCGTCTGGCAGCACGCCTGCCTGCACCGAGCGAAGATCGGTAAAGGTCGGCGCTTCGCGCGTCTTGCTGAAGTAGAAATCAGCACCGAAGGTCCAGCCGCCGCCGAAGAAGGTCGGCCGCCATTCACCCGTCAGCGTGCCCTTGAGCACGTTCGGGATGTTGTAGTCCGGGTCAAGCGCGTTGGTCGGTGCCAGCGGCAGCGTCGCGGTGTTGGTCGACAGGAAGGCTTCAGTCGTCGGGCTGAAGCTGGTGCCGGTCACGCCATTGAGCGATGCCGTACCGATTGCAGGCGTTGCGCCACCGGAGAAGGTGCCGTTCGGTGCGAATACACCACCCACGCCAGCCGCGCCGTTGCGATTGATCGAGATCTGGTTGGTGGTGATGCCGGTGTTCGAATAGCTGTTCGACAGATATACGTCCGGCGTACCGCCAGCGAAAATGCCCAGACCACCGCGGAAGGTAACGCGTGGGATCGGCTTCCAGTTGAAGCTGGCGCGCGGCTGGAACGCTGTCAGGCCCTTATAGGTCTGATCGTTCGAATAGCCGTAGCGGGCAACGAAGTTCGGGTTGGTCGGCACGTCGCTCTTCGAAC
Organism: Sphingomonadales bacterium; assembly: GCA_038323755.1. Classification (GTDB taxonomy): domain Bacteria; phylum Pseudomonadota; class Alphaproteobacteria; order Sphingomonadales; family Sphingomonadaceae; genus Sphingomonas. The sequence continues at coordinate 8,439 of JBBQHG010000031.1, forward strand.
CATACAGATCGATGCGGGCGCCATAGTTGATCGTCAGGTTGTCGAACGGCTTCCACTCATCCTGCAGACCAAAGGTGTACTGCTTGTAGATGAAATTGGCCGCTGCATCGTTCGTGTTGAGCGACACGGCATCCTGATAGGTGATCGAGTTGGCGCTGCGGTTCTGGTAGTCCGCCAGGTTGTCGAAATAATAGACGCCAGCGGTGTTCTGCAGGAACAGGTTGTAGATGCGAACACGGCTATATTCCGCGAGCAGCTTGAACTCGTGGTTGCCGGCCTTCAGCCGCGCCAGTGCCGAACCACCATAGGTGTCAGTAAAGAAGGCGTTCGACTGACGCGAGATATCCGGACCGAAGAACACGCGGGGCGTACCGGCGGTGCAGGTCGTCAGGTTCGACGTGTTGGTGCCACCAGCGGCGGTCGTGCTTGCGGTTGGATCGAGGCAGACCGAGAACTGGGCGAAACCACGGCCCAGCACCGGATCCTGACCACGGCGATAGCTCTTGTAGAGGCCGCGGACTTCGGTCGAGAAGGTGTCGGTCCAGTCCGAGTTCAGCTGGACGATGCCGGTGCGGAGCAATTCGGTCAGCACATAGCCGTTCGAGGCCAGGCCGAGCGTGGGGTTCGTTGCCGGGCCCGAGGTCGAATTCTGGTTGATCGTGCTGCTGTCGTAAGCGTTGATGTAGCTGAACGACAGACGCTGGCGGTCGTTGATGTTCCAGTCGATCTTGCCGACGATCTTCTCGTCCTTGTTGGGCGAGATGGCGAGGATGCCGCCGGTGTTGTAGCCGTAGACATTCTGCGCGATCGCCTGAACATTTGCCAGCTGGGCCGCACTGAGCACCTGGGCACCAGCGGAATTCTGGATCTGCGTCAGGTTGTTCGGCGTCAGCGGGCGAGGATCGGTGTTGCGCTCACCCGAGACCATGAAGACCAGCTTGTCCTTGATGATCGGGCCGGCAACCGTCGCGCCATAGGTTTCGCTGACATAGTTCGGCACGGTCGCGGTGAACGAGCCGATCCGCTTGCCCTGCAGACCGCTGGTGCTCTGGCTGTAGAAGCCGGTGAGGAAATATTCGTTGGTGCCCGAGCGCAGCACCGAATCGATGGCGCCGCCCTGGAAGTTGCCCTGACGAATGTCATAAGGCGCAACCGAGACCGAGAACTGGCCGATCGCGTCGAGCGGGATCGGGCCACGGCCGGTCGGGCTGGCGTCAGAGTTCAGGCCGAAATTGTCGTTGACCAGAACACCGTCAACCGAGAAGCGGTTGAAGCGGGGGTTGACGCCGGCAAAGGAGACCGCGCGGCTGTTCGACAGATCGAGCGTGGCGAAGGGGTCGCGGCGCTCAAGATCACGAATGTCGCGGTTGACCGAGGCAACCTTGCTGATGTCAACGGCACCAAGAACCGTCTGCGGGCCATTGCCGCCCGAACCCGCGCCAACGATCGACGCTGCGATCACGACGATGTCGCCGCCTGCATCGGCCAGTTCGACGGGCAGCGAGTATGGCTGGCCGAGGACGGTGTAGATGTCGGTCACGGTCGAGCCGCCCTGGGCGCTCGTTACTTCGACGGTGTAAGGACCGCCGACGCGCAGGCCGTTGGCCGAAAAGCTGCCGCCAGTGTCGGTGGTGGTCGTCGAGCGCGTGCCCGATGCCGTGTTGGTGATGGTAACCTCAGCGCCGGCAACGGGCGCGCCGTTCGACGTGACCGTTCCTGAGATGCTGGACGTGGTTTCCTGCGCACTAACGGCGGCAGGAATCGCGAGCGCGGCGATGGCCGCGCCAATAAATAGCTGGTTGCGCATGGTTTTCCCCTTGAGGCGATGAGTCGCTGAACTGCGGTGGCTTCACCGTCGATCCCGCCCATGCATGGGAAATATTTCTCTTCGATGACAGTCGGAAATGATCAGGAATTCTGGGCAATTGAATCGTGCTGCGTTGCAAAAAAGCACCACTTATGCAGCGGCGACAATTGCCCTCCATGCGGCCTCGTCGATCACCTCGATGCCCAGTTCTGCGGCCTTTTTGAGCTTAGATCCGGCGCCTGGGCCAGCGATGATGAGATCGGTCTTGCTCGATACCGAACCAGCGACGCGGGCGCCGAGCGCTTCGGCTTGGGCCTTGGCTTCATCGCGGCTGAGCGATTCGAGATTGCCGGTGAAGACCAGTGTCTTGCCACTCACCGCTGATTCGCGGGTTTCGTGGATGACGTCGGCCGGGCGCACCTCGCGCAGCAGATCGCGCAGCGCGGCGCGGTTGTGGGGCTCGGCGGCAAAGTCGACGAGGCTGCGCGCGACTTCCGGGCCGATACCAGCCGTCTCGATTGCGCCTGCCAGCAGTTTGTCGACCCGCGCGGCGTGTTTTGCGTGACCTTCGCCCAGGGCTATTGGGGTCGTCCGGCGGATGTGCAGCGCGTGCCGGACGACGCCGACCAGCGCGCCTAGCGAGCGATAACGCCGCGCCAGATCCCGCGACGTGGTTGCCCCGACATGGCGGATGCCAAGCGCGAACAGGAAGCGATCGAGCGGGGGCGTGCGCTTTGCGTCGATCGCGGCGATCAGCTTGGCGGCCCAGACGCGGCCATCCTTTTTGCGATCAAGCAATTGCGCCTCGGTCAGGCGGAAAATGTCGGCGGGGGCGTGGAGCAGGCCATCGTGGAAGAACTCCTCGATCTGCGTCATCCCCAACCCCTCGATGTCGAGTGCCGCGCGGCTGGCGAAATGGCGCAACCGCTCGACGCGCTGGGCCGGGCAGATGAGGCCACCGGTGCAGCGGATATCGACCTCGCCCTCCTCACGCACCGCGAGCGAACCGCATTCGCGGCAGTGATCGGGGAAGGGCCAGGGGCCGCGCGTTTCGTCGCGCGAGAGATTCTCGACAATCTGCGGGATGACGTCGCCGGCGCGTTGCAGCACGACGCGGTCACCGGGCCAGACGTTGAGCCGGGCGATTTCGTCGGCATTATGAAGCGTGGCATTGGTGACGACGACGCCGCCGACGGTGACGGGTTCGAGCCGGGCGACGGGCGTGAGCTTGCCGGTGCGACCGACCTGGATATCGATCGCGCGCAGGATCGTCTGGGCGCGCTCGGCCGGGAATTTATGCGCAATCGCCCAGCGCGGCGCGCGCGAGACGGCACCCAGCCGCTCCTGCCAGTCGAGCCGGTCGACCTTGTAGACCACGCCGTCGATATCGAAGGGGAGCGCGCTGCGTTCACCCTCGATGATGCGGTAATGCGCGAGCGCGGCGGCGACAGTATCGACCCGCACCAGCATGTCGCTGACGGGCAGGCCCCAGCCGGCAATGGCATGCATTACAGCGCCTTGGGTTTCGCCCGGGATAGCGCTGGCCTCGCCCCAGCCATGCGCCAGGAAGCGCAAGGGGCGGGTGGCCGTGACGCTCGCGTCCTTCTGGCGCAGCGACCCGGCGGCGGCATTGCGCGGGTTGGCGAACTGGCGCGCCTTGTCGGGATCATCGGCCTCGGCGAGCAGGCGCGCGTTGAGCGCGGCGAAATCCTGCTTGGCCATATAGACCTCGCCCCGCACTTCGAAGATGGCGGGCGCGGTGCCGGTGAGCGTTGCCGGGATGTCGGCAATGGTGCGGACATTGGCGGTGACATCCTCGCCAATCGCGCCGTCACCGCGGGTGAGCGCCTGCACCAGCACGCCGTTTTCGTAGCGGAGCGAACAGGACAGGCCGTCGATCTTGGGCTCGGCGGTAAGGGCAACAGTCTCGTCCGGTGCGAGCGACAGGAAGCGGCGGACACGACCTTCGAAATCGGCGATGTCCTCATCGGCAAAGCCATTGTCGAGGCTCATCATTGCCTTGGCATGCGCGACCTTGGCGAGATGCCCGGCGGGTGGGGCGCCAACCTTCAGGCTGGGCGAATCGGCGCGGACGAGCTGGGGGAAGGCGGCCTCGATCGCCTGATTGTGGCGGACCAGCGCGTCATACTCGGCATCGCTGATCTCGGGCGCGTCGTCGGTGTGATAGCGCGCATTGTGATGCGCGATCTCGGCAGCAAGGCGCGCGAGCTCGGCGGCAGCTTCGGTATCGGTGGTGGGGAGTTGGAAAGAGGGGGGCTGGGCCATGCGTGCTGGCTACCGGGCCTGCTCGGTGTGATCAAGCGGGTCAGCGATTGGCTAAGGGATAGTCGGTCAGCAACGTCATCCGTTGGTTCACCGGGTATCGTGTGATCGGCCAGCCCTTGCCATGGGCCGTACCCGACTGAATCGCCATGACCGTATCGCGGACGTCCTTCAGATCGCCCATCGCCAGCCAAGGCGCGTGTGGCGGCGCGTCGTTGCGGCAGCAGTGCCCGCCATAGAGGCGCGTTGCTGCCGGCAAAGTGGCCAGCAGTCGCTCTGCCGTCGCGCGATAGGTGGACAGACTCGAGTCGGTCTCGAACAGCCACTGCGATGTGGGGTAGATCAGATCGCCAGTGAACAGCGCGCCGCTTGCGCTGTCGAGCATGGATGCCGAGGTCTTGGTGTGGCCGGGCGTCCACAGCATGGTGACGTGACGCCCACCAAGGTCGATCATCGCGCCGGGCTTCACCCATTCGCTGACGTGGAACTCGAACGGACCAGTGCCGATATAACGGTAGCGCCCGGGCGTAACGATATCGCCGACAGCCAGCGACCGCGTCTCGGGAAGGTCGATCAGGGCGACCGAACGAAAATTGCCAATCCCGTTGGTGTGATCAAAATGGAAATGCGTCGGCATGACCGTGACCGGCAGGTCTGTCAGCTTGCCGAGAACCGGGGCGATCGACGTGCGCGTCATGCCGGCGTCGATCAGCAGCGCGCGGCGTTGGCCGACCAGCAGATATTCGTAATTGTCCGGCGCGTCGGCAGGTTCGCCGAGCGCATAGGTATCGGGCGCGATCCGCTCGACCAGCCACCGGCCCATCACCGTGCCAGCGCCCTTGCCCGGCTTCGCATCGAACGCGGCGCCGGCAGGCGGCAACAATGCGATCGCGCTTGGATAGGCATTGATCATCAAGTCCGCGAAGCGATAGGGCAGTGTCGCCAGCACGAAACCGGCCAGCGCAACACTTGCTGCGACCGCCGCGATAACCGGGCGCTTCATGCGACCTCCAGCAAGCGCACCGCCTGGGCCCTTGCCTCATCGGTAATGGTGGCGCCTGACAGCATCCGCGCGATCTCCTCGCGGCGCTCGCTTTCGTCGAGCAGCCGCACGCCGGTGCGGGTGACGATGCCGTCATGGCTCTTGGCGATCAGCATGTGGTGCTCGCCGCGCGCCGCGACCTGCGGGCTGTGGGTGACCACGAGCAATTGGGTCGTCTCCGCCAGTCGCGCCAGCCGCTCGCCGATGGCGCTCGCGACGGCGCCGCCGACACCGCGGTCGATTTCGTCGAAGATCATCGTGCCCGCCGCACCCTGTTCGGCGAGGCTGACCTTGAGCGCGAGGATGAAGCGCGAAAGCTCACCCCCGCTGGCGATCTTGATGAGCGGCGCAAAGGGCGCGCCGGGGTTGGTCGAAATCTCGAACTCGACCCGGTCCTTGCCCGAACCCGACCAGCTTTCGGCGGGGCTTGGCGCAATGGCAGTGCGGAAGCGGGCGGCGTCGAGCTTGAGCGGCGCCAGCTCGGCCTTGACCGCCGCATCGAGCCGCGCCGCTGCTGCCACCCGTGCATTGGTCAGCGTATCGGCGGCTGCGTTATAGGTTTGTGTCGCGTTCGCCAGCGCGGCCTTGAGCGCGGCGATGCTCGCGCCGCCGCTTTCGATCCGCTCGAGCCGTTCCGACAGTTCCTCGGTCAGCGCGGCGAGATCGTCTGGCTGGACGCGGTGCTTGCGGGCAACGGCGCGCAGTTCGAACAAACGGGTTTCGTCGGCTTCTAGCTGTGCGGGATCAAAGGCGAGCGCATCGGCGGCGCGGTCGACCAGTTCCTGCGTCATCGCGCCGTCGTTGATGGCGCGGTCGATGGCGGCCAGCGCCTCGGCCAACGCGTCGTGATCATCGGCAATCCGTTCGAGCACGCGTGCCGCCTGGCGCAGCTTGGCGAGCCCGCCGTCCGACCCGTCGAGCAGATCGGCGATTGCCTGCATGTCACCGGCAATCTTTTCGCCGCGCTGCATGCCGGCGCGGCGGGTGGCCAATGTTTCTTCTTCACCGGGTTCTGCTGCCACTGCGCGCAGTTCGGCCACTGCATGTTCCAGCCAGTCGCGATCCCGTGCGCTGGCTTCCAGATCGACCATCGCGGTGTCGAGCGCTGATTGCGCCGCGTGCAGTGCGCGGTGAGCGAGCGCGACCGGCGCGGTATCGATCCGCCCGAACGCATCGAGTAGCGCGCGGTGGCCGCGCGGGTTGAGCAGCCCGCGATCATCATGCTGGCCGTGAATTTCCACCAGATGCGCGCCCAGATCCCGCAACAGCCCGGCCGATGCCGGTTGATCGTTGATGAAGGCACGGCTGCCGCCATCGGCCTTCACGATGCGGCGGATGAGCAGCGGCTCGGCTGGATCGAAATCCAGGCCATTGACTTCGAGCAGGGCGGCGACCGGACCGCCGACGATTGGCGGATCGAAGCTGGCGGTCACCACGGCCTGGCCCGTGCCCTGCCGCACCAGCGATGAATCGCCGCGTGCGCCGAGCGCCAGGCCAAGCGCATCGAGCAGGATGGATTTGCCCGCGCCGGTCTCGCCGGTCAGCACGCCCAATCCCGCGCCGAAATCAAGGTCGAGCGCCTCGATCAACACGACATCGCGGATGGAAAGTGCCGTCAGCATTGCCCGTTCACTGCCCCGTCATGACCATGTCGCTGGCCAGGCGCGCAGGCGCATCAGCCCTTAGGCGCCGGATTTTTCGATCGGCCGGGGCTTGTAGTCGGCCATCAGCTTAAAGGCGTGCTCATACCAGACCGAGCCCGGGTAATTGGCGCCGAGCACCGCTGCTGATTTCTTCGCTTCCTCTGGCACGCCGAGCGCCAGATAGGTCTCGGTCAGCCGCATCAGTGCCTCTGGCACATGCGTCGTCGTCTGATAATCCTCGGCAACATGGCGGAAGCGCATATTGGCCGCGAGCCATTCGCCGCGATTTTCATAAAAGCGCCCGACCTGCATTTCCTTGCCGGCCAGATGGTCCCGGACCAGATCGATCTTCAGCCGCGCGTCGGCTGCATATTTCGTGGTCGGATAACGGCGCGACAATTCGCCAAGCGCGTCGAGCGCCTGCTGCGTGATCTTCTGATCGCGCGTCACGTCCGAAATCTGCTCATAATAGCCCAGCGCGATGAGATAATAGGCATAAGGTGCATCACGGTTGCCGGGGTGGACCGACAGGAAGCGCTGCGCTGACTCGATCGACTTGGAATAATCGGCGTTCAGATAATAAGCGAACGATCCCATCAACTGCGCACGGCGTGCCCAGATCGAATAGGGATGCTGGCGTTCCACTTCATCGAACAGCGCCGCTGCCTCCTGGTAACGCGCGTGATCCAGCCGATTCTTGGCGGTTGAATAGAGCGTGCCCACATCGCGCGCGACATAGGGCAGATCGCCCTTCTTGCTGCGGCCGGCGCAACCGGCGATGGACAAAGCGCTAGCGGCAATCAGCGCGAGCGTGATGGAGCGGGACAGGGGGGTACGCATAGCCACCGTCCATAGCCGAGCACGGCATGCGCAAACAATGTTTTTCGTGAAGCGGGCGTGGCGGGACCAAAAGTCTGCGTGGTTTGTTGAATTACTGAAGATCTTAGGACAATCAGCAACCCATGGCCGCAACCCTTTTGCAAACCAAACGTGTCGACAAGCCATGGGGCCGCCATCACCTGTGGCCGGGCTTTGCCGATCCCGCGCCCGACGCCCCCGCCATCGGCGAGGTCTGGTTCGAGACGCCGGGCGATGCCGAGCCCGATTTGCTCGTAAAATATCTGTTCACCGGCGAAAAGCTGTCGGTGCAGGTCCATCCGGACGACAAGGCAGCAGTCGCGGCGGGCTTTCCTCGCGGCAAGGATGAGGCATGGCTCATCCTGGCGGCCGAGCCCGACTCCACCATCGCTGTGGGGACGCTGGCACCCATGACGCGCGAGGCGCTGCGTGCGGCCGCCCTGGACGGCAGCATCGAGCATCTGCTTGACTGGAAGCCGGTGAAAGCGGGGGATTTCTTCTATTCGCCAGCGGGCACCGTGCATGCCATTGGTGCCGGTATCACGCTGGTTGAAGTGCAGCAGAATGTCGATCTGACCTACCGCCTGTATGATTATGGGCGGCCGCGCGCCTTGCATCTGGATGCCGGCGTGGCGGTGTCCGATGCCGTGCCGTTTGTGCCGCAGAGCGCGCCGGGTGCGGTCGCGCCGGGGCGGGCCATTCTGGCGGAAGGCCCGAAATTCGTGCTCGAGCGCCTGCATGGCGGTGACCACCACGTTGCACTGCCAGATGGGATGATGGGTTGGCTCGTGATCGTCGCGGGCGCGGGCAGCGTAGACGGCGTGGATTTCACCGCCGGTGCCTGCCTCGCATTAACCGGCGCCTGCCAGATTGCCGCAACCAAGGGCAGCGACCTGTTATTCGCTTATCCGGGCGAGACCAGGATCTAACGGCGGCCCCCTAAAGGCGAACCTTAACCACTCTTCGCCTATATTTCCTGCCATGCTGCGCGTGCTGACATTGTCGAGTTTGTTCCCCGATGCGACACGCCCCAATTTCGGGGTGTTTGTCGAGCGACAGACGCTCGGCCTGGCGGCCCGCGCGGACGTGGCGATCACGGTTGTCGCGCCAATCGGCCTGCCGCCCTGGCCGCTGTCTCGCCACGCACATTATGCGCGCCTTGCTGCGGCCCCCGAACGCGAGGACTGGAAGGGCATGGACGTGCACCGCCCCCGCTTCCTGACGCTGCCCGGGACAGGGGGGCGGTTCCATAGTGCCGCGCTTGTGCGCCGCCTGATCCCCTTGCTGACGACGGTGTGGCATGATGTCGCCTTCGATGTCATCGACGCTGAGTTCTTCTTTCCCGATGGTCCTGCCGCGATTGCGCTTGGCCGGCATTTCGGCGTGCCGGTTTCGATCAAGGCGCGCGGCGCCGACATCCACCACTGGGGCCAGGGAGCAACGGCGGGCCAGGTGCTGGCGGCTGGCTGCGCGGCGGATGGCATGCTCGCCGTGTCGCAGGCGATGCGCCGTGACATGATCGCGCTCGGCATCCCGGGGGAACGGATCAGCGTCCATCATACCGGTGTCGACCTTGACT
>JBBQHG010000032.1:0-17270 GCA_038323755.1 Sphingomonadales bacterium
GACCTTCGGCGCGGCAGCCCCGCCGGCGGTCCAGGCGCTGGTCGCTGGCAGCACGACGCGCGAGGAGCGGACAAAGGCGCTGACCTTGCTCGCCTCCGCCTTTGGGCTGGGGACGATTCTGGGCCCGGCAATCGCGCCCTACCTGATTCTTGGGATGCTTGGGCCAGTCCAGATCGGGCTGGCAGGCCCCGCCTTCATCTTTTCTGCCTTTGGCGTGATGATGGTGGTGACGATTTATCGGATATTGCCCCGCGACGCGGGTGGCGGGCCGGGGCATGGCGCGGCGACGGCCTATCCCTCTATCGGCGGCCAATCGAGCGGAGCGAGCATTACAGCCGCGACTGGCGAGACGAGCGAGCAGGTCGGCTATCTTGATCCGCGTATCCGCGCATGGATGATCGCCGGGTTGGTGATGGGGCATGCCCAGGCGATGACGGGGCAGGCGATCGGCTTTCTGGTGATCGACCGGCTCCATCTGCCGCCGGCAATGGCGCTGCAACCCACCGGGCTGGTGCTCATCATCGGAGCAGGGTCCGCACTGCTGGCGCAATGGGGGATCATCCCCAATCTCAATCTCGATCCGCGCCGACTCGTGATCGTCGGCCTTGTGATCGCAGCGGTCGGCACTGCGTTCACGGGTATGGCGACCTCGCTGTACGGCATCGCGCTCGCATACGGCCTGGCATCACTCGGCTTTGGCTTCACCCGGCCGGGGTTCACCGCAGGGTCTTCGCTCGCGGTGGGGCCAGCGGCGCAAGGATCTGTGGCCGGCAAGGTGACGTCGATCAATGGCGCGTCTTTCGTGCTCGGCCCGTCGATCGGGGTGGGCTTGTACGAGATATACAAGCCCATGCCCTATCTGATCGCGAGTGCCGCGCTGGTGGTGATGGTCTTCTACGCCTGGAACCAGCTGAAGGACGTCATTCGATCGGCACCTCTGCCGGGCGACGCTGCGCCGGCAGCGTAAAGCCAATCGGTTGCATTGACGATGCCTGCTGCTTCAGCTTGGCAGCCATCGCTTCATATTCCACCTCCATCTCAGGCGTGACCGAGGCGCGCGCATCCGCCATTGCCGCATCGAAGTGCCGCATCGCGACCAGCGCGAGATCGATTGATTCGCGCAACGCGAGCAAGCCGGCCCGGCGGACAAGATCCTCCAGATCGGCCCCCGAGAAGCGATCGGTTCGCTCGGCCAGATCGTCTAGATCGACATCGCCCGCGAGCGGCATCTTGGCGGTCTGGATCGTCAGGATGCGCTTCCGCCCCGCCTGATCGGGCACCGAAACGTAGATCAACTCATCGAAGCGACCTGGGCGCAGCAAGGCCGGGTCGATCAGATTGGGCCGATTGGTCGCGCCGATCACGACGACCGACTGCAATTCCTCCAGCCCGTCCATTTCGGCGAGGATGGTGTTGACCACGCGTTCGGTCACCTGTGGCTCGCCCATGCCGCCACCGCGTGCTGGCACAAGTGAATCGAGTTCATCGATGAAGATCACGCACGGCGCAACCTGCCGCGCGCGTGCGAACAGCTTGGCGATCTGTTGCTCGCTCTCGCCATACCATTTGCTGAGCAGGTCGGACGATTTGGTGGCGATGAAATTCGCCTGCGCCTCGCGCGCCACCGCCTTGGCGAGCAGTGTCTTGCCGGTGCCTGGCGGGCCGTAGAGCAAAAATCCTTTGGCCGGGCGGATACCCAGCCGACGAAACGCATCGGGGTTCTTCAAGGGGAGTTCTACCCCTTCTTTCAATCGCATCTGCGCGTCATCGAGGCCGCCGACATCCTCCCAGCGCACCGTCGGCGCCTGTACCATCACTTCGCGCATCGCCGATGGCTGAACACGCTTGATCGCGCCCAAGAAGTCTTCGCGCGTCACCGACAGATCATCGAGCACCTCAGGCGGGATGGTGCCTTCCTCCAGGTTCAGGCGCGGCATGATCCGGCGCACAGCCTCGATCGCCGCCTCACGGGTCAGCGCCGCGAGATCGGCACCGACAAAACCATAGGTGGTACGCGCCAATTCATCGAGATCGACCTTATCCCCTAGCGGCATGCCGCGTGTGTGGATGCCCAGAATCTCACGTCGCCCGCGCTCATCGGGCACGCCAACGATAATCTCACGGTCAAACCGGCCCGGCCGCCGAAGCGCTTCGTCGATAGCATCAGGGCGGTTCGTGGCAGCGATAACAACCAGGTTGGCGCGCGCCTCCAATCCATCCATCAGCGTCAGCAGCTGAGCGACCAGGCGTTTTTCCGCTTCTCCGGACACCTGGTCGCGCTTGGGTGCGATCGAGTCGATTTCGTCGATGAAAACGATCGCAGGCGCGTTCTTGGCGGCCTGTTCGAACACATCGCGCAGTCGCTTTTCCGATTCGCCATAAGCCGATCCCATGATCTCGGGTCCGTTGATCAGGAAGAACTCAGCCGATGATTCGTTGGCGACAGCGCGCGCCAGGCGGGTCTTGCCGGTGCCGGGCGGGCCATGCAGCAAGACACCCTTGGGCGGGTCGACGCCCAGCCGCTGAAACAGTTCAGGATATCGCAGGGGCAGTTCAACCATTTCGCGCAGCTGGTCGATCGTCTGTGCCATGCCTCCAATATCGTCGTAGGTTACGTCTGCGCGGTGAGAACCTTCGGGTTCCTCATATTCCGGACGGAGCTCGATTTCTGTATTCTCGTCGATGTGGACGACGCCCTTCGGGCTCGCTGCGATAACGGCGAGGCGGATCTCCTGCAGCGCATAGGCTGGCGCGCGGAGCAATTGCTGAACGTTGGGCGGAATATCCTCAACCCGCTGCTGACCTGCGGTTGCGACAATATCGCCCTGGCAGAGCGGTCGACCCAGAAACGTGCGTTTCAAGGCGTGCGCAGAGCCCTGCAGCCGCAGATTCTGCTGCGCGGGTGCAAAAACGACGCGTGTCGCCGGCTTTGATTCAACCTTGCGGACTTCAACGAACTCCCCCGATCCAGCGCCGGCATTGGCGCGCTGAAGGCCATCGATACGGATGATTTCCAGCCCCTCATCTTCGGCATAGGGGAATACGGCACGGGCCGGGGTGGTGCGCTTGCCGACGATCTCGATGACGTCGCCCTCGGCCAGTCCAAGCGTGGCCATCAACACGCGCGGCACATGCGCCAACCCGCGCCCGCTATCCTCCGGCCGGGCATTGGCCACTTGCAATTTACGCATCGGTGTTTCGCTGTCGGCCATCGGGCTCCCCGTCACGGTCAGAACAATCTTGAACCGGCGAGATAGGAGGGGGGGTGCCCGAATGCGAGTCGTTGTCCCTGTCGGGCATGCGATCGCACCGTTTTGCGCATCGCTCGGAGCAAAAAAAGGGCCGACCCCTTGCGGGACCGGCCTTGAAAGTTTTTAGGAGAGGATGCCTGAAAGGCACACTCTATGTGCACTGCAGCATAAAATTGTGCAAGTGCGAAAAGAATAACCGCGATTGCGCTTTATGCATTTGTAGGCTGGCATCATTCTCTCGGTTTCTGCTAGCGATTGCGACCGAACAAGCTGACGCAGCGCAACACATGGGGGAGCACGTGCGCAGATTGCCGCCGCTGACTGCCATCGAGGCCTTTGTCCAGGTCGCTCGACTCGGCTCGATCAAGGCAGCCGCACAGGAACTCGCCTTGTCCGCCCCCGCCCTCAGCCGACGCGTCCAGTCGCTCGAGCGTTTCATCGCCCGCCCTCTGTTCGACCGGCGCCACCAGGCGATGCAGCTGAATAGCGATGGCGAGCGCCTGCTGGCACAGATTGCCCCTGCGCTCGACAGTTTATCGGATGCGGTGGAAATGCTCACCAGTAATACCGATGTGCTGCGTCTGCGGTTGGGGGTGCTGCCATTGTTCGCAACGCAGCGGCTGTTCCCTCGGTTGACGGATCTGCGTGGGCGCCATCCCGAATTGCATCTCGATATCGATACCGCCGGCCAGGGCACAACCCGGCTTGGCGAGGGTCTGGACGCCGCGATTGTGTTGCAGCGCGATATCGATCCAGCGCTTTATGCGCGCAGGCTGGACCGCAACCGCATTTATGTCATCGGGGCACGGACGTTGATCGAGGGCGATCACCCGATAACCGACCCACGCCAGCTCGCGACGCTAACCGCTCTCGTCCACCGCGACATTCCCGACACTTTTACGACATGGCGCAACGCGGCCGGCTTGCCCGAGCTCGAGCCGCTCGCGATAGACCATTTCGATTCAGGCGCGTTGATGCTGGAAGCCGTCGCGCAGGGCCTGGGCGTTGCCTTCATGCATGCGAATCATTTCGACAACGCGCATGACCCCCGCCTCGTGCGGTTGTTCGATATCGTCGTGGAAAGCCCGTACAGCTATTGGTTCGTCTGCCGCCCCCGGGCGCTGCAGCAGCGCCCGGTCAAGCTGTTTCACGATTGGCTGATCGACGTGATCGACGATTGAGACGCCTAGCTTGCGCGCATGCTGACGATCTTGCCCGGCGCACGCGGCGGCTCGCCCTTGGGCAGAGCGTCGATATGCTCCATGCCGGCGGTTACCTGACCCCAGACGGTGTACTGGCCGTCGAGGAAAGTGGCATCATCGAAGCAGATGAAGAACTGGCTGTTCGCGCTGTTGGGTGCGCTGGTGCGCGCCATCGAGCAGGTGCCCCGGACATGTGGCTCGCGGCTGAATTCAGCCACAAGATCAGGCTTGTCGGAACCGCTGGTACCGGTGCCGGTCGGGTCGCCGCCCTGCGCCATGAAACCGGGGATCACGCGGTGGAAGACGACGCCATCGTAAAAGCCCTCATTGGCAAGCGTCCCGATCCGCTCGACATGGCCAGGGGCCAGATCTGGGCGAAGCGTGATTATCACGTCGCCCGATTCGAGCGTCATTGTCAGCGTTGCGAAATGGTCGGCCATGGATCGTCCTTGGGATAATGAAGTGCTGGAGCGGCCCTAGCGGCGGCGGGGCTCGCTTGCAAATCCAGCATGGGGGACTCTGTGTTGGCTTTAGCAACGCGCGCGGCTAGAGCGCTGAAGGGCGCGAACCGACCGGAGGTCAGACAATGAGCGAGACCGAACTGGACGATGTCGAAGCGACTCAGCTGGATGAAGATGACCGTCTGAAGCCGGCATTCGTTTCCGCCGTCATCGATGCGGTTGAGCGCGGCGATGCAGAGGGCGCGCGGTCTCTGGTCGAACCGCTCCATCCCGCCGACATCGCTGACTTGTTCGAACTGGTGCCAGCCGACCAGCGAGCGCCTCTCGCCACCGCGATCACCGACCTGCTTGATGGCGATGTCTTCGCCGAGATGAACGATTATGTGCGCGAAGCACTGATCGATGCGCTCGAACCGCATCAGGTGGCCGATATTGCCGCTGAACTCGATACCGACGACGCCGTCGCGATCATCGAGGACATGGAGGAAAGCGACCAGCGAGCGGTCTTGCGCGCGCTTGACCCCGACGATCGCGCCGCCATCGAGGAGGCCTTGTCCTACCCGGAAGAATCCGCCGGGCGGTTGATGCAGCGCGAGCTGATCGCGGTTCCCGAACATTGGACCGTCGGCGATGTGCTCGATTATCTGCGCGGCAATGACGATCTGACGACCGATTTCTGGGAAATTTTTGTCGTTGATCCAGCGCACAAGCCGCTCGGGACCTGTCAGCTTTCATGGATCATGCGCACGCCGCGGATTGTCTCGATGGCCGACGTGATGAAGCGCGAACAGACATTGATCCCGGTCGATATGGATCAGGAAGAGGTCGCGCTACGTTTCCAGAAATATGCGCTGATCTCTGCCGCAGTTGTCGACACCGCAGGACGGCTGGTCGGCATGATCACCGTTGACGATATCGTTCATATTATCAGCCAGGAAGCCGGTGAGGATATTCTGCGTCTGTCTGGCGCGGGCGAGGGCGACATCAACGAACCGATCCATCTGACGGTGCGCACGCGCATCACGTGGCTGGTGGTCAATCTCGGTACGGCCATGCTCGCGGCTTCGGTCGTCGGTGCATTTCAAGGCGAGATTGCCCGATTTGCGTTGCTTGCGGTGTTGATGCCGATTGTATCGGGGATGGGCGGCAATGCGGGCACGCAGACGCTCGCCGTGGTCGTGCGTGCGCTCGCGACTAACCAGCTGACCAGCACGAATACGCGCCGCATGATTTTCCGCGAGCTACGTATCGCTGCTGCCAACGGCGCGATGCTGGGCGCGCTGGTTGGAACCGGCACCCTGGTGATTTTCGGCCGTGCCGATCTGGCAATCGTTATTGGGTTGGCGATGATCATCAACAATTTGGTCGCGGGCCTTTCTGGCGTGCTCGTGCCCGTTACGCTGGAACGCGCGCAGGTTGACCCCGCCGTATCGTCGGCAGTCTTTGTGACGATGATGACCGATGTGATGGGGTTTTTCTCCTTTCTCGGGCTTGCCGCCTTGTGGGGGCTTGGCAGCTGACTTGACGTGCGGCCGCCAAGCGTTCCATCGGCGATCATGCCCCTTCACCTAACCAAGGTCGCCTTCGGTGCGACCGGCACCGACCATCTCGCTGAACGTTTGCACGCCCGCGCGGCGGCGGGTGCCCTTTACCTGACGACGCGCTATCTGCCCAAACGGCATGAAGAGATTGTGGGCCAGGGATCGCTATTCTGGATCCTCAAGCACCAGCTGGTTGCGCGATCACGCATCATCCGTTTCGGTGAGGCGGAGCAGGGCAAGGTGGCGATCCATCTGGATCCCACGCTGGTCCTGGTGCGGGCGGCACCCAAGCGAGCCCATCAGGGCTGGCGCTATCTTGAAGCAGCAGACGCCCCGGCCGATTTGCGCGCCAACGAAGCCGAGGGCGATCAGATGCCCGCGGCGCTGATGGGCAAGCTGGCCGCGCTTTCGTTACTTTGAACTGCAGGTAATGGGCCCACCTGCCGACTGCGTTTTGCACGCGGGCTTGCCGGCAACGGTGATCGCGCCCAATCCGCTTGAGGTGACATCCGCAGTGAAGCGCGCAGCCACATGCGTATCGCCGCTACCTTCGGACCGCGCGATCAAATCATTGGCGATCAATTCGGCGGCCTCAAACGTCCCGGCCCCCGACAATTGATAGCGCGCCCGCGCGGCGCGCCCGGCAAGTGTCATGGTGCCGGGCCCGACGATCGTGGCGTTGAGCTGATCAGCGTCGATCCCCGTCACTGCCATCGAAGCCGCGCCGTTGATGGACAAATCGATCCGTTGCCCTTTCATCCCCGTGATCGCGAGCTTGCCGTTACCGCGGGCATTGGCCGAAGCGAGCTGCAACGTCGATAGCGTGATCACCAAAGGCACCTTTGGCGGGGCCGCGCTTTCGCCAACCGCTAGGGGCCGCAGCCTTAGGATCACCGTCTTGCCCTCGACCGAGACGACGAGCGCATCGAGCGCGTGGTCGTCGCCAACGGCCCGGCCGCCCGGCGACTTGCCGGTCGCCAGCCTTACGTCAAACGGCCCTTCGACCCGGATGCGATCAAAGCTGGTAAGCGCATATGTTCGGTCGGCAGCAGAGGCGGTACCGCCGACCAGCAACACCGTAAAAAAGGGGATCAAATGCTTCATCAACCGAGCATGGCACCGATGATGAAGCAACGGCAAGCTACT
Source organism: Sphingomonadales bacterium (assembly GCA_038323755.1). Classification (GTDB taxonomy): domain Bacteria; phylum Pseudomonadota; class Alphaproteobacteria; order Sphingomonadales; family Sphingomonadaceae; genus Sphingomonas. Next base: position 7,602 of record JBBQHG010000032.1, read on the forward strand.
TGCCGCAGGCGACCGTCCCCGATCCAACCTTCGAGGTTTCGCAACTGGCATTTGCGCCCATATCGGCGTCGCCCGAGCCCATGATCGAAACGGAGGCCTTGCCATTCACATCGGCATTGATGCTTCCGGACCCCGCAATGGAGGCATCGGCAAGGCTCGCTTTCACGCCGCTTGCGTCGATGTCACCAGATCCTGCGATCGACATCTTCAGCCTGCCTGCGGTCCCCTTGGCTGCGATGTCGCCCGAACCAGCGATCGATAGCTCTGCGCTTTCTACGCTGAGCGATGCAATGGCGATGCTCCCTGAGCCAGCCGTCGAGCCGTCGAATGTCTTTCCCTCAACCCGGTCAATGGTCATGTCCCCCGACCCCGCCACCGCCGCTTCGCCGATGCTTGGCATCGTCACGAAAATACGCGCGCCCTTGCGCGATCCCCAACTGAAGCTCGGATCATTTTTCCGACCGATTTTGAGCGTATCGCCATCGCGCTCGATCTTGAGGCGATCAAGCACGTCGCTCGGCCCTTCGGCGCGCACGGCGAAGCTGGGACCTGTTGTGATCTCTACATCATCGGACCCGCGCAGCGAGACGTTTTTGAAGTCCGCCACGGCGAAGGAGCGCGTCGTGCCGGTCCCTTTGCCTGCGACGCCGCCACTATCGACAAAATCCATGCCGGAGCACGCGGCGAGCGGCACAACCGCAATCAACATCATCAAGGCGCGCATCAACCTTCCCCTCATTGTGTATTGTTTACATAACACACTTAAAACGGGCAGGCAAACAAAAAGAGGCGACCGTTGCCGATCGCCCCTCTTGGTTCAGGATGAAGGCCAGCCAGATCAGGCGGGCTCTTTGTCCTTGTTGTGGATTGCAGCCGCCTTGCGGAGAATTTCCAAAATCTTTTCCTGCGCGGTAGGCTCGTCGACATGCTCCATTGCCGCAAGTTCACGAGCCAGGCGGCTGGTTGCCGCTTCAAAGATCTGGCGCTCCGAATAGCTTTGCTCGGGCTGATCGTCAGCGCGGAACAGATCGCGGACCACTTCGGCAATCGAGACCAGATCGCCTGAATTGATCTTGGCTTCATATTCCTGCGCACGACGCGACCACATCGTCCGCTTTACGCGCGGCTTGCCGGTAAGCGTGTCTAGCGCTTCACGCAGCGTCTTGTCCGACGACAGCTTGCGCATGCCGACGCTTTCGGCCTTGTTGGTAGGTACGCGCAGCGTCATGCGTTCCTTTTCGAAGCGCAGCACATAGAGTTCCAGCTGCATGCCGGCGATCTCCTGCCGCTGCAGTTCGATAACACGGCCAACGCCGTGCTTGGGATAGACAACATAGTCACCGACGTCGAAGGACAGCGCCTTGGCAGCCATTCTGTTGAGCCTTTCTGTGATCATGACCCCGCAGGATGCGCGCTTGCGGGCTTGCCGGCCAGCGCGATCGGGGCAGTGTGCGTGTGAGTCTCCGTAGCGGTGACGCGCATAGACGCCGCCGTCCGAAGCTATTTAACATAGTCGTAATAAAATTGCCAGTGCCGCGATGCACAAAGACACAGGGCCGGCGCCCCGGAAGGGACGCCGGCTCAGTTATCCGGTACCGCGCCTCGGCGGGAGCGGTAGCAATTAGAATTAATCGCCCTCGCCGGGCTCTGGCGAAAACAGATCCTCGAACTTGCCTTCGCGCCCCTTGAATTCATCGGCGTCTGCAGGCGCTTCGCGCTTGCGCGTGATGTTGGGCCATTCGGCGGAGAATTTCGTGTTGAGCTCCAGCCACTTCTCCAGCCCGTTCTCGGTATCGGGCAGGATCGCCTCTGCTGGGCATTCGGGCTCGCAGACACCGCAATCGATGCATTCGCTGGGATTAATCACCAGCATATTCTCGCCTTCATAGAAGCAGTCCACCGGACATACCTCGACGCAATCCATATATTTGCAACGGATACAGGCGTCGGTGACGACGTAGGTCATGCTCGGCTAACTCCCCTTGGATCACTCGCTTCTGCTATGCGGGCGCTTGGTGCCCGTCAACGGGGTTCGTGAGATCGATATAGAGCGACGCGGCTTCTGAAGCAGGCCCTCGCCTGATCGGAAGCGTTACAATCCTTACGACGCGCACGGTATTACCGTGGACAAAGGCAAGCACCGTGCCGCTACGGACCAGGGCATGTGCGCGGTCCACGCGCCGGCCGTCAAGTCTGACGGTCCCAGCCTCGGCAAGCTGCTGGGCAAGGCTGCGCGATTTGGCCAGTCGCGCAAACCACAAGAAGCGATCGATCCGCATTGCCTCAGACACCGTCCGTCATCCTGCCCGGTTCGCCAGCGACGAAAGCGCGGCGAAGGCGCTGTTGCGGGGGATGGTGACCGCCTTCACCCGCGCCGGTCGGCCACGCCAGATCCAGCGAGCGACGTCTCCCTCTGGGGCGGCAGGCCGAAAGCCGAGTTGTGCCATCAACCGGTCGACGGTCGCAGGCGCCAAGCCAATCGAAGTTGCAAGCAAGGGATCGGGTGTAAAAGGCGCCCTGCCTTTGCGCGCATCATGCGCAGCACGCGCGATGCGTTCGACCAGGTCGACCCTGATCGCCTGGCGACCGATCGCCCTAAACCCATGATCGGCACTCGCGCCGGGAGCATCGCGGGCCAGCACGGTTGCGCCTGGCGACGGCGTGGGCGATAGCTTGCCAGCGCCGCGCGCCAGTAAAAGCAGCTGGCGCCACTGGGCAGCGGCGGGCTTGAGCAGCCGGGCGTCGAACAGATCAAGCGCGCCGATTGTGATCCCGGCTTGCCGCAGCCGATGTCGATCAGTGGCCGTCAGGGCGTCGATCGACTCGCCCAATGGGAGGCGTGCGGCGAATCCAGCCCCGGCGGACAATGCTGCTGCAATCGCTCGAACGGCCGGAGCGGCCGCGGGGTCGCGCGTCAAGGCATCGATCGCCTCAAGCGCCGGCACCTGGCGCCTCGTCTGATCCGCCAGCCATTGCTCAAGCCGTCCGCGAATCCGATCGCGCTGTGCAGGGTCGAGGCAATCAAGCGATCGATCTATATCGATCCGGGGCCGCGTGATGAGCGGCCCGGCGGCCAACGACGCAACTGCGTGACCAGACCAGCAGATGGTTGGGCATTGATCGAGCCCAATCGATAGCGCGTCATCATCGGCTTCGGCCAGCGCCGCGCCCCGCCGTGACCGTTCCGCCCCCAGCCGCTTTTCAGCGGCCGCCAGCAACAGCCTTTTGTCGCTTGCGCGCGCATCGGCGGCCACACTGAAGCGAAAGCCATCGAGTCGACCGATCGCATGGTCCTCGACCAGCACCGCTCCATCGGCCTCGATCGTTACCGGCAGGCTGCGCGGATCAGCGCCGATCTGGCGCATGAGCAGCGTCGTTCGCCGATCGACAAAGCGCTGTGTCAGCGAGGCGTGCAGCGCATCAGACAGCCGCTCCTCCAGTGCCCGTGTCCGCTCGGCCCAGTGGCGCGGCTCGGCGAGCCAATCGGCCCGGTTGGCGATATAGGCCCAGCTGCGCGCAGCGGCGATCCGGCCGGCAATCGTCTCGACATCGCCTGTTACGTTGTCGAGCCGCGCGAGCTCCGCCGCGAACCACTCGTGCGGGATATGCCGTGTCCCTTCCGACAGATGGCCATAAAGGCGCGCGACAAAGCGACTATGCGGATCAAGACCAAGTTTGCGGAAGTCAGGTACCCCACACGCAGCCCATAGGCGGTCGACCATCGCTGATCCGCGTGTCCGCGCCCGCAACCCAGGCTCATCTGCGAGTCGCTTCAGGATCGAGAGATCGAGCGACTCGGGTGCCGCGCGTAGCGAATCGTCATCGGGGCGCTGTTCAAGATCGGCGATCAGATCGTCGATGCTGTCGGTGCTGGGTGCACCATTGCGCCAATAGATATGGTCGAGCCGCGGGAAGCGGTGCTCTTCGATCGCCAGTACCTCCTCGGGCGTAAAAGCGCCCGGCCCTTCGGCGCTGAGTGCGCCAAAAGTGCCGTCGCGCTGATGTCGTCCCGCACGCCCGGCGATCTGCGCCATCTCCGCTACCGTCAGCCGGCGCTGACGATGCCCGTCGAATTTACGCAGGGAGGCAAAGGCGACGTGCGCCACATCCATGTTGAGCCCCATGCCAATGGCATCGGTCGCGACCAGGTAATCGACCTCGCCGGACTGGAACATCGCGACCTGCGCGTTGCGCGTGCGGGGGGAGAGCGCGCCCATCACAACCGCCGCGCCGCCGCGCAGCCGCCGCAGCATCTCTGCGACCGCGTAGACCTCTTCGGCGGAGAAGGCGACGATCACCGACCGTTTGGGCAGCCGCGAAATCTTCGCTGCGCCAGCGTAGCTCAGCGTCGAAAAGCGGGGTCGATTGACGATTTCCGCCTCCGGCACCAACTTCCGGACGACGGGGCGAAGCGCCTCTGAGCCGAGGATCATCGTCTCCTCACGCCCGCGCGCGCGCAACAATCGATCGGTAAAGACATGGCCACGCTCGGCATCAGCCCCTAGCTGTGCCTCGTCGATGCCGACAAAGGCCAGATCACGGTCGAGCGGCATGCTTTCGGCAGTGCAAAGAAACCAGCGCGCGTCAGCGGGCAGGATCTTTTCTTCGCCCGTGATCAATGCGACTTGCCCCGCCCCCTTTACCTTGACGACTCGGTCATATACCTCGCGCGCCAGCAGTCGCAGCGGAAAGCCGATCATCCCACTGGAATGGCCGCACATTCGCTCGATCGCGAGGTGAGTCTTGCCCGTGTTGGTCGGGCCGAGAACGGCGGTGACCGGGCTGATCGCTCTGCGCGTCATCATAGATACCAAGATCGCGTGCCGATGGTGATCGCGCAACCAGGGCGCGCCAAAAAACTTCATTAAGCTATTTTGGCAATAAATGGCGGAAACGAGCCATTTCTATTCACCCGCTAAGCGCCACGATTCATCGCAATTGGGACAATTGGCACAGCAGGTTAATTTGACTTTAGGGGTCAATCCCCACAGTCCCTTTCTCACGCGCTGCGGGAAGCGCTTTATTTGGGGGGCGGCTGTGTTTCTACGCAGCGATCACGGCATAGACCAGGGCGGCAGTGCAGCGGCGCTGTCCTTCGGTCGTTCGTTTGTCCCCACCCGCCCTCGGACCGGTTTTGACGATTGGCGCGACAAAATGTCGCGGATCGATTGGGCACCCGATCTCGGCGCGCGGATCGGGTCGGCTGATTGGTGGCGTGGTGCCGCGACTTGCTCCGCGCTTATCGCTGCCACCTGCTGGATGTCGCCGGGGTTTAATAATCCGCTGATCGGCGCGGCGCCTGCACCGTTGACTGGATCGGCTTGGGAAGACACGCGCGCTCAATCAATTGCGCCGCTCGGATTTGGGGCAAATACCGGCCGCCGCATGGCTGCAACTGATCTGGTCGCGCCGCTGGCCGAAACGCCAGAACGGCCGATGATCGAGTTGACCGCGACCTTGGGTGCCGGCAGTAGTTTCGCCCATGTGCTCGAACGCGCCGGCGTCGCTCGCGATGAAGCGGCCAGTGTCACACAGATGATAGCGCGCGCCGTGTCGCTCTCGGACATCAAATCGGGCACGCAGCTCGCATTGACCCTAGGCCGCCGCCCAAGTCGCGATGTGCCCCGCCCACTCGACAATCTCCGTTTCCGCGCCCGCTTTGATCTCAATGTCGCGGTGGCGCGCGCGGCAGGCAATCTGGTGGTGACGCCGGAGCCGATCGCGATCGACCATTCACCGCTGCGAATTCGCGGGCTGGTTGGGCAAAGCCTGTATCGCTCGGCACGCGCTGCAGGTGCGCCGGCCAAGGCAGTCGAATCCTATATCCGTGCGCTCGCGACAAAAATGTCGATCGGGCGTGACGTTCAGTCTGACAATGTGTTCGACATCATCGTCGAGCAGGCCCGCGCCGCGACCGGAGAGGTGCAGCTCGGGCAATTGCTGTATGCCGGGCTTGATCGCGGCAGCAAGAAGGTTCAGCTCATTCGCTGGGGTGACACGTCCGGCAAGGGCGGCCAATGGTTCGAGGCATCAGGCGTCGGCGAACGACGCGGCGTGATGGCGATGCCCGTGGCCGGTCATATGACCTCAAGCTATGGCATGCGTTTCCACCCGATCCTTCGGATGATGCGGATGCACAAGGGCCTCGACTTCGGTGCGCCTTATGGCTCGCCGATCCGGGCCGCCATGGACGGTGTCGTCCAGCTCGCCGGGCGCAGCGCCGGCTATGGCAATTTCGTCAAGCTATCGCATTCGGGCGGGCTCGCCACTGGCTATGGCCATATGAGCCGGATTGCAGTGCGCGCAGGCACGCGCGTGTCGCAGGGCCAAGTAATCGGCTATGTCGGTTCAACCGGCATGTCGACGGGTCCGCACCTTCATTACGAAGTCTGGCGCAATGGTATTTCGGTCAACCCGCGCAACATGACCTTCACCCAGGTTGCGCAGCTTTCGGGTAATGCATTGCGGGCATTCAGGGCGCGGGTCGCGTCGTTGCTATCGGTGAAGCCCGGCGCGCGCTGAGGCGCGACATTGTCTGCAGATATTGTCGATCGCGCTTAATGGCATTGTGCGTCAGGGCTTAATGGCCCTGTGCGCGTCGGCGCTTAGTGGCCCTGCGCGCGCCAGCGTTTGATGGTGCGCGCGATGATCTCGTCCTCTTGCCCCACATCGCGCCAAAGCCGCGAAAAGAGAGGATCGTCGGACGCCGGCCGGCGCTGTTCCTCGAGCGAATCGAATGCCACGCGGATCGGCACCGCGACACCCTCGCCGCAAACGATGCATTCCCGGTTGCGCAGCGCCGGGATCACATCGAGAAAGCCACGCGCCCCTTCCGGCATCGCTGCGCGGACAAAGGCCTGGTCGCGATCATTGTTGAGGCGCATTGCGATGATCGTGCCGCATTGTGATAGCACGCCTTCGGCCAGATCGGACGGCCGCTGCGTGATTAGCCCCAGGGATACACCATATTTGCGACCTTCCTTGGCGATACGGCTAAGGATGCGCCCTACGGAGGTCATGTCGTCGCGCGCCGGAATATAGCGATGCGCTTCTTCGCAGACGAGCAGGATGGGCCGTTGCGGCTCATTTCTTGACCAGATGGCGAAATCGAACACCATCCGCGACAGCACAGCAACGACGACCGATGTGATTTCAGACGGCACGCCCGACACGTCGATAATCGAAATCGGCTTACCATCGCCGGGCAGGCGGAAGACGCGCTGGATAAAGCTTGCCATCGTATCGGCGACCAGCATGCCTGAGAACATGAAGCCATAGCGCGGATCGGCCTTCACTTCGTCGATCTTGGTCTTCAATCGCAAATAGGGCGCTGTGTCCCCGGCCCGGTCCATCTTGCCCATTTCAAGGCTGATCAGGTTGGTCAGGTCGCTCAGCAGATAGGGGATCGGCGCATCCACCGTCAGCTTTGATATTTCTTGCCCCAGCCGTCCCTTCGCACGGGACATCAACAGGCATTTGGCTAGAATGTCGGCATCAATCTGGCGATCCGCACCGTGGCTGGTAACAAATACCTCGCAATGTTCCTCAAAATTCATCAGCCAATAAGGCATTTGCAGGTTCGACACGTCGTAAATTGCGCCATTGCCCTGGAAGGCAGCCGCATATTCGCCGTGCGGGTCCACCATCACGATATGGCCGTGCGGCGCCAGGTCGCAAATCCGGTGCAAAATGAGAGCGGCGGCGGTTGATTTACCCGTGCCAGTCGATCCCAACAGTGCGAAATGCTTGCCGAGAAGCGCATCGACATAAAGCGCCGCGCGAATGTCGCGTGTGGGATAAACGGTACCGATCTCGATATGCGCCCGATCTTCGGCAGCATAAATCTGTTTCAGGTCGGTGGTAGAGACTGGATAGACAGCGCAGCCGGGCATCGGATAACGGGTGACGCCGCGCCGGAAGCTGTAAAGCTTTCCAGTGAGCTTTTCTTCATCCCCTTCGCCCAGAAAGTCGATCGCGGCGATGATCCGGTCCGCATGGCCATCCATCAGCTTCAGCGAGCGAACATTGGCGATCAGCCAGGTGCTGCCCACGCGTATCTTGATTTGGCTGCCAACCTGCCCTGCGGCTGCGACGACCGGATCAGTGCTTTGGCCCAGGCGATCCAGGGCGAGACCGTCGAGCAGTATCTGGCTGCTCGAGCCGGCAATGTCGAACACGACTCCGATCTCGCTTGGACCCGCGTCGGCGCCCTGGCCGGTATCCAAGTCCACGCGGGTGGACTGATCAAAACCTCGCAAGAACGCGCCATCAGTCATGCAACAAGAGCCCCCGGAACACTGGTGGCAGACACTTTGCAGCAGCAACGGTAAAGATCGCGTATGCGCGACGCGCTTACAAGCGACGCGCGATCCAGCTCGCCCCCCATCCGAACAGCACAGAGAGCGCAACTGCAACAAGCCCGTAGATGAACGATTGGCGTTCGGCTGCGCGAGCAACAAATCGCTCGAAGCCCGATTTGCGAATATCAATATCGCGCACCGCCGCTGCCAGCACGCGGCCATCACGTATAAGAAACGTTTCGGCGGTGAAGCGTCCGACCGGCACCCGCGCAGGGATCGTTACTCTTGCCCGGTACAGCACACCGTCGGTAATCTCGACTGCGCCGGGCGCTTCATAGAACAGCCCTGCCCGTTCCCTCAGCCCTACCAGTCCGCGCTCAAATCGCGCCTGCTCCGCGGTTGGGGTATTGCTAGCCGGCGAAAGCTGGAGGCTGTCTACGCCCAACTCATAGATCGCGCGGGAGCGCGCATCGATCAGCTTGTCGATCGGCTTCGACGAGGCGATCGCATAAAATGACGGCGCGGAGAGATATCGCAGCCGCGCAGCATTGACCCAAATGCCAGCAACCTGTTGTTTCTCGCGCACCAGGATCGGTTGAGATGGCCCTTTGACGACAACGACAATGTCGGCATTGCGTTCGCTCGGCACGCGCCCGCCGGGGTAGAGGATGGCGCCAAACAGCAGCAGTTCTGCACCGGTAAAGCTGTAGGCTATCTCGATGTTGCGCTGTGACACGTCGGGCACCAGCACGGGTTTGGCCTGGCCCATCAGCAGTGGCGCAAGCAGAAGAGCGCCGCCCGATCGCCTCAGGTGCGATCTCACGACACCTCGACCGAGTAGATTTCATCGGGACGGAAGCCGAGGCCCAACGCCACTCGGAATGCCACCAGCAGCACGATGATGGAAAGAGCCAAGCGCAGATATTCGGGCTTTACCCGCGTTGCAAACCGCGCGCCGATTTGCGCCCCGACGACAGAGCCGAGCAGGAGCAGCGCTGCGAGCACGATATCGACGGCCTTGGTGGTGGTGGCGTGGACCATTGTCGCAATCGCGGTAACGAAAAGCGTTTGAAACAGCGACGTCCCAACCACGACCTGCGTTGTCATGCCAAGCAGATAAAGCATCGCTGGCACCAAGATGAAACCGCCGCCAATGCCCAACAGGATTGTCAGAATGCCAACAAAAAATCCCAGCAGGAGCGGCGCGAGCGGCGAGATATAGAGGCCGGATCGATAAAAGCGTGTCCTGAGCGGCAGGGAGGCGACGAGCGGGTGATGGCGGCGCGTGCGCGCGCGCAAAGGCACGCCAGATTTAAGCGCGCTGATACTCTGGAGCGATTCGCGCGCCATCATCGTGCCGATCGATCCA
>JBBQHG010000033.1:0-17129 GCA_038323755.1 Sphingomonadales bacterium
CGCACCGGGCACCGCCATGATGCTGCGCCCCACAAAGCTGAACGCACCGGATACTGGTGCGGTTACTTCTGCCGTCGCAAGGCGCAGCGCGGCAAAGCTCGACGGATCGAAAGTGGATAGCGCCAACAGCGCAGCCGCCACCAGTGATCCGGCAACCAAGCCGACATAGCCCAGAAAAAGGCCATATTGCGCCCGCCGCGAATAGCCGGGGCGTCGATTTCGAGGCGACGCCATGTCCTGTCCGCCCGCCTACGCCGTCAGCAGCACGCCGCGGAAGACAGGGTCTTCCAGCGCGCGCCCGGTGCCCATGGCAACACAGGTGAGCGGATCGTCCGCGATGGTCACCGGTAGCCCGGTTTCGTCGCGCAGCACTTCATCGATGCCCTTCAACAGCGCACCACCACCGGTAAGCACGATGCCCTGGTCCACGATGTCTGCGGCTAGCTCGGGTGCTGTGTTTTCCAGCGCAATCCGCACGCCCTCGACGATGGTGCCCACGGGTTCGCTGAGCGCCTCGGCGATTTGCCCCTGGTTGATCGTGATTTCCTTGGGCACGCCGTTGACGAGATCGCGACCCTTGATGTGGATGGTCTGGCCGATGCCGTCCGCCGGTGCCTTGGCAACGCCGACTTCCTGTTTGATCCGCTCTGCCGTTGCTTCGCCAATCAGCAGGTTATGATTGCGGCGGACATAAGAGACGATCGCTTCGTCCATCTTGTCACCGCCGACGCGGACCGACGTGGTATAGGCAAGGCCGCGCAGCGACAAAACGGCAACTTCGGTCGTCCCGCCGCCGATATCGACGACCATGGAGCCGATTGGCTCGGTGACGGGCATGCCCGCCCCGATAGCCGCTGCCATCGGCTCTTCGATCAACCAGACCTGGCTGGCACCGGCGTTTGATCCGGCGTCGCGGATCGCGCGGCGCTCGACCGACGTGGAGCCCGATGGCACGCAGATCACGATCTGCGGCCAGCGCATAAAGCGCCGCTGGCCGTGGACCTTGTGGATGAAATGCTTGATCATCTGCTCGGCCACATCGATGTCGGCGATAACGCCGTCGCGTAGCGGCCGGATTGCCTGGATGCTGTCGGGCGTCTTGCCCATCATCAGCTTGGCATCATCACCCACTGCCTTGACGCGCTTGACGCCGTTGATCGTCTCAACCGCGACTACCGAGGGTTCGTTGAGAACGATGCCGCGACCACGCAGGTAGACGACCGTGTTCGCCGTGCCCAGGTCGATCGCCATATCATGCGACATCAAATTGAAAAACCGCGAGAAAATCATCTACATTCCCGTCAATGGCCGCGCCCTGTGTGACAACGGCAGTTCGCACTTCCGTCCCGCTTCTGCGCCAACCAAATTAGCCTAGTCGAAATCGGCAAAGCTTGGATAATCCACGCTCTGGTTGGTTGTTGATGCGGGTCGCGGAATGCCGCCGATTGGGCTAGAGCGCCTTGCATGTCAATACGCCGCTTACCTGAACATCTCGTCAATCGCATCGCTGCCGGTGAAGTGGTGGAACGCCCCGCCAGTGCGTTGAAGGAACTTGTTGAAAACGCATTGGACGCAGGCGCCCAGCGGATCGCCATCAAACTGTCGGGCGGTGGGATCGATCTCATCGAAGTCATCGATGATGGATGCGGCATGACTCCCGGCGACATGGCGCTGGCGATGGAGCGACACGCCACCTCCAAGCTGCCCGATGAAGCGATCGAGGCGGTGACGACTCTGGGCTTTCGGGGAGAGGCGCTTCCCTCGATCGCCAGTGTCGCGCGGCTGACCCTCGACAGTCGGGTCATGGGCGCTGAAGGCTGGCGCCGCCTTGTCGACAACGGGCTGCTGGTGAGCGAAGGGCCGGCCGGCGTTCCGCCCGGCACGCGCGTTCGCGTGGAAGGCTTGTTCGAGCGCGTGCCGGCACGCCGAAAATTTCTCCGATCGGCGCGCGCCGAATATGCTGCCTGTGTCGATGTCGTCCGGCGGCTGGCAATGGCACGACCGGCGATCGGCTTCGCGTTGGAGCATGATGGTCGGCTGACGCTGAATGTGGCGCCGGCCGCTGATCGACCTCAGCGCGTGGCGGCGCTTACCGACCGCGCGCTCATAGAGAACAGCGTTGCGGTTGATCTTGAACGCGAGGGCATCGTGCTGGGCGGCGTGGCCGGGTTGCCGACCTTCAATCGAGGCATTGCCGATCATCAATATCTCTTCGTCAACGGTCGCCCCGTCAAGGACCGGTTGCTGGTGGGCGCGGTGCGGGGTGCCTATGCCGATGTGCTGGCGCGCGACCGGCATGCCGTCGTCGCGCTGTTCCTCGACGTGCCGGCCGACATGGTCGATGTGAACGTTCATCCCGCCAAGACCGAAGTCAGATTTCGTGATCCGGCGCTGGTTCGGGGGCTGATCGTCAGCGGCTTGAAGCACGCGCTGGGCGAAGCTGGGCATCGCAGCATGCCTCGCCCAGATGAAGCAGCGCTTGCCGCCTGGACCAGCGAGCCGATGGGCACTTCCCCTACGCAGCCCGAGATCTGGGCGCATGGATCGACCAATCGATCGTCGGTTTATGATCGCCGTGCGAGCTTTATCACACCGCCGCCGCAGGGACGTGCAGAGCCGGCCTATGCGCCGCCGCCCGAAACGATTGCCTTCCCATTGGGGGTTGCGCGCGGGCAAGTCGCCAAGACGTATATTGTGGCTGAAGCAGAGGACGGGTTGGTGATTGTTGACCAGCATGCTGCCCATGAGCGGCTGGTGCTTGAGCGCATGCGGCGCGGCATGGCAGGGGGCGGCATCGCATCGCAGGCCCTGCTCCTTCCCGAAGTCGTCGAACTTGAGGAAACCGCCTGCGATCGACTGGACGCCCGGCTAGTAGAACTCGCTGAATTCGGGCTCGATCTTGAGCGCTTCGGGCCCCGCGCGATGCTGGTACGCAGTGTGCCGGCCATGCTCGGGCAGGGCGATGTCGTGGGGCTGGTTACTGATCTCGCCGATGAACTTGCGGCTTATGACGAGGCACTTAGCCTGAGAGAACGGCTCGACCATGTCGCAGCGACAATGGCATGCCATGGATCGGTGCGGGCCGGTCGCGTGCTGTCTGTAGCCGAGATGAACGCGCTCCTTCGCGAGATGGAGGTCACGCCGCATTCCGGCCAGTGCAACCACGGCCGCCCTACCTGGGTGAAGCTGGCACATGGCGACATCGAAAAGCTGTTCGGGCGGAAATGAATGCGGCAATGCGCGCTATTGTCCTGATGTTATTGAGCATGGTGCTGGCGACTGCTGCGCAGGCGGCGACGCCAGACCGGATGCCCGACAGGGTTCTGGCAGGCAGCATCACGCGCGCTGATTACCAGCATTATCGCCGCATTTTCTTTACCGTGCCACGCGGGACCGCACGGATCATCATCGCCTTCGACCATGATCAGCGCGAGGCGAAGACCGTGATCGATATCGGTGTCGAAGATCAGTACGGCTTTCGCGGTGCGAGCGGCGGCGACAAGCGCGATTTCACGATCAGCGAGAGTGACGCGACGCCAAGTTATCTCCCGGGACGGATCGATCCCGGTCGCTGGGCGCTCATGCTGGCGATCCCGAATATCCGATCGGGCATCATCGCCCATTGGAAGGCCAGGATCTGGTTTTTGAAGGCAGGAGAAACCAGCGCGGCAATGCCGCCTCCCGTCGCGGATCGTGGCCCCGGCTGGTATCGCGGCGACCTGCATCTGCATAGCGGACATAGCGACGGGAAATGCGCCAGCCAGGGCGGCCAAATGGTTCCGTGCCCGCTTTTCAAAACGCTGGAAACCGCAGCAGCGCGCGGGCTCGATTTCGTCGCCATCACGGATCATAACACTACGAGCGCTCAGGCGGCGATGCGCGAGGCTGCACCCTATTTTGATCGGTTGTTGGTGATCCCGGGGCGCGAGGTCACGACCTTCTATGGGCATTTCAACATATTCGGTGTTACCGAGTTCATCGACTACCGGGTCCAGCCGCGCGGTCCAGTGACCTTCAAAGCCATTGTCGACCGAGTCCATGCGTTGGGCGGTTTGGTGTCGATCAATCATCCGGCGCTACCGTCAGGCGAGCCGTGCATGGGATGTGGTTGGGCGATGCCCGCCGCCGAGCATGTGCCGGTAGACGCAATCGAAGTGGTCAATGGCGGCACGGCAAAGCTTCAGCGCGGAGTTGAGGGACCTTTTTCCGGCTTGGCGTTCTGGTTGAAGGCTGTGCAAAGCAGCGGGCCCATTACCGCAATCGGCGGCAGCGATAATCATGACGGATCCCTGCTCGCCGCCGAAGCAGGGACGGTCGGTCGCCCGGCCACTATTGTCTATGCAGATGGCCTCAGCGCGCCCGCCATCCTGGCCGGGATCAGGCGCGGTCGGGTCTTTGTCGACCTCGATGCAACTCCTGGATCACTGCTCGATCTCCAGTTGGCCGCGGGCAATGACATGGTGCCCATGGGCAGTCGCCTTGCAGCTGGAAAGCGGCCGGTAAGCGCGCTGGTCCGGGTCAGCGCGCCGGTGGGCTCCCGGTTGGAGATATTGGATGGCGATATGGTCGTTGCGACTGTGCTGCTCGACAATCGAGCAGACTATGTACTGCCGATCGAGCACGCGCACCCGCAATCGATCATTCGCGCCATCATCCGCGCGTCTGACAAATCGATTAAGTTGATCAGCAACGCCGTGATCGTCACCGACTGAACGTCGGCCACAGTGTGCGGCTGTAACGAATCTTGCTGGTCGGCGAATGTGATCATGAGCCACCAAAGATAATTTCGCCGCACCAACGGAAACTTTCAGCGCTGCGACGCATTTAAACATCAGGTTCGGTTCAGGAATGAAGAGACAGCAGAATGAAACACGCAGTGCCCATCATCCTCGCGCTCATCCCCCTCGCGGCGGTGCTTGGTGCCTGCGTTGCTGTCCCCTGAACCGTAGAGAAATGGCCCCGTTGTATTGGGGTCTATGTTGCGTAGCGTAACAGGAAAGGGCCGCCCGGATTACTCCGGACGGCCCTTTTTCTTTGGTCTGGCGAGTGATTAGCCTTCGACGGTGTCGTCGGCTTCCGCTGTTGCTTCTGCGGCAGGGGCATCCCCGGCAATTTCGCCGGGCTCTGCGTTAGGATCATAATCCTCGGTGAAGCCGGCTTCGTCCTTCTCGAACATCGCCTCCATCACGTTGACGCCCTTGGCCTGCATCTCGGCTTCTTCCGGCGAACGCGCGATGTTGACCTTGATCATCACCGCGACTTCGGCGTGGAGCGAAACCTTCACATCATAGATGCCGATCGCCTTGATCGGCTTGTTGAGCACGATCGCGTTCTTCGGGACCTTGTGACCTTCGGCGTCCAGGGCCTCGACCAGATCGCGCACCGCGACCGAGCCGTAAAGCTGGCCGGTGTTCGACGACTGGCGGATCATCGTGACGGTTACACCGTCAACCGACTTGGCCTCTTCCTGCGCCACCGAGCGACGCGCAGCGTTTTCGGCCACGATCCGCTCACGGTTCGATTCGAACACCTTGCGGTTGGCGGCGTTCGAACGCAGTGCCTTCTTGTTGGGGAGCAGGAAGTTACGGGCGAACCCGTCCTTCACAGTGACGACGTCGCCGATGGCACCGAGCTTCTCGACGCGTTCCAGCAGGATGACTTCCATGTCAGTCCTTCCTTACTTAACGATATAGGGCAGGAGGCCCAGATGACGGGCGCGCTTGATCGCCTGGGCGAGTTCGCGCTGCTTCTTCGCGCTCACCGAGGTGATGCGCGACGGGACGATCTTGCCGCGTTCGGACACGAAGCCCTGCAGCAGACGGACGTCCTTATAATCGATCCGGGGCGCGTCCTTCGCGGAGAAGGGGCAGCTCTTGCGGCGGCGGAAAAATGGGCGTGCCATTGTCTATATGCTCCTTATTCGCCGTCGAAGTCACGACGGGGGCGGTCGCCGCGGTCGCCACGATCACCGCGGTCGCCACGATCCGGACGGTCGCCGCGCTCACCGCCACGGCGGCTGTCACGGTCACGATCGCCCTTGCGCATCATTGCCGACGGGCCTGCTTCAGCCGCATCGACCTTCACGGTCATGTAGCGGATGATGTCTTCGTTGATCTGGGTCTGGCGCTCGAGCTCGGCGACGACACCGGCGGGGGCGTCGATTTCGAGCATCACATAATGCGCCTTGCGGTTCTTCGCGATCCGGTAAGCGATCGAGCGGAGACCCCATGACTCGGTCTTGGTGACCTTGCCCTTGTTGTCTTCGATGATCTTGGTGGCGTTTTCCGCCAGTGCATCCACCTGCGCCTGTGCCAGATCCTGGCGCGCAAGGAACACGTGCTCGTATAGAGCCATGTCTTGTCCTTCATCTTGGCCGATTGCTGACCACACCGCACCATGCGGGGGCCCCTCCGGCTGTCGTCTCAAAATCGTCGTCTCAAAAACAAAGCAGGGGCAAAGCGACGCGCGCTTTACCCCGGTGATGCAGTGCCCATAACGAAAACCGGGCGGAAGGCAAGCCTCCCACCCGGATTCGCCGGCCTTAATGGATCGCGCCGGCAATGACGGCGGCGATCAGGCCAGTGGTGATGCCGACAAGGACCGCATCATTGCCCGACTGGACATAGCGATAGCCACGGGGCGGCGCCTTCAAATGGCGCGCTCGGTAATCGTTGATCACGCGGTAGTTGCGCGCCTGACGGTGGTCGAACCGTTCGCCCCGACGCCAGTTGCGATGCTGCTGCGCTTGATAACGTGGGGCCTCGTAGCGCGGCGCCTGATAAGTCTGCTTCGTCACGATCACTGTGCGCTGCGTGGTATCGCGGCGGTCGTCATGCCGATCAGCAGCTAGGGCAGGGGTGGCGATTATCGAAAGGGCGATGGCGCTCAAAATGGTCTTCTTCATGATACTCAACTCCCAAATACCGGCGCCATCACTCGGCGTCGAAGAACAATCTGTGAGTCGAATGTCGCAGGGCCTTGCCGTGTGAGCTGTAAAATGGTCGCAATTCGTCGCAGGAAATTTGCCGTCGCGAGAAAGGGCTTGGCGGTGATGGCATCGACCGCCCGCCCGACGCCGCTTGCCAGCCCGCATTCACAGTCCTAACGCGACGCCCTCACAAGACAGCCACGCAGGAGCGGACATCATTCGCGCTTTTCTTTTCCCCGGGCAGGGCAGCCAGTCGGTCGGCATGGGCCGCGCCCTCGCCGATGCCAGCCCTGTCGCTCGCGAAACATTCCAGGAAGTCGATGAGGCGATCGGCCAGAACCTCTTCAAACTGATGACTGAGGGCCCCGAGGAGGAGCTGACCCTCACCGAAAATGGCCAGCCCGCCATCATGGCCAATGCCATCGCCACGCTGCGGGTGCTTGAACGCGAAGGCGGCGTCCGCATTTCGGAAAAGGCGCGCTTTGTGGCTGGCCACTCCCTGGGGGAATATACCGCCCTTTGCGCAGCGGGCGCGATCGACCTGCCGACCACGGCCCGGCTCCTGAAACTACGGGGGAGGGCAATGCAGCACGCTGTACCCGTCGGAGTCGGCGGTATGGCGGCTTTGCTCGGCGCAACACTCGATCAGGCACATGCAATTGCCGACGCTGCGGCCGAGGGAGAGGTGTGTGCCATCGCCAACGACAACGCCGCCGGTCAGGTGGTTATCTCGGGCCATATCGGTGCGATTGAGCGTGCGGTCGCGATGGCCAAGGACATGGGCGCGAAACGCGGGATGATCCTCAATGTCTCTGCGCCCTTCCACTGTTCATTGATGCAGCCGGCTGCCGATCAGATGGAACACCGGCTAAAGGCAACGCGAATCGACGTGCCGCTGGTGGCGCTTTATGCAAACGTCCTTGCCGCGCCGATTACCAACCCCGACGACATCCGGGCGCGCCTCATCGATCAGGTGACTGGCGTCGTCCGCTGGCGTGAGACGATGCTGAACATGGCCGAAGCGGGTGTGACTCAGGTTGTGGAATTTGGCGCCAAGGTGCTCGGCCCCATGGCAAAGCGGACCGTGCCCGACGCCGAAGCGATAAGCGTCGTGACGATGGGTGACATAGAGGCGCTGGCGAAATCCTTGTAACGGAGAGAATGATGTTCGACCTCACAGGAATGACCGCCCTGGTGACCGGTGCGTCCGGCGGGATTGGTTCGGCGATTGCCGCTGCGCTGGCGGCACAGGGCGCGCGATTGGCCGTGTCGGGATCGAATGCCGAAAAGCTCCACGCGTACCGCGATACGCTGGGCGGTGATCATGTCGCGCTACCGTGCGATCTGTCCGATGGCGCCGCCGTCGACGCGCTCGTTGGTCAGGCGGTCGATGCGCTGGGCGGCAAACTCGATATCCTGGTCAACAATGCCGGCGTCACCCGCGACAATCTTGTCATGCGGATGAAGGATGACGAGTGGGATCAAGTCATCCGCGTCAATCTCGAAGCTGCATTTCGCCTTGCCCGTGCCGCTGCGCGCCCGATGATGAAGGCGCGGCACGGTCGGATTATCTCGATTACGTCGGTCGTCGGCGCCACCGGTAACCCCGGTCAGGCAAATTACGCTGCATCGAAAGCCGGCCTGGTTGGCATGTCGAAAGCGTTGGCCCAGGAGCTGGCCAGCAGAAACATCACGGTCAATTGCGTGGCCCCCGGTTTCATTCGATCGGCGATGACCGATGGTCTTCCCGACGCCCAGAAAGAGGCGCTCAACGCGCGGATTCCTGCCGGGCATATGGGTGAGGGCGCGGACATCGGCGCCGCCGTAGTCTATCTTGCCAGCCGTGAGGCGAGCTATGTCACCGGGCAGACCCTGCACGTGAATGGTGGCATGGCAATGCTCTGACCCTCTTGTCAGGGCAGTCTGCCCGTTCTAGGTGCGATGAAGACCACAAACCCCCAGAGCTACGAGAGGGAAAAAGCATGAGCGAGACTGCCGATCGCGTAAAGAAGATCGTCGTCGAGCATCTCGGCGTCGAAGAGCAAAAAGTGACCGAAGATGCGAGCTTCATCGATGATCTCGGCGCGGACAGCCTCGACATCGTTGAGCTGGTGATGGCGTTCGAAGAAGAATTCGGCGTCGAGATCCCCGACGATGCGGCTGAGAAGATCGGCACCGTCAAGGATGCGATCACCTATATCGACGAGCACAAGGGCTGATCATTTGGGGGCGCTCGCACGATTGCGAACCGTCCGATCAGCTACCGGGCCCTCGCGGCCGAACAAGATAGAGCGGCTCCCCGTCCCAGGATCATTCCGGGGTTGGGGGGCCGCTTTGATTTTTTCGAGTAGAGAACGGAGATTGCCATGCGCCGTGTTGTTGTAACCGGGCTTGGACTCGTCACCCCACTGGGTGCGGATGTCGAGACTGCATGGGCCAACATCTTGGCCTCCAAATCGGGCGCGGGGACCATCACCCGATTCGATGCGACCGATTATGCCTGTCGCTATGCCTGCGAAGTTAAGCCGGCGGATCATGCTTATGGCTTTGATCCCGGCAAGCGCGTCGATCACAAGGTGCAGCGCCAGGTCGATCCTTTCATCATTTTCGGCATCGATGCGGCTGGGCAGGCGCTGGAAGATGCCGGCCTTACCGACATGACCGAGGAGCAGCGCCTGCGTGCGGGATGTTCGATCGGTTCGGGCATCGGCGGGTTGCCGGGCATCGCCAGCGAATCGATCGTGCTGCACGAAAAGGGGCCGCGCCGCGTCTCACCGCATTTCGTCCATGGTCGCCTGATCAACCTGATCTCGGGCCAGGTGCAGATCAAATATGGCCTGATGGGGCCCAACCACGCCGTCGTCACCGCCTGCTCAACCGGCGCTCATTCGATCGGCGACGCCGCCCGGATGATCATGCTCGACGATGCCGATGTGATGCTGGCTGGCGGCGCAGAGGGGGCGATCTGCCCGATCGGGATCGCCGGCTTCGCACAGGCGCGGGCGCTTTCCACCAATTTCAACGATTGCCCTGAAAAGGGCAGCCGCCCCTATGACAAGGGCCGCGACGGCTTTGTCATGGGTGAAGGCGCGGGCGTCGTATGCCTCGAAGAATATGAGCATGCCAAGGCTCGCGGCGCGAAAATCTATGCCGAGATCGTCGGCTACGGCATGTCGGGCGACGCCTATCACGTGACGGCACCGCACCCGGAAGGCGCAGGCGCGTTCCGATCGATGCAGATGGCGATGAAGCGTTCGGGGCTGTCGCTCGGCGACATCGACTATATCAACGCGCACGGGACTTCGACCCCGCTTGGCGACGAGCTTGAGCTCGGTGCAGTCCGTCGCCTGTTCGGCAATGCGATCGGCACCTTGTCGATGAGCTCGACCAAATCGGCGATCGGCCATCTGCTCGGCGGCGCAGGCGCGGTGGAGAGCATCTTCTGCATCCTCGCCATGCGTGATCAGGTGGTGCCGCCGACGCTCAACCTCGACGATCCGAGCGATGGCTGCGAGGGTGTCGATCTGGTGCCGCATGTCGCCAAGCAACGGCAGGTAAAGGCAGTGCTCAACAACAGCTTCGGCTTTGGCGGGACCAATGCCAGCCTGGTGATGAAGGCGATCTGATCGTTGCGGTCAGCTGAGATGAGGTAGGGGATCGCATGCGCAAACTCGGCTGTTTCGGCTTGATCGTCATCGTTGCCGCGATCGGCGCGCTGTTCCTGCTGGTGCAGGACTGGGGCGGCCCCGGGCCGACTCCAAAAAATGCGACATTTGCGGTTGCGGACGGCGCCACCCTGTCGGGTACGGCCGATCGACTTGAGGCGGCGGGCATGATCCCATCGGCCGCGCGCTTCAAACTGCTGGCCAGAGTGTTCGGCGCGGGTACGCCGATCAAGGCGGGCGAATATCGGATACCCCGGCATCTGAGCCAGGCTGATATCCTGAAACTCTTGCAGGGTGGCCGAACACTGCAGCGCTTTGTAACGATCCCCGAAGGTCTCCCCTCAATCCTGGTTCAGGAGCGGTTGATGGCGGCCGATGGGCTGACCGGAAAGGTCGAGGTGCCGATCGAGGGGACGGTGCTGCCTGACAGCTACAGCTTCCAGCGCGGCGATACGCGGCAAAGCGTGCTTGATCGCATGCAGCGCGCAATGCTGAAATATCTGGCCAAGGCATGGGAGAACCGCAAGCCGGGCCTTGGCATTTCCAGCCCGCGTGAGGCGCTGATCCTCGCGTCCATCGTCGAGAAGGAAACCGGCAAGGCCAGCGAACGCCGCACCGTTGCCGCAGTCTATTCCAACCGGCTGAAGCGCGGCATGATGCTGCAGGCTGACCCCACGATCATTTACCCGATCACCAGGGGCAAGCCACTCGGTCGCCGTATCCTGCGATCTGAAGTGCAGGCCGTGAATGCTTACAACACCTATGCGATGGTCGGATTACCAGCGGGCCCGATCTGCAATCCGGGGCGGGCGAGCATCGATGCGGTGCTGGACCCCGCGACATCGAACGCGCTGTATTTCGTGGCGGACGGCACCGGGGGGCATGTTTTTGCCGACACGCTCGAGCAACACAATGCCAATGTGCAGAAATGGTATGCGATCCGACACGCGCGGGGCGAGCGGTAAGCAGGTTCAGGCGGTTTGCATCGCATATTGCGCGATCGAGTCGACATGAATTGCCGCGCAGTCGATGATCGCAAATTCGGCGGTTTCGGGTGTAAAAGCGAGCGCTAGATCAGTGCCGCCCAGAAGTATTGCCTCGGCGCCGCGCTCGTCGATCATCTGCCGCGCCGCCCGTTCAAATAGTCGCCGCTGATCCGGTGTGATCGTGCCCGTACTTGCCATTTTGACATAGCATTCATGCACATCGCTCAGTAGCGGTTCCGCTGGTGCCATCACCTCTGCAGTGTCGATGCCGGCATAGAAATGCGTTTCCATCACCGTTCGCGTGCCAAGGATGCCGATCGCGCGATATTGCCGCCGCGCCACCTCTTGCGCCACCGCAGTGATCATGTCGATCACCGGCAATGGCGCGCGTGAAGTGAAGGCTGCTCGGCAGAAATGCCCGGCAATTGACGTGACCGCGATGCACCCGGCGCCAGCTAAAGCGAGGCGCTCGGCCAGCCGCTCAAAAATGGCCGCTTGGTCGTCATGCCGGTCAGCGGCGAGATTGGCGAGAAGCGTCGGTGTATCAGCATGGGCAATGGTCATCTCAAGCGGCTGGCTGGCAGCGCTGTAAATCCCGATGAGCCTGCGGTAATAATAATCCGTCGCGGCAGGGCCGATACCCCCGATGAGTCCGATCTGCATTACCCCCGCAGCCCGCTTGCGATTTCGGCAATGTCGCGCACTGCTGCCATGGTCGCGCCCTTTGGCGTTACCCAGCTGCCGCCGACGCATAGTACCGGCTCGAACGCCAACCATTCGGGGGCGCTCGCTTCGGTAATGCCGCCGGTCGGGCAGAATTTGCACTGGTAGAAGGGCGCGGCGAGCGCCTTCAGCGCATTCAGCCCGCCATTCGCCTCTGCGGGGAAGAATTTGAAGTGGCTGAGGCCAAGGTCGAGCCCCGTCATGATATCGGCTGCATTGGCGATGCCCGGAAGAAACGGGACACCGCTGTCGATGATCGCGCGAGCAAGGCGCTCGGTCAGGCCGGGGGAGACGATGAACTCGGCGCCCGCTTCCATCACCTGGGCGAACTGGCCAGCATTCACCACCGTGCCTGCGCCGACGATGGCGCCCGGTACTTGCTTCATCTCGCGAATCACGTCGAGTGCGGCCGCCGTGCGCATCGTCACTTCAAGCACGCGCAGGCCGCCAGCGACCAGCGCCTCGGCAAGCGGCCGGGCCGAAGCCGCGTCCTCAACCACCAGCACCGGAATGACGGCGCTGGTGCGCATGATGTCTTCGATTGTCATTGGGCATGCCTTTGCGCAAAGGCCGCCGCCGCGCCGAACAGGCCCGGCTGCGGATGAGTGATGAGCTTGACGGGAATCGACCGCATTAGGGTCTGGAATCGCCCCTTGGCGGTGAAGCGCTGCTCGAACCCCGAATTGACGAGATGATCCTTGAGGCGGAGGCCAAGGCCGCCGGCGATCACCACGCCGTGGGGCCCGTGCGCGAGTGCCAGATCGCCCGCGACTGCACCAAGCGCGAGGCAGAAGCGGTCCAGTGCGGCGAGTGCGAGGCTGTCGCTGCCATTAAGCGCCATTGTCCAGATCGTCTTGTCGTCCAGCCGCTGCACCGCCCGCCCTTCGATCTCGGCCAGGGTTTCGTAGATCCCGACAATGCCTGGCCCCGAGCAGATGCGCTCTACCGACACGCGCGTGAAGGTCTTGCGCAGTCGCTTGAGGATCAAATCCTCCAGCCCATCGAGCGGGGCGAAGTCCATATGGCCACCCTCGGTCTCGATCACATGATAGCCACCCGGTACGCGCAGCACCTGCGCCACCCCAAGGCCAGTGCCCGGGCCGCAAACCGTGACCGATCCATGATCGGGCAATGGCGAGTCGGGGCCGCAAAGATGAAGAAAATCCTCCGGCCCAACCTGCGCCACGGCATGGCCGATCGCCCCGAAATCGTTGATCAGGATGAAATTATCGACGTCGAGCCGTTCCTTCACCAGCGCGGGACGGATGATCCATGGATTGTTGGTCAGCTTGATGATCTCACCGCCAATTGGCGACGCGACGGCGATAGCGGCAGCGCGGGGGAGCGGGGCGCCATGCTCGGCGCCAAATGCCTGCCACGCGGTTTGGAGGCTGGCATGTTCAGCTGTCTTCTGGGTCACCGGCTCACTCAGTGAAACCACGCGACCACCCTCCACTTCGGCGATGGCGAAGCGAGCGTGCGTGCCGCCAATATCGACGGCGACGACCTGACTCACGCGCCCATCGCCGCCAGCATGGCACTCGCCCCCTTCTCGGCCTCGTTCGCGCCGTGCCGGAACATGGCGAACAACTCGCGTCCCGTCCCGCTCGACCAGGCAGGGGCGGCGACATGCTTGCGCGCTGCCCATTCCGCGGGATCGACGAGCGCTTCGAGCTGCCCGGTTTCGGCGCACAGGCGAATGATGTCGCCGTCGCGAACCCTGGCCAGCGGCCCATCCCCGAGCGCTTCGGGGCTGGCATGAATGGCGCATGGCACCTTCCCGCTCGCACCCGACATCCGGCCATCGGTGACCAGCGCGACCTTGAATCCGCGATTCTGCAGCACCCCAAGAGGTGGAGTGAGCTTGTGCAGCTCGGGCATGCCGTTGGCGCGTGGCCCTTGGAAGCGAACAACGACAACGACATCGCGGTCGAGTTCGCCAGCCTTGAAGGCGGTCTGCACGGCGGCCTGATCCTCGAACACGCGGCATGGCGCCTCAATCGTCCAGCGATCGGGATCGACCGCTGACACCTTGATGCAGGCCCGGCCGAGATTGCCGGTCAAGATGCGGAAGCCGCCTTCGGGCGAGAACGGATTGCTTGCCGGACGGACGATCGTTTCGTCCTTGCTCGGGCCGGGATCGACCCAGGCGAGCTTATCCTCCTCGATCACCGGCTTCATGCCGTAAGCCGACAAATCATCGCCCGCGACCGTCATGATGTCGCGGTGGAGCAGCCCTGCGCCCAGTAATTCGCGGATCACATACGGCATGCCGCCGGCATCTTCGAAGCCGTTCACATCGGCCGAGCCGTTGGGGTAAACGCGTGTGATGAGGGGGATCGTCCGCGAAAGACGGTCAAAATCCTCCCAATCGATGACGATGCCTGCGCAAGCAGCAATGGCGGGCAGATGGATCAAATGGTTGGTCGACCCACCAGTGGCGAGCAAACCGATTGCCGCGTTGACGATTGCCTTTTCATCGACGCATTCGCCCAAAGGGCGGTAGTTATCGCCTGCCGCGCCAATCTGTGCGAGCCGGTGGACGGCTGCGCGGGTCAGTTCCTGCCGCAATTTGGTGCCGGGATTGACAAAGGCGGCGCCGGGCATGTGCAGGCCCATCATCTCCATCATCATCTGGTTGGAATTGGCGGTGCCGTAAAAGGTGCACGTCCCCTTGGAATGATAGGCGGCGATCTCGGAATCGAGCAGTTCCTCCCGGCTCGCTTTCCCTTCCGCATACAATTCCCGCGTATGCGCCTTTTCCTTGTTTGAAATGCCGCTGCGCATCGGCCCGCCGGGGATCAGGATCATCGGCAGATGCCCGAAGCGCAGCGCGCCCATCAGCAGGCCCGGCACGATCTTGTCGCAAATGCCGAGCAGCGCCGCGCCCTCGAACATCCCGTGGCTGAGCGCAATCGCAGTGGAGAGCGCAATCGTATCCCGGCTGAATAACGAGAGCTCCATGCCGGGAAACCCCTGCGTCACGCCATCGCACATGGCGGGTACACCGCCGGCGACCTGCGCGGTAACGCCCGCCTCGCGTGCCCAGATCTTCATCTGTTCCGGGTAGCGATAATAGGTCGCATGGGCTGAGAGCATATCGTTATATGCCGTTACGATACCGATGTTCATCGCGCGCCCCGCCTTCATCGTATCGCGATCTTCCTCGGTCCCGGCAAAGCCGTGGGCGAGGTTGGCGCAGCCCAGGATCGGACGGTCAACGCCGCCCTCGCGCTCAGCCCGGATCAGCGCGAGATAGGCCTCTCGGGTCGGGCGTGATCGCTCGATGATCCGGTCCGTTACGGCGGCGATCTCGGGATGCAGGACCATGCTACGCGCTCCAGTGAATATCCACGGGCAATTCGACATCCGCCAGAATGCGGCCGATCGGGTAAGGAGACATCGGGCCGTCCTTGATCGCGCGCTCGATGATGTCGCGCTTGGCCTGGCCGGTCACCGCGATCATCAGCGCGCGAGACGCGATGATGGCCTCGCGGGTGAGTGTCACGCGGGCAACCGGCGCCTCGGCGGGTAGCTCGCCCGGCATCACGCCGACGGCGCGGCGCTCCTTGGGGCCGGCCACGGCTTCGTCGAAATCGGGGCCGGGGAAGATCGAGGCGGTGTGACCATCTGCGCCAACGCCCAGCACGCACAGATCGAGTGGCCAATGCACGTCTTGCAAGCGGGCGTCCGCAGCGCGACCGGCGGCCTTGTAGTCGGCGGCGGCTTCGCTGGTGATCGGCAGGACGCGCACGCCCTTGGGCAGGAACACCTTGGCGATGGCGGTGATGTTGGACAGCGCATCACCCATCGGCACCAGCCGGTCGTCGGTCGGCAGGATCGTTACGCGCTTCCAGTCGAGCTTCGCCTTGGCGAGCTTGTCATTGCTGGCGTGCGGTGTCTTGCCGCGGGGCAGCGCGATGACGGCGGCACCGCGGGCATCGATGGCGCTTTCGATGATGAAGGCAGCGTCGCCCGATACGGCATCGGCCATTTCATCGGCGTCGTCATAATCCCACCATTCGATCTCGGTCATAGTCGCTCCATCAGTCTACAATGTCATATTGCCGGGGTTGATCCGGCAATGGGTGCCCAACTGGTATAGGGCCGGGCGTGGAGGATAAATCCTACAGGCGCGTGTCAGTCGTCATGCCAGCTCGCGCCGTCGCGTTCGGTAAGGGCAATCGCTGCAGACGGCCCCCAGCTGCCCGACGGATAGTTTTTGGGTTTCATGCTGTTCGACTCCCATCCGGCGCGGATGCCGTCGATCCATTCCCACTGCGCCTCTACCTCGTCACGACGCACGAACAAGGTGGGATCGCCCTCGATCAGATCAAGCAGCAGTCGCTCATAGGCGATGCGCCGCCGCGATCCGGCGAATTGTGTGTCGAGGCTCAGATCAAGCGGCACTTCGCGCAGGCGCACCCCGTCGCGGTCGAGCCCGGGTTCCTTGGCCATCACCAGCAGCCGGACATACTCTTCGGGCTGCAGCCGGATGACGAGCGTGTTGGGCTGCAGTTTGCCGCCCCGCGCCGCGAACATGGAGTGCGGCACCGGCTTGAACTGGATGGCGATTTCGGACTGGCGCGCGGGCAGGCGCTTGCCGGTGCGCAGGTAGAAGGGCACGCCTTGCCAGCGCCAATTGTCGACATTGGCCTTGATCGCAACAAAGGTCTCGGTATCGGACGACCGCCCCAGTTCGTCGGCATATCCGCGCACGATCTCTCCCTTCACGGCGCCGTTGCCATATTGGCCGGTAACGGTCAGCATCGGCGCGTCGGCCTGGCTGATCGGGCGAAGCGAGCGGAGCACCTTTACCTTTTCATC
>JBBQHG010000034.1:0-17096 GCA_038323755.1 Sphingomonadales bacterium
ATATAGGTGCCCTTGGAGACGTGGGCGGTGAGGGTGATGCTCTCCAATTCCTCCCCGGCACGGGGAGGGGGACCGTCGGCGAAGCCGGTGGTGGCGGGGGCGGACTCCATGTGCAGCGTTTGTGGAGGCCCCCCTCCACCATTCGCTGAAGAAGCGAATGGTCCCCCTCCCCGTGCCGGGGAGGAGCTGGATAGCATCACCCTCACCGCGCATGTCTCCAAGGGCACGTATATCCGCAGCCTTGCCCGCGACATTGCGCTGGCGCTCGGTACCGTCGGGCATGTGACGATGCTGCGGCGGACCAAGGCGGGGCCGTTCGACCTTGCCCACGCGATATCGCTGGACAATCTCGGCGAATTCGCTAAGGCCCGCACCCTTGAAGACAAACTCCTGCCATTGAGGGCGGGGCTGGACGACATCCCGGCTCTTTCCCTCTCCCCCGATCAGGCAGGGCTGCTCCGACAGGGGCGGGTGTTGATCGGGATTGCCGTGAACGATGGCCCCTATTTTGCGATGCTGGAAGATATTCCCGTCGCTTTGGTGGAGGCAACCGACCGAGAGGTGCGGGTCGTGCGCGGTTTCAACCTGTGACGATGTCGAAGGAAAACTGAATGACGATCACTGCAGAGCGCAAGGACGCGCTCGTCAAGGAACATGGCCGCGCCGAAGGCGATACCGGTTCCACCGAAGTCCAGGTCGCGATCCTCACCGAGCGCATCCGCAACCTGACCGAGCATTTCAAGGATCACAAGAAGGACAATCATTCGCGCCGTGGGTTGCTGATGATGGTCAATAAGCGCCGCTCGCTGCTGGATTATCTCCGCACCACCGACGGCCAGCGTTATACCGAGCTGATCGCGAAGCTCGGGCTTCGCAAGTAATTTGTAACGGCGCCCCTGTGGCGCCGTTTCGCTATCTAATCTTGTGTCCCCGCGAAGGCGGGGACCCAGACTGTGCTCCCGCCTTCGCGGGAGCACATGGGAACAGGCAATTCGGCCTGCTTCTCGAAGAGACCAAGAAAGGTCTCAAACCGCGCGGGGCGGCTTAACCCGCAGATAGGCCCCAACCGCATCTGGCGGTTGGCGTTGAAGGAAATCACATGTTCGATACCAAAACTGCAAGCATCCAGTGGGGCGGCAAGACCCTCACGCTGGAAACGGGCCGTGTTGCCCGCCAGGCTGACGGCGCCGTGATGGCGACGCTCGGCGAAACCGTCGTCCTCTGCGCGGTAACCGCCGCGAAATCAGTGAAGGAGGGCCAGGATTTCTTCCCGCTCACCGTTCACTATCAGGAAAAATATTCAGCCGCCGGCCGCATCCCCGGTGGCTTCTTCAAGCGCGAGCGCGGCGCGACCGAAAAGGAAACGCTGACCAGCCGCCTGATCGATCGCCCGATCCGCCCGCTGTTTCCAGAAGGTTTCTACAACGAAATCAACGTGATCTGCCAGGTGCTCAGCTATGATGGCGAGAATGAGCCCGATATCCTCGCGATGGTTGCGGCGTCTGCTGCGCTGACCATTTCGGGCGTGCCCTTCATGGGGCCAATCGGTGCCGCACGCGTCGGCTATATCGACGGCGAATATATCCTGAACCCGACGCTCGACCAGGTGAAGACCGGCGAGCTCGACCTGGTCGTCGCTGCCACCGGTGCGGCCGTGATGATGGTCGAATCCGAAGCCAAGGAGCTGTCGGAAGACGTGATGCTCGGCGCGGTTCAGTTCGCGCACAAGGCGTGCCGCGAAGCCGCCAATGCGATCATCGATCTGGCCGAACAGGCCGCCAAGGATCCTTGGGAAATGGCCGAACAGGCCGATCTCTCGGCTGCCAAGGACAAGCTGAAGAAGCTGATCGGCAAGGACATTGCCGCCGCGTACAAGGTGACCGACAAGTCGGCGCGCTCGAACATGCTCAATGAGGCTCGCGCCAAGGCGAAGGCAGCCTTTGCCGATGCCAGCCCGCAGGACCAGATGGCCGCCAACAAGCTGATGAAGAAGCTTGAGGCAGAAATCGTCCGTGGGGCGATCCTGAAGGATGGCCAGCGCATCGACGGTCGCACGACCACCCAGATCCGCCCGATCGAGGCGATGGTGCACTTCCTGCCGCGCGCGCATGGTTCCGCGCTGTTCACGCGTGGTGAGACTCAGTAGATCTGCTCGACCACGCTGGGCACCAAGGAAGCCGAGCAGATGATCGACGGCCTGACCGGCCTGTCGTACGAGCGCTTCCTGCTCCACTATAACTTCCCGCCCTATTCGGTGGGTGAAGTCGGCCGCTTCGGTGCGCCGGGTCGTCGCGAAGTCGGCCACGGCAAGCTCGCCTGGCGCGCGCTGCACCCGATCCTGCCATCGATGGAAGAGTTTCCATACACGATCCGTGTCCTGTCGGACATTACCGAGTCGAATGGCTCATCGTCGATGGCAACGGTGTGCGGCGGTTCGCTGTCGATGATGGACGCAGGCGTGCCGCTCAAGCGCCCGGTGTCGGGTATCGCGATGGGCCTGATCCTGGAAGGCAAGGACTTTGCGGTTCTTTCCGACATTCTGGGTGATGAGGATCATCTCGGCGACATGGATTTCAAGGTCGCGGGCACGTCCGAGGGCATCACCACGATGCAGATGGACATCAAGATCGCCGGCATCACCGAAGAGATCATGCGCGTCGCGCTGCATCAGGCGAAGGACGGCCGCGCGCATATCCTGGGCGAAATGGCCAAGGCGCTCGACCATACCCGTGAGGAACTCTCGGCCCATGCCCCGCGCATCGAGACGATCACGATCGACAAGACCAAGATCCGTGACGTGATCGGCACCGGCGGCAAGGTGATCCGCGAGATCGTCGCCACCACCGGCGCCAAGGTCGACATTGATGATGAGGGCATCATCAAGGTGTCGTCGTCCGATCCCGCGCAGATCACGGCGGCAATCGCCTGGATCCGTGGCATCGTCGAGGAGGCTGAAGTCGGCAAGGTCTATGACGGCAAGGTCGTCAACCTGGTTGATTTCGGCGCGTTCGTGAATTTCATGGGTGGCAAGGACGGCCTCGTCCACGTCTCCGAAATCCGCAACGAGCGCACCGAGAAGGTCAGCGACGTCCTGAGCGAAGGCCAGTTGGTCAAGGTCAAGGTGCTCGAGATCGATCCGCGCGGCAAGGTTCGCCTGTCGATGCGCGTTGTCGATCAGGAAACCGGTGCCGAGCTCGAAGATACGCGCCCACCGCGTGAACCGCGTGAGGGTGGTGATCGCGGCCCCCGTGGTCCGCGTCGCGATGGTGATGGTGGCCGTGGCCCGCGCGGTGACGGCGGCGGCCGTGGCGAAGGCCGTGGTGATCGCGGTCCGCGCCGTGACGGTGGCGGTGATCGTGGTCCGCGCGGCGAAGGCCGTGGTGACCGGGGTCCGCGCCCTGAGCGTTCGGAGCAAAAGGACGACGGCCCTGCGCCTGAATTCGCGCCTGCCTTCCTGACGGGCGATCGCGACTAAGCGAACCGGACGCCCGTTTCGGTAGGAAATGACAAGGGGCTCGCGGCGACGCGGGCCCCTTTTTTCGTCAAGCCTTGCAAGCGATTGGGCGCATCATCGCCCCGGGTGCGGCACCGCGCGCCAGGCGCCAGGGGCGATTCCGTCGAGCGACCAATCCCCCACTTGCCAGCGGATCAACCGCAGCGTGGGCAAGCCGACCGCCGCCGTCATGCGGCGGACCTGACGGTTGCGCCCCTCCCGAATCGTCAGCCGCAGCCAGCCATCGGGCACGGTCTTGCGAAAGCGCACCGGCGGATCGCGCGGCCACAGGGCTGGCGGGGCGATCGCCTCGACATCGGCCGGTCGGGTTGGGCCATCGTTCAGATCAACGCCGCGCCGCAGCCGATCCAGCGCGGCGGCATCCGGGATGCCTTCAACCTGGACCAGATAGGTCTTGGGCAGCTTGAAACGCGGATCGGCAATGCGCGCCTGCAAGGCACCGTCATCGGTCAGCAGCAGCAACCCCTCGCTGTCGCGGTCGAGCCGCCCGGCGGGATAGACGCCCGGCACGCCGATGAAATCCGACAGCGTCGCGCGCGGCGTCGGGCTGCGGACGTCGGTGAACTGGCAAAGAACGTCATAGGGTTTGTTGAACAGGATCAGCGACGACATGCCGCCCCTATAGCGCAGTCGCGCGAACGGCACGACCGCGACGGACATGCACAGCGGTATAGAGAGCTTGCCTTCGACCATCCCGATCGGCTTGAAGCGATGCTCGCCCAGAGCGGTCCGAAATGGGCTCGGGCGACCAAGACCCTTCTTGCGAACAATGCGTGGCAATGCGGTCACCCCGCCCTGGCGGGCCTAATCCTCGGTATCAGGCTGAAGATCGACAGGATCGAATTGATAGGTGAGGATGTCGCCGGGCAGACACTCCAGCACGGCGCACATGCGCGCGATTGTCGCGAAGCGCACGCCGCGGACCTTGCCCGACTTGAACAGCGACAATTGGGTTTCACTGATCCCCATCTGCCCGGCGAGATGCTTGCTGGTCATGGCGCGCTGCGCGAGCATCGCATCGAGCGTGACGAGAATGGGCATTTAGAAAAACCCCTCAATCTCGTCGCGCATCGCGGTTGCCTTTGCGAATAATTGTGACAGCAACATCAGCGCGGCACCGACGACCCCAAGCGTTATTGGCGATGGCTCAAAGGCCTTGATGACGGGCTTGCCCCAGACAAGGGCAGTCATGAGCGGCACGCCGAACACGGTGATGATTGCCCCGGCAAAGAGCGCCAGGCCAACGCGAAACAGGAGACTCGACAGCGTCTGATCAAACAGCGCGCCGCCGGCAATCGCCTTCAGCGCGCGGCGGATCATCCAGATCGCCCACATGTAGAGCAGCATCGGCACATAGTAGATGCAAACCGCATCCGCATAACGCCCGCCTTGCCAGGCAATATTGCCCACCAGTAACATGGCAAGCAGCACCAACCCAGCGAACGGCACGGTCACCAGCCACATCAGGATATTTGCCTGCCGACGAAGCATCGCAACGGACATAACGCAGCCCTCCAACCATTAGAGATTTAACTCTAACTTAAATAACGACGGCGTCAAGTTTAAGTTTTAGTTAAATTTGTGGTGCATGC
Organism: Sphingomonadales bacterium; assembly: GCA_038323755.1. Lineage (GTDB taxonomy): Bacteria > Pseudomonadota > Alphaproteobacteria > Sphingomonadales > Sphingomonadaceae > Sphingomonas. The sequence continues at coordinate 5,107 of JBBQHG010000034.1, forward strand.
CGATAGCGCTCCACCATCCCGCGCACATCGACCTTGGCCTTCAGCCGGGCGGCGAGCAGCGCGGTGCCGCTGATCTTGCGCTGGGCGAACAGCATCTCGATCGGGGGCAGGTGCCAGGCGGCGCGGTCCTGGCCGATTTCCATGCCCTGATCGCGGAGCACGCCGACAAAGGCGCGGTCGCCGAAATCAAAGGCGCCGGGGCGGTTCATCTCGGCGATGATGATATCGATCATCCTGTCGATCAGCGCAGGGTGGCGCGCCACCACATTGTCGCTGAGAAAGCCGGCGGTGACGGCAGCGGCGCGCACGGCGTTTCGGTCACCATCGAGCCCGGCGCTCAGCAGGCCGCGATAGCCAGCCGCGGTCGCGGGCGTCACGTCGCGGGTCGCGCCGAAATCGAGCAGCACAAGCCTGCCAGTGTCGCGCTGATAGCGGAAATTGGCGAAATTGGGGTCGGTCTGCATCACGCCGAAATCAAACAATTCGCGCAATACCAGCGCGATCAGCGCAGTCATCACGCGGTTGCGCTCGTCCTGGGGGGCATCCTCCAGATGTTCGATCGCGGTGCCCTCGACAAAGCTCATCGCCAGCACTTCTCCGCCGGAAAATTCGCTGTCGAGTGCGGGCACGACAAAGCCCGGATCATCGGCGAGGAGCGCGGCAAAATGCTGCATCTGGCGACCCTCGCGGCTATAATCCGCCTCCTCGTGCAGCTGGCGCTTGGCCTCTGCCAGCAGCGGCGTGATGTCGATTTCCCTGGGCATCATGCCCGTGAGCCTGAGCAGCGTCGCGACATTGTCGACATCGGCATCGATGCTGTCGCGGACGCCGGGATATTGCACCTTGATGGCGAGCGTGCGCCCGTCATGCGTCACTGCCTTGTGGACCTGACCGATGGAGGCGGCGGCGATGGGAGACGCGCCGAAGCGCGCGAAGCGGCGGCGCCAATCCTTGCCCCAATGCCTGGCGAGCACCTGCTGCAGCTGCTGTGGTGGCATGTGATAGGCGCGGTCGCGCAGGCGACCGAGAATGGTGCTGAGCTCGGGAGGGAGCATGTCGCCCGCGTCCATCGAGATCATCTGCCCGAGCTTCATCGCCGCACCCCGCAACTGCGAGAGCTGATCGGTCACGCGGGTGATGTTGCCGGGGGTGAGGAGCAGGTCGCTCAGCTGCGGCCGTTCGCCATTCGCCAGCCGCCGCGCGCCTTCTGCGACGACACCGCCGGCGACGCCGCCCGCGAGCTTGCCGAACACGCCGAGCCGCGACAGGCGCCCGCTGGGGATGGAGCGGCCCTTGCCATCAAAACCATCGTCCGCCACGCGCGCCTTCCTTTCGGCATCCGCTGCGTCGACCGCGTCGACACAGGGTGCTGCGGGGTAGCTAGGGACGGTGGCACGCCATGGCAATGCGGGCCAAAGGCGGGCTGCGACCGCCGATCAGACGAACCCCTGGTTCCAGCTCGACGGGTTGTAGTTGCCGATATTGGGCAGAACGGTCGGCATGTCGGTGCTGCTGACGCCGAACCAGTTGGCAAGCGTGGAGGCATATTGATCAACCGCGATGGTCGGCAGCAAGCGCCCCTGCCCGACATCATCGGGCGTATTGTTGCCGATGGCAGGCGGGGTGCCGTAGAGACGCCGCCCATTGACCGCGCCGCCAGTGACGAAATGCATGCTGCCCCAGCCATGATCCGACCCGTCGTCATTCGATTGCAGCGTGCGGCCGAAATCAGAGGCAGTGAAGGTCGTCACCCGATCTGAAATGCCGAGCGACACGGTGGTATCGTAAAAGGCGCGGATGGCGCTGGCGACGAGACCGATTTGCGTGGGGTGATCGGTGACGAGCCCGTCATGCATGTCGAACCCGCCAAGCGAGACGAAGAACACCTGGCGCCGTGCGCCAAGCTCCTGCGCGACCGAGATGAGGCGGGCGACGATGCGGAGCTGATCAGCGAGGCTATTGCCCGTCGGGAAGAGCGAGAAATTGCCGACCGGCGCAGCGCCAAGAGCGGTGTTGACCTGGGCATAGGTATCGAGCGCGCGCTTGCTGACGGTGGCGTGCTCGTTCGACAGAAGATTGGCATTGGTGCCCGTCATCAGTGAGCGGAGCGTGCTGGCCGCCGTCGCCGATCCGAACAGCGAGCTGCCATTGTTGAGCAGCGCAATCGGGCCATTGGTGCTGACCGAATATTGGATTGCGGTGCGCCCGCTCAGGAACACCGCATTGCCGCTGGCATTGATGCAGGTGAGCGTGGCGGTGCCATTGCCGCTCTGGAACAGATCGCCGATCCGCCCGCCCCAGCCCGAGGTCGCGCCTTCGGGGTTGGAGGCCTGCCAATAGCTTTGCTGATCATTGTGGCTGAACAATTTGGGCGGGAGGCGCACCGAGTTGTTGGTATATTGCGTCTTGGTCGTCGGCTGGACGAGCGTGCCGACATTCAGCACCACCGCCATTTTGCCGGCATCGAAAATCGGCAGCAGCGGCGCCATGGTCGGCGCCATTGCATATTGCCGCCCGCCGCCAAGCGCGGTGGTTGGATTGAGCAGCGTGCCCGCCAGCGAGGCGCGGCTATGGGCGAGGCCGGATCGGGCGGCAGCGTAAAGATCATAGCTGGCCTGATCATAAGGCGGCAGCGTGTTGGCGTAATCATTGCCGCCATACATGAAGACGCAGACCAGCGCCTTATAGTCGGCAGCGGTGGCGGCCGCCGCCTCCCCGATCGCGGCGAGGCTAGTGACGAAGGGCGTTGCAGCGCCGGCGATGCCGAGGGCGGCAGACCGCTTGAGAAAGGCGCGGCGCGATTGATCGTTGGTCATGGCCATGGCCCTATTTCAGCGTGATGTAATCGGGCGACGCGAGCGTCAGCAGGACGGCGGCGTAGACGCGGTTGGCGGTCGCAGTGGCGGCGATGCTCTCAACCGCGGCCCGGATCGCCGCCACCGTGGCGGCGCTCAACTGCCCGGCGGCGAGGACGAGATTGACCTCGTTGACCAGCGCGGTGCTGTCGGTCGCGAGCGCGAGCAGCGCGGTGTAATCGGCGCGGACATCGCCGACGCCGTTCTGGACGACGCCCTGCATGTAATTGACATAGGCGACGACGCTCAGCTCATCAGTGATCTGGAATTCAGGCGCGACCAGCCCGCCGCTCGACAGCGCGGTGTTGGGCGGCGAATAGCCCGGGCGGAAGAAGTTGAAGACCGAAGCGCTGCGCCCGAATGATTCAGCGAGGCGGGTACTCGAACTGCTGGTGTTGCCGATCGGCCAGAGCCCCCCGGTCGAGGTCGCCCCGGTGGCGCGCGCCCAGTTGGTGAAGCGGATGACGGGCTCGCGCAGCTTGCCGCTGTTGCTGGCGGTAAGCGTCGTATCGCTGCGCGCCTCGGTATCGAGCAGGATCGCGCGGATCACGGCGCGCAGATCGCCCCGCGTGCCCGATCCGTTATTGGCAAAGACGGCAGCGACGCGGCCGACATAGGCAGGCGACGGATTGCTGGTGACCAACCGCTGGATGAGCTGCTTCGACACGAACGGCGGCACATTGGGGTGGGCAAAGATCGTGTCCAGCGCGATGCCGACGCCGGCAAGGCCCGCCGAGCCCGCCGGCACCGTCGCGCCGAGAAAGGTGGAGGCGCCGGGTTCCTGAATGCTGGCATTGACGACGAGCGGGCGGCGGAGGCGGTCAGGCGTGCTGCTGTCCGCCGAATCGAGCACCAGCCCGGTGAATACGCGTGCCAGCTGGGTCACGTCAGCCTGGGTATAGGTTTCGATGGGCTGCCCCGCCGACATCTGCAGCGTGCCATCCATATTGAGCCGGTAAAGCCCGATCGTGAAGAGCTGCATCAGCTCGCGCGCGTAATTCTCGTCCGGCAGTGCCCCTGTCGTCGTATTGGCGCGGCGATTGTTGAGGAAGGTGAGGTAGGAGGCCATCCCGGCATTGGTGGTGATCGCCTGCAGCAGCGTGCGGAAATTGCCAAACGCATTATCGAGCAGCACATCGAGATAGGCGGCGGCGGCGAACGCCTTCCACTGCAGCTGGATGCCGTCGATGCCGACGACCATGAGCTCGGCCAGCGCCATGCCGACGCGCTGGCGCAGCTGGCCAGGCTCACTGATGATCTGCCGCCAGACGGTGTTGTCGAACCCGTTCTGGCTGTTGATATTGGCCGCCGCATTATAGCCGTTGCTGACGAGCCAGTCCCAATGCTGGGTGCGCGGCCGGGTGATCTGTTCGGTGATCCAGCCATCGAACCCCATTGACTGGACGAGCGCGATATCCGTCTTGGTCGCGCCGAAGGTTGCCTGGGCGAGGAAGCGGCTGGCCTGTACCGCGCTGACCGAGGCGGCGGTGGGCGTGGGCGTGGGCGTGACAACCGCCGTCGGTGGCGCGCCGCCCCCGCCGCTGCAGGCCGCCAGCGCGAGCGAAGAGGTGAGTGCCGCCGATAGCGCGAGCGGCGGCGCGGCAGATGCCGCGAGCGGCGCTGCAGCCTGCTCGTCATGCGCCACCAGATCAACCAGCTCGCTCATCGCTTCCCCCCTTAGTGCCAGGCCGACCGGATGGCTGGCTGTTTAGACGATAACGCCCAGCAGTATGCAAACCCTTCGCCGCTAGCGTTAAGCGGCCAGTCGCCTTATGTTTACGCCCGGCGACCGGTCGCAACCGTAACGGTCAGCAAAGGGGCGAGATGATGCAGCGCAGGGCTTTTCTGACCGCCGCGACCCTGATGCTGCTGACGGCGAGCGCACCGCCGCCATCTGGACCGACAGCGCTTGATGCCGCCGTCCGGACGGCGATGGCGAAAACGGGCGCGCGCGGCATGGCGGTCGCGCTGGTCGACCAGGGCAAGCCAGTGCTGGTGCGCAGTTACGGCGTTCGCAACGCGGCGGGCGATCCGCTTGATACCGATAGCATCATGTACGGCGCCTCAATCACCAAGGCGGTGTTCGCTTATATGGTGATGCAGCTGGTCGATGAGGGGAAGCTTGACCTCGACCGGCCGCTCGCCCGCTATCTGGCCAAGCCCCTGCCCGATTATGGCAATCTGGACGCTTACGGCAATTGGGGCGATCTGGCGGGTGATGAGCGCTGGCGGCAGATTACCGCGCGCATGGTGCTGACGCACAGCACGGGGTTCGCCAATTTCTCGTTCCTGGAACCCGACCAGAAGCTGCGCATCCATTTCGAGCCGGGCAGCCGCTATGGCTATTCGGGCGAGGGCATCGAATTGCTCCAGTTCGCGATCGAGGAGGGGCTGGGGCTGGATGTCGGGGCGGAAATGCAGCGGCGCGTGTTCGACCGGTTCGCGATGGCCAATACCAGCCTGACATGGCGGCCCGACTTCGCGCGCAATCTGGCCGATGGCTGGAAGGAAGACGGCAGCAGCGAGCCGCATGACGAACGCAGCCGGGTGCGCGCGGCAGGGTCAATGGACACGACGATTAGCGATATGGCGAAATTCGTCAGCGGCTTCATGCGCGGTGAAGGGGTGCGCAAAGCGCGCAGGGCCGAGATGTTGCGCGGGCAACTGCCGATCACCACCCGCCAGCAATTTCCGACATTGCTGCCCGACTTGCCCAAGGGCGAGCGCGTGAAAAATCTATCGGCAGGCCTGGGGGTGGTGACCTTCACCGGCCCGCAGGGGCGCGGCTTCTACAAGGGCGGGCACAATGATTCGACCGCCAACACCTGGGTCTGCATTGCGCGCAGCGGCCGGTGCGTGGTGATTTTGTCCAACGATGTGCGGGCGGAAAAGGCCTTCCCCGCCATCGTCCACGCAGCGCTGGGCGAAACGGGCGCGCCATGGGGCTGGGAATATGGCCCGGCTCGATAGGCAAGCGGGAAAAGGTGGGGGGTTCTGTTGCCCGGCCCCCCCGGGCCGCTGGAATCGTTTCTGTTGCCCGGTACGGTCCGACCGCGCTTTCGTCGTACTAACCTAGACCGTTAAGTCTTGAGTTAGGCCGCAATTGCGAGTGCTTCGTTATCGTTAGCACTTGTGGTTTTGTGCCTTTTACAGGTTACTCAGCCCGGGCAAAAACAGCGCCTTTCAACACACGTCGATCCTGGTTCGGCCCCGTCAAAACCCGCCTTATGGGCCGGTTGTGGTGGAGCCGCCGGGTACTGCCCCCGGGTCCGCTGCATCTAGTCTACGCTGCACTTTATCACCATAGCCGGGCGAACCCGGCAGCACCGATATAGGTGCTGTGGAATAAATGAAAAGGTGCGCCTTTCGCTCGCCACAAAGTCAGTCCATATGTGTCCAATTATGTTGACGCAGCGTTCCCGCTACGCGCTCCGCGCGATGCTTTTCCTGGCCGAGGCGCCCAAGGGATCGCCACCGATCCCGATGAACCGCATTGCAGCGGAGGCAAATGTCCCGCGCAAGTTCCTCGAGCTGATTCTGGCCGACCTGCGCGAGGCGGGTTTCCTGCACAGCCACCGCGGCAAGATGGGCGGTTATTGCCTGTCACGCCCGACGCATCTGATCTCGCTCGGCGAGATCATCCGCGTGATCGAAGGGCCGCTCGCGCTCGTCCCCTGCGTCAGCCGTACCGCCTATCGCGCCTGCGCCGACTGCAAGAGCGAGGCCGATTGCGCGATTCGCCACGCGATGATGCGCGTGCGTGACGAGACCGCGCGCATTCTGGATGGCACCAGCCTGGCCGATGCCAATGCCGAGGACCTGGCGGCAGCCTAAGCGGCGCTGCTTTTCTTCAGCTCGTCCCTGATTTCGCGCAGCAGCGTGACATCTGCCGGTTCGGCGGCGGGCTCGGCGGGCGCTGCTTCGGGCTTGGCCGTCATCCGGTTTGCGGTGCGCACGATCAGGAAGATGATGAAGGCGAGGATCATGAAATTGATCACCACCGTGACGAAGGCGCCGTACCCGAACAGCGGGACGCCCGCCGCCTTCAGCGCTGCATAATCCTTGAGCGAGCCGGTATAGCCCGCCGGCACCGCGCCGAGGCGGATGAAATAGCTGGTAAAATCGATCCCGCCGAAGATCGCGCCGACGATCGGCAGGATGACGTCCTCGGTCAGCGATTTGGTGATGGTGGCGAATGCGCCGCCGATGATGACGCCAACCGCCAGATCAAGCACATTGCCGCGTGCGATAAATTCGCGAAACTCCTTGAACACGGGCCCCTCCGATACGATGTGTGTTGCGTGACTAGAACGCCTGGCGCCGATTTGCCTTGGGCAAGTGACGGCGGCTCGGCTAAAAGGTCAAGGAATAAGGTTCTGGGATCAAGGGTCTGGAGGGATCATCACCATGAAGTTTCGCCTCGTAATCGCGCTCGCTGGTGCCGCCATGTTGTCTGGCTGCGGGCTCAACAGCGTCCCCACGGCCGAGGAAGCCGCCAAGGCCCGCTGGGCGGATGTGCAAAATGAGTATCAGCGCCGATCGGACCTGGTGCCCAATCTGGTCGCCACGGTGAAGGCTGCGGGCGCGCAGGAAAAAAGCATCCTGGTGGAGGTTACCCAGGCGCGCGCCGCTGCGAACACCATCCGCGTATCGGCATCGGACCTGAGCGATCCAGCCAAGCTGCAGCAGTTCGACCGCACCCAGGGCGCGCTCGGGCTTTCGCTGCAGCGTTTGCAGGAGGCCTATCCCGAGCTTCAGTCGCAGGAAGGCTACAAGACGCTGCAGGCACAGCTTGAGGGTACCGAGAACCGCATCACCATCGCGCGCCGCGATTATAATGCGTCCGTTGAAAAATATAATGTGACGATCCGCACCTTCCCCGACGCGATCGGCGCCAAGATTTTTTACGGCGCGAAACCACTGGTCCCGTTCCAGGCGACAACGCCGGGTGCGGACACCGCGCCGAAGGTCAACTTCAACTGATCCGCATCCTTGCCTTCCTCGCCGCGCTGTCCCTTTGGGGGAGCGCGGCCACCGCCCAGACATTCCCGCCTTTGACCGGGCAGGTGGTGGATGCGGCGCATATTTTGAACCCGGCGCAGGTCGCGACGCTCACTGCGCAGGCAGCGGACGTCGAGCAGGCATCAACCCGGCAGCTGGTGATCGCGACGATCCCCGATCTGCAGGGCTATCCGATCGAGGATTATGGCTATCGGCTGGGCCGTGCCTGGAAGATCGGCCAGAGCGAGGCCAATAACGGGATTATCCTGATCGTCGCACCCAAGGAGCGCCGGGTGCGGATCGAAGTCGGTTACGGCCTTGAACCGATCATGACCGACGCGCTGTCCAGCCAGATCATCAACGATACCATCCTGCCGCGGTTCAAGGCGGGCGACATGCCCGGCGGCATCATTGCCGGCGCAAGCGCGATTGCCGAGCAGCTCAAGCTGCCCCTGGAAGCGGGCGAGGCACGCGCGGCGGCCGCTGCCAAGGCATCGCCGAGAAGCGAGCGCCAGCGCCATCGGGGTGGCAGCGGCGTCGGCGCGATCCTGACGGTGATGATCCTTCTGTTCTTCGTGCTGCCAATGCTGTTCGGGCGCGCGGGCGGGCGGCGCTATCGTAGTCACGGCGTGGGCGACGCGGTCGGCAATGTCATTCTGTGGTCGGCGCTCAACAGCCTGTCGAGCCGGGGCGGCGGATCGGATTGGGGTGGCGGTGGCGGCTCCGATTGGGGCGGCGGTGGCGGTGGCGGATTTTCAGGCGGCGGTGGCTCGTTCGGCGGCGGCGGCGCGTCAGGGGGATGGTGATGCGCAAACCAAGCGCCGATGAGCGCCGCCTCGTCGGTGAGGCAGTGCATGCCGCCGAGGCCGGCACGTCGGGCGAGATCGTCACCATCATTGCCGACCGATCGGATGCCTATCACGATGTTGGGCTGCATTATGCGGTCGCGGCCACGCTGATCGTGCCGCTGATGTTTGCAACCTGGCCGGGCGTGCCGCTTGCCATTGTTGATCAGCTGTCGCGCGGCTGGGGCAGCGCGGAGGTCCGCGACCTGATGCTCGTCACCTTTGCTGCGATGACCCTGGTGTTCCTGATGATACGCTACGGCCTTGCCTATATGCCGCTGCGGTTGAGGCTGACGCCGAAGGCAACACGCCGGCGGCGGGTGCGGCGGCGCGCAATCGAGCTGTTCAAGGTGGGAACCGAAGCGCGGACGGCGGGGCGCACCGGCATCCTGATCTACCTCTCGCTTGGCGAGCGGATGGCCGAAATCATCGCTGATGAGGCAATCCACGCAAAGGTTGCCGACAGCGAATGGGGCGAGGCGATGGCCGCGATGATCGCCGAAGTGCGCGAAGGGCGGATTGCCGACGGGATGATTGCTGCGGTCGGCCGGGTCGGCACCCTGCTCGCACAGCATCTGCCGCGCGCCGATGACGATGCGAACGAATTGCCCGATCGGCTGATCGAGCTGTGACCGCCGAAACCGTGTGGCAGGGCAAGTTTCTGACCATGAAGACCGACGGCAAATGGGAATATGTGTCGCGGGCACGGGGCATTCAGGCGGCCGTGATCATCGCGATCGATGACGGGCACATCATCCTGGTCGAGCAATACCGCGTACCGCTTGCGATGCGCTGCCTTGAGCTGCCCGCCGGGCTGGTGGGCGACGACAGCGCGGGGGAAGCGGTGGAAAGTGCTGCGGCCCGCGAGCTGGAAGAAGAAACCGGCTATCGGCCCGAGCGAATCGAGCCGATCGGGTTTTTCCATTCATCGCCCGGCATGGTCTCCGAAGGCTTCACGCTGGTGCGCGCGCATGGACTGACCAAGGTAAGCGAGGGCGGCGGCCTGCCCGACGAGAGCATCACCGTCCACCGGGTACCGATCGAGACGCTGCCCGGCTTTGTGGAGGCGAAGCGACGCGAGGGTATGGCGATGGACGTCAAGCTGCTGTTGCTGCTGGGCCAGTCTATACTGGCGGGTGGCTAAACCTGCCCCTGCTCAAAGCTGAGCCGGTCCCAATAGCCGCGCTGGAACTCGATCAGCCCATCGATCACGTGGAAGAAGCCGCAGCCGCGCAGGCCGGTGGGGTCATGCCATTCAAGGATCGCCCATTCGCCGTCTTCGAACAGATTTTCAGGGACGCAGTGCATCTCTGCCGACGCGAATTCGCGCGCGAACATCTCGATGATCGCGGTGCGGCCGATGACTGGATCAGTCACGACCTGATGATTGATCGCCTCTTCATGATAGAGCGCGCCGAGCCGATCGATATCACGCGCGTTAAAGGCAGCAATCCAGTGCTTGACGACGGCGCGCGGTGTCACCGGAAATTATCGGCATAGGCCTGGAGTTTGAGCGTGCGTTCAGGCGCTGGCACGACATGGACGCTGATCCCCTCGCGCGCGGCATATTGCTGCGCTGCCTCAAGCGTCGGGAAGGTCATGCGCAATTGATCGCGGGTATCACCCGAACCTGCCCAGCCGGTGAGCGGATCGGGCTGCTTGGCCTCGGTCGCTTCATATTCGAGCACCCAGAGCTGCGTGCGGGCACGGCCGGATTGCATGGCGTTTTTGGGGCGCTGATAGAGGCGGGCGGTGGTCATGGGGCCTCCTTATAGCGGTTGCGCCCGGCGTGCATCAGCATTTTTGGTCCTGAGCGTGGCATTGGCACTCGCCGGATCGTCGGGCCAGGGGTGGCGCGGATAGCGGCCGCGCATCTCGCGCGCGACATCGGCCCAGCTGCCCGCCCAGAAGCCCGGCAGATCGCGCGTCGTCTGGATCGGGCGCCCCGCAGGCGAGGTAAGGCTGAGGACGAGCGGCACGCGGCCGCCCGCGACCATTGGGTGCGTGGCAAGCCCGAACAGCGCCTGCGGGCGGAGCTCGACGGTGGGCCCTGCTTCTGCGCCATAGTCGATGGCATGGCTGCTGCCCGCAGGCGAAGCGAAGCGTTCGGGTGCGAGGCGATCGATCGCGCGCAGAGCATCCCAGCCGATCAGGGTGCGCAGTGCATCAGCCAGCGCAGCAGCGTCGATCTGGTCGATCCGGCGCTTGCCGTCGAGCAGCGGCACGAGCCATTCATCGGCACGGGCGAGCAAGGCGGCATCGTCGAGCGCCACCTCTGGCGCGCCGTGCGCGGCGGCGAAGGCGGCGCGCTGGCGCAGCGCGCGCGCGGTGGCTGGCCAGGGGAGCTGCGACAGGCCATGCTGCGCAAGCCCGGCCAGCAGGGCCGCACTGATCGCCTGGGGGTCGGCCGCCGAATCCGGGCCTCCGCTGAGCCTGATCGCGCCAAGGCGACGCTCGCGGACCGCCTGGACGCCGCCAGTGGCGGGATCGAAGGTGACGGTCCGGCGTGTCTCGATCTGCTGGCCGAACAGCGCCTCGAACCGGGCGGGATCAATCGGCGCAGCCGACAGGATACGCGCGCCGGCGGCCAGCCCCTGCGTCTCGGCGACCGCGAGCCATTCGTTGCGCGCGAGCGACACGGTGGGATCGAGCCGGAAGCCGCGCCCGCCGATCGACACCCAATATTCCCCCGACGCATCGCGCCGCCGCGCCACCCGATCCGGAAAGGCAAGCGCGATGCAGGTGGCGACATCGGGCGCTGCATCAGCCGCCGCCGCGCCAACGAGGCCCGCCCAGCGCACTGCCAGCCGCCGGGCATTGTCCGCGAGCGCGCCGCGTTCGCTGCGCCAGCGCCTGAGCCGGGCATCGAGATCAGGATCATTGCCGCCCAGCCCGCGCTCGCCGAGCAGCACCGCGACCGCTGCCGCCGTCTGCGCCTGGCCGATTGCTGCAGCCTCGATCAGCATATGGCCCAGCCTTGGCGAGAGCGGGAGGCGCGCGATCGCCTCACCATGCGGGGTTGGGCGGCCGTCCGCATCGATGGCGCCGAGCCGCCCGAGCCGCGCCCGCGCCTCTGCCACCGCCGCATCGGGCGGCGGATCGATCCAGGCGAGGGTGCGCGGATCGGCCACGCCCCAGCGCGCGCAATCAAGCATCAGCGCCGAGAGATCGGCCTCCAATATCTCGGGCGGGTCGAAACGCGGCAGGCCAGCGGTCGCCGCTTCCTCCCACAGGCGGTAGGCGATGCCCGGCCCCTGCCGGGCGGCGCGACCGGCGCGCTGGGTGACCG
>JBBQHG010000035.1:0-16973 GCA_038323755.1 Sphingomonadales bacterium
CCGCACACGCCCTTGCCGCATTCGGCAATCGTCACGATCGCCTTGGCATCCACAGTCAGCCATTGCCCCGTGATCGGCGCAGCGGCATGAGCGGCGGCGGAACCGAGGATCATCAGGGTCGGGGCAAGAATATGGGCTGCAAACCGCATCGGCGAATCCTTGGATAATTTAGGCAGGCCTTGGCCAATAGGAGTGTGTGCATGAACGGGAAATGGACGATCGGTATTATCGGCGGTTCCGGCCTTTATGCAATCGACGCGCTGCAAAACCCGGAATGGCGGACGGTGGAGACGCCGTTCGGTGCGCCGTCCGATCAATTGTTGTTCGGCTCGATCGGCGCGGTCGACCTCGTCTTCCTGCCGCGTCATGGCCGCGGGCACCGGATCTCCCCGAGCGAACTCAATGCGCGCGCCAATATCGACGCGCTGAAGCGTGCCGGGTGCACCGACATCATCGCCATCTCCTCGATCGGCAGCTTGCGCGAGGCGCTGGAGCCGGGGCGGTTCGTGGTGGTCGACCAGTTCATTGACCGGACGGTGGCGCGACCATCGAGCTTCTTCACCACCGGCCTGGTCGGCCATGTCTCGATGGCCGAACCGGTTTGCCCGAGGCTGTCGGCCTTGGCGGCGGAAGCGGTAGCGGCGGCAGGCGGCAAGGTGACCAAGGGCGCGACCTATCTGGCGATGGAGGGTCCGCAATTTTCGAGCCGCGCCGAAAGCCTGCTCTACCGGCAATGGGGCGCCGATGTGATCGGCATGACGGCGATGCCCGAAGCCAAACTCGCGCGCGAGGCGGAGCTGCCCTATGCGCTGATCGGGATGGTCACCGATTATGATTGCTGGCGCGAAAGCGAGGCGGCGGTGGATGTCGCCGAGGTGATCGAGCAGATGCACAAGAATGGCGATACGGCGCGGAAAACCGTGCGTGCGCTGATCGAGGCGCTGCCGGCGGAGCGGACTCCCTCCCCCATTGATACCGTGCTCGACTTTGCGCTGATGACTGATCCGGCGGTGCGCGACCCAGCGTTGGTGCAGCAGCTCGAGGCGATTTTGGCGCGGGTTTCGGCAGTTTAGGTAGACACCTTGGTTTACACCCAGAACAGTTTTTGTGTTGGATTTGGCGGTGTTGGATTTGCCGTTGTTGGATTTGGGTAGCACGACCCCGCGCCGGGTGAGCCTGAGCGAAAGCTATCGCAGCATCGCGGTGCCCAAGGGCGCGCCGTTCTGGCGGCGGCTGCTGGCGTTCAGCGGGCCGGGCTATCTGGTCGCGGTCGGCTATATGGACCCGGGCAACTGGGCGACCGATATCGCGGGCGGCTCCGCCTTCGGCTATCAGCTGCTGAGCGTCATCCTCATCTCCAACATCATGGCGATGCTGCTCCAGGCGCTTGCCGCGCGGCTGGGGATCGCTGCGGGGCTTGATCTCGCCCAAGCGTGCCGCGAGCGATACCCCCGCGCGATCAACCTGACGCTGTGGGTGCTGTGCGAAATCGCGATCATCGCCTGTGATCTGGCCGAAGTGCTCGGCACTGCGATCGCGCTGCAATTGCTGTTCGGGCTGCCCCTGCTGTGGGGCGTGGGCATCACCGCGTGTGACGTGCTGCTGATCCTGATGCTCCAGCACTGGGGCTTTCGCCTGCTGGAGGCGTTTATCGTGACGCTGTTGGTCGTGATTGCGGGCTGTTTTGCCTATGAACTGGTCATCGCCCGGCCCGATATCACCGCGATTGCCGGCGGATTGGTGCCCACCGCGCGGATCGTGACTGAGCCTGCGATGCTCTACCTAGCGATCGGCATTCTCGGCGCGACGGTGATGCCGCATAACCTGTATCTCCACTCATCGATCGTCCAGACCCGCGCCTTCGACACCGACGATACGGGCAAGCGCCACGCAATCCGCATGGCGACGATCGACAGCAGCGTGGCGCTGGGCCTTGCGCTCTTCATCAACGCGGCGATCCTGATCCTGGCGGCGGCGACCTTCCATGTCGCGGGGCGGCATGACGTGGCCGAGATCAGCCAGGCTTATGCGCTGCTGAGCCCGATGCTGGGCGCAGGCGCGGCGAGCGTGGTGTTCGCGGTCGCGCTGCTGGCGGCGGGGCAGAATTCAACGGTGACGGGGACGCTGGCCGGGCAGATCGTGGCGGAGGGGTTCCTGGACCTGAAAATCCCGATCTGGGCGCGGCGGCTGGCGACCCGGCTGCTGGCGATCATCCCCGCCGTCGCGGTGATCGCAGCCCTCGGCGACCGCGGCGCGACCGCGCTGCTGGTGCTGAGCCAGGTGGTGTTGAGCCTGCAACTCCCCTTCGCGGTGGTGCCGCTGGTAGCCTTCACGAGCGACCGCGCGCTGATGGGCGGACTGGCGAGCCCGGGGTGGCTGAAATGGGCGGCGTGGGGCGTGGCGGGGGTGATTATTGGGCTGAATGTAACGTTGTTGGTGGGGTTTTTGTGAGGGTAAGCAGATTGCCGATGCTCCATCTTGGTCGCTTGCCGGACGACCTGTTTTCGGGAAACAGACCAAGGATAGCCGACTTTTAAGCGGGTCGATTGCAGCCATCCGCAGAAGTCCGCCTCGCGCCGCAGGCCGGGTAGGTTGCAGAAATCTTTACCGCCCAAAAAATGATTGCTGAAGCAGCCGATCATCCATTTGCGGGCGCGCGGGGACTCACGTGCCCACGATTTGATTCCGCCGTCAGCATTTAATGGCAAAATTTTGGAAACCGTGGCGGCGCCGCGGCATCTAATAGCGGTGTGTACCTGCCAGATCGCCCGGAAATGGACCCCATCGCCGGATTTGCGCGCCCCTCTGAACGAGTGTCGACCAAAGAAGGAATATTTTTTGACGCTTACACAATGCAAAATGGAAGGGGGCCAAACGGGCTTGGCCCAAACCGACCTGGACGAGCAAGCACCGCCAGACTTGCGCGCGGGGCACGGAAAGCCGAGCCAGATGGACATAGAAGCCGCCGTGCGCACCCTGATCCGCGCCGCCGGGGATAATCCCGAGCGTGAGGGGCTGGTCGACACGCCAGCGCGCGTGGCCCGCGCCTATCGCGAATGGTTTGCCGGTTATGCGATCGATCCGGCTGCGTTACTCAGCCGAACGTTTTCCGAGGCGGATTCCTATCAAGAGACCGTCCTTCTGTGCGACATCCCTTTGGTCTCGACCTGCGAACACCACATGGCCCCCATTCTTGGCGTGGCGCATGTCGGCTATCGCCCGCACGACCGCGTTGTCGGCATATCAAAATTGTCTCGCCTGGTGGACGCATATTCCCGGCGGCTGCAATTGCAGGAACGCCTGACCCAGCAAATCGCGACGACGCTGTGGGAAGCGCTTGCACCGCGCGGTGTCGCCGTTGTGATTGACGCCACCCATGGCTGTATGGCGACGCGCGGGGTCAACCAGCGCGGCGTCACCATGCGGACCGAATGCTGGCTGGGGGACTTCCAGGAGGTTCGGGAATTGCGCCGAGACTTTCTGGCGTCGATCAGTGACGCGCGGGCGAGCGCGCGCTGATGCGATCCGGCGAGCTTGATTATGCCGAAATGGAGGATGCCGACCTGGCCGACCTGTTTCGCGCGCGCGATTCCGGTGCCATTCGCTTCATTGCGACAAGAAACAACCAGCAGTTGTTTCGGGCAGCCTGGGCGGTCCTGAAGGATAGCGGCGAGGCTGAGGATGCCGTGCAGAGCGGGTACCTGAAGGCCTTTGCCGCAATCGAAAGCTTTGAGGGCAGATCAAAGCTGTCGACCTGGCTGACGCGGATCGTCATCAACGAGGCCTTGACCAGGCGCCGATCAGCGCGCCGCCGCGCGGCGCTCAACGGGCAAGACGATGCCGACAGAGCCGACTCTGGCCGCGCCGATGACGCGCGCTATCCTGGCGGCCAGCCGAGCCCGGAGCACCATGTTGCCAATGTGCAGTTACAAAAAGCGCTTGAGCAGGCTTTGGACCGCCTGCCCGACATCTACCGGATCGTCTTCATGCTGCGCGAGATCGAGGGGATGACGGTCGACGAAACAGCCGTCGCGCTCAATGTCCTTCCGGCGACCGTCAAAACGCGGTTCTTCCGGGCGCGTCAAATGCTGCAAGCCCAGCTGGCCGCTGTCGACCGCACCGAGCTTGATGGGTTTCTGACCTTCGCCGGTAATAGCTGCAGCGCGCTAACGGATCGGCTGACCGATCTGATTGCAGCGCAAACGGCGCGCGTTGGATCAACCTTTCACTAATTTCCCACGGAGCAGGCCCATGTTGTCGACCGACACGTCTTCCACCCATTCAGAATGGCGCCCTTTCCGCGTCACACAGATTGTCGCGGAAAGTGCGGTGATCAAATCATTCTACCTCGAACCCGCCAATGGCGCGACGATGGCTGCACACCGCGCCGGGCAGCATCTGCCGATCCGCTTGGCGCAGCCCGGTGGTGCAGCGCCCCTGCTGCGGACCTACACCGTGTCTGTCGCGCCGTCCGCGCAGCAATTGCGCATCAGCGTGCGCAAGCTTGGCGTTGGTTCAAGCTATTTGCACGACGCGATCGCTGTCGGCGACATGATCGATTGCCGCCTGCCCGATGGCGATTTCATTATCGACACGGCGCCGACGCACCCCGTCGTCATGATTGCGGCAGGGGTTGGTATAACACCGATTCTGGCCATGATCGGTCATCTTGTCGACGAAGGCGAGCGGACCGGCACGATGCGCCCGATCACCTTTTTTTATGCTGCGCGCACCAAGGCCGAGCGCGGCTTCGATGGCGAGTTGGACCGGCTCTCGGAGCGATCGAACGGTAAATTGACGATCATCCGCCTGCTGCAGGAAACCGATGATGCCATCATTGGAGTAGATTACGAAGAACAGGGCTTCCTATCAGCAGATGTTCTTGAGAAGTATCTGCGCTTCCAACTATATGATTTCTACATGTGCGGGCCGCCGGGCTTCATGCAGGCGGTTTATGATGCGCTGACAAGTCACGGTGTTGCTGATCACCGCATTTTTGCCGAGGCGTTTGGCCCAGCGTCGCTGAAGCGGCAGGCCGAAAGACGCGATACCGAGCCAAAAGCCGAAGCGTCAACGATCCCCGTTGATGTCGTCTTCAATGCAGCTGGTGCGCACGGAGCCTGGGCGCCTGGCGCGGGCAGTTTGCTCGAGTTCGCAGAAAGCGCAGGCCTGATGCCCGAATATGGCTGTCGAGAGGGCGCCTGCGGAGCGTGCAAAACGCCGCTGGTTGCTGGCGCGGTTGCCTATTTCAGGGAAACCTCTGCAGCGCATGGCGACAATGAGGTGCTGATCTGCAGCGCGGTGCCAGCCGCGACCGCCGACGGTTCGATCAACAGGCTTGTCCTCGCTATTGGGTGAGCGCGATCATCGCATTTCGCTGCCCCTTGGCCATTTTTCCAAACCGCGCTCCGAACTAGCGCCAACCACGATGAGGTATGATGACTGAGCGCGCACCGATTACACTCAGCCGATTTGTCGGTGCCGATGCAGGGCAGTGGCAGATCACGTCGATCTGCGAATTTCGCGGGGCAAGCCTTCCTGCGGCGCGCTTTTTGGCGATCGATGGCGACACCAACGCCAGTTCCGCCGCTTGGACGCTGCGCGGGGCAGGCAGCAATCTGCGCTATACTACCGCGCCCGAACGCGCCGCGTTGCAGGCCAAGCAGGAGGGCTTGGGGCGCCCCGCCTCAACCCGCGCGGCGCTGATCCCGATCCGCAAATCGGCCGAATGGTGGGCAATGGCGCAGGACGAACGGCGCGCGGTGTACGAGCAGGGCTCGCATTTGCCGATCGGGCTCGATTATCTGCCGGGTGTCGCGCGCAAGCTTTACCATTCGCGCGATCATGGCGAACCCTTCGACTTTCTGACCTGGTTCGAATTCGCGCCCGATCAAGAGGCAGCTTTCGATCATATGCTGGTTCGGCTGCGCGCGTGCGCCGAATGGGATTATGTCGACCGCGAGATCGATATTCGGCTGACGCGGGTAATGGCCTGACGACAATTGTGCTTGCCGAAACGGACGAAAAAGACGTGGCGGAGCCGCTGAACAGTCGGCCCCGCCGCTACCGCCCCACCCCCTCAATCGCGGTTCGCTTCTGCCGCCCCCAGGTCTCGCGGCCCGTCAGGACCATCCACCAGCCCCAGGTGGCGCCGGCATGGCGCAGCAGCTGGAAGGTGAAGGGCTCGAGGATCGCAGCCACAATGGCCCAGCCCCAGCCCAGCCCTTCGGTCTGGCCGGTCCAGCGGGCGTAGAGGCGCAGCGACCAGAGATGGTAGGCGAGATCGAAGATGATCTTGGCGATCATGACCAGCAGGATCGGCCAGGCGAGGTAGAATTTGCCGCTCAGCACCAGCACGGCGAGGATGATGAAGGCAGCGATGCCGTAGATTGGCTGGAGCGTGTCGAGCGTTTTGACCGGCATCTGCGCGGTGCCGAGCGCGCCGAAGCGCGGGTTGCCGATCATGTCGCGGTTCCAGTACTGCGTCTGCAGATAGCCGCCGAACCAGCGGCGGCGCTGGCGCAGGAACGCCATGAGCGAGGCGGGCGCATCGGTACGCGCGGTGGCCGCACCAATGACGCGAACCTTCCAGCCGAGCCCCTTGTCGGTCGAATGGCGGTGGAGGCGGTGGATGAGCTCATAATCCTCGACCAGGCAGGCGGGATCAAAGCCGCCGACGGCGATCAGCGCGTCCCTGCGGAACGCGGCGAAGGCGCCGGAGATGAGGAGCAGGCTGTCGACGCGCATCCAGGCATAGCGCGACAGGAAATTGCGGACATATTCATAGGTCTGGAACCACTGGAAGATGCGCCCCGACAGCGAGGGGCCGCAAATGGGGGTGAGGACGCCGGTGGCGGCAACGAGTGCGGGCTCTGCGGTGAAGGCACCACGCATCGCGGCGAGCGCGTGGCCGTCGAGCAGGGTATCGGCATCGACCGTCAGGACGACGTCTGTATCCAGCAGCTGGATCGCCTGGTTGAGCGCGCGGGCCTTGCCACCATGCGGCACGCGCAGCCAGCGGAGCATGGGCAGGCCGGGGGCGGGATCGCTGATCTCGCCGAGCGCTGGCGGGGTGAGGCCGTAGAGGCGAAGAAGCTCGGCCGGGGTATCGTCGCTTGAGCCGTCATCGGCAATGAGGATGAGGTCGGGCGGGTCGCTTTGCTGGGCGAGGGTGTCGATGGTGATGCCGAGCACGCCCGCCTCATTATGCGCCGCAATGATGACGCCGAGCGTGGGGCGGTGGGTGGCTGTGGCTTCGAACCGGACGACGGCGGGCGGATCGCGCATCAGCTGCCAGGTCTTGGCGCCGGTGAAGAGGAGCAGCGCGGTATCATAAGCGATATAGGCAAGGCCGACCGACCAGCTGGCAAGGCCGGTGCGGAAAAACACCTGCGCGACGAGGGCGACGAACAGGACGGCAACGCCACCGGCGATGAGATAGGCCGAAATCGGCACGCGTCGCGGCGTCAACCGCGGCGATTGCGCGGTGAGCGTCTGGCTGATCGAGGTCATGCGCGGGGGTTTTTTCCGATTTCAGATGAACACAGGCTTGCAACACGCTAGGGATGCGCCCGTTATATCGCCAGAGCGGCGCTGAACGTTACAACGGGAAAAGACGATGGATGCACGACGATATACCAGCCTTGCCATCACGCTCCACTGGCTTGTCGCGATCGGCATTATCGTCAACGTTTTTCTGGCGCTGACCTGGGATTTTTATCCCGAGGCGGCGATACGCCCGGCCATCAATCTGCACAAGTCGATCGGCATCACCGTGCTGGGGCTGGCGATCATGCGGCTGTTATGGCGGTTTACCCATACCCCGCCCGCGCTGCCGATGGGCTATGCGACATGGGAAGTGCGGCTGAGCCATGTAACGCATGTGCTGCTCTATGTGATCATCTTTGCGATGCCGATTACCGGGTGGATGCATGATTCGGCGTGGAAGGCGGCGGCGGACAACCCGCTGACGCTGTTCGGCGTGATCCCGTTTCCGCGGATCAGCTACATCATGACCCTTGATCCCGTGACCAAGGAGCAGATGCATGATCTGTTCGGCGGCTTTCACGAGGCGGTCGGCTATGCGATTTATGGGCTGGTCGGGCTGCACGTGCTGGGCGCGCTGAAGCACCAGTTTTTCGACAAGCAGCGCGAGTTGCAGCGCATGTGGTATACAGGCGAACCGGAATAACCACGCCGCCTGCCTATGATGCAATGATTCTGGGCGCAGGCGCTGCGGGCATGTTCTGTGCGCAGGTCGCCGGGCAGCGCGGGCGGCGGGTGCTGCTGATCGACCATGCCGAGGCGGTGGGCAAGAAGATCCTGATCTCGGGCGGCGGGCGGTGCAATTTCACCAATATCGGCACGACGCCGGCGCAGTTCCTGTCGGCCAACCCGCATTTCGCCAAGTCTGCGCTCAGCCGCTACACGCCCGCCGATTTCATCGCGCTGGTCGAGGCGCACGGGATTGCGTGGCACGAAAAGACGCTGGGGCAGCTGTTCTGCGACGGATCGGCGAAACAGATCGTCAACATGCTGCTCGATGAATGCGCCAAGGGGCGGGTGGATATCGCGCTGGGCGAGGCGATCCGCTCGGTCGAGCATGGCGATGGGCTGTACCGGGTGGCGTTTGGCGACCGGGTGGCGGCGGCGCCCGCGCTGGTGATTGCGACCGGTGGGCCGTCGATCCCGCAAATGGGCGCGACGGGGTTTGCCTATGATCTGGCCCGGCAATTCGGGCTGAAGGTGGTCGAGCCGCGCCCGGCGCTGGTGCCGCTGACCCTTGGCGGTGAGGAGGCGTTGTTCCAGTCGCTGTCGGGGGTTGCGACCGAGGTTGTGGCGCGGTGCGGCAAGGCAGCGTTCCGCGAGGCGGCGTTGTTCACGCACCGGGGGCTGTCTGGCCCGGCGATCCTGCAGGTATCGAGCTATTGGCGGCACGGCGAGGCGATCGGCATCGACTTCCTGCCCGGGCGGCCGCGCGACTGGCTGGTCGCGGCCAAACGCGCGGGGCCCAAGGTGACGCTGCGCAACAGCCTGGCGAGCGCACTGCCTTTGCGGCTGGCCGATACGCTGGCGGAGAAGCTGCCGCATGGCGGTGAGCTGCTGACCTATACCGACCGCGAACTGACCGACATCGCCGCGCGGCTGGCCGAGTGGCGCTTCGTGCCCAATGGCAGCGAGGGGTTCGCCAAGGCAGAGGTAACGGTGGGCGGGATTTCGACCGATGGGCTGTCATCGCAGACGATGGAAGCGCGCAAAATGCCCGGGCTGTACGCGATTGGCGAGGGCGTGGATGTGACCGGGTGGCTGGGCGGCTATAATTTCCAATGGGCCTGGGCGAGCGGCCAGGCAGCGGGGCTGGCGATTTAGGCGCGATTGCGGTGGCGAGGGGAGGCTTTAGCCGGTAAATCGCGGTGATGATCCGATTTCTTGCCCGCATCGCTGCCCCATTCCTCGCGCTTGCGCTGTTGACGAGCGCGGCCACCGCTAGTCCCCGCCGGAAGGCTGCCCCGCCCCCGCCGCCGCCTGCGGTGCTGGGAGACACGGTGCGGGTGGCGCTGACGACGGATATGGGGGTGATCACGCTTGATCTGGACCATCTGCATGCGCCCATCACCACCGAGAATTTTATAGCCTATGTCGACAAGAAGCTGTTCGACGGCACCAGCTTTTACCGCGCGATGCGGCTGGCGTGGGGCGATCAGCCCAACGGCCTCATTCAGGGCGGCACGCAGAATATACCACCGCGCACGCTGAAACCGATTGCGCATGAGCCGACGACGCAAACCGGCATCCTGCACAAGGCCGGTGCGATATCGATGGCGCGCTATGCGCCGGGGACGGCGACGGGTGATTTCTCGATTTTGCTCGCCGATATGCCGGGGCTCGACGCGCATCCCGACGCGACGGGGGATAACTCGGGCTATGCCGCCTTTGGCCATGTGGTTTCGGGGATGGAGGTGGCGCGCAAGATTTTCGACGCGCCGACATCGCCGACATTGGGTGAGGGTTTCATGAAGGGGCAGATGATCGCCGCACCCGTGCGGATCATCTCGGCACGGCGGGTGATAGAACCGGCTGCGGTTGCGGCCGACGCGAAACCCTGACGACACACGCCGGGTGTTCTACCCCTTCACCGCCCCTTCATCGATCCAGCCGCCGCCGAGCGCCTTGACCAGCGTGGCATAGGCCTCAAGCGCGGCCTGATGGGCTTGCGCGGCGGCGCGATCAGCGTTGCTGTAGGATGTCTGCGCCTGGAGCAGTGCAAGCAGATCATCCTCGCCTGCCTGATAGCGCTGGCGGGCGAGATCGAGCGAGACCTTGCTGGCGGCACGCGCGGCGGTCCGCTCGGCAACGCTCGCGCGGGTGGCAGCGTAGCGGTTGATGGCGGTTTCGCTGTCCGCCAGCGCGGTGAGGACGGCCCTGGTATAGCGCGCACTGGCCTGATCGGCCCGCGCATCGGCGGCGCGGATTTGGGCGCGGACCTTGCCGGCATCGAAGATCGCCCAACTGAGGCGCGGGCCGACCGAGAAGCCGAAACTGTCCCCCGAGACGAGATCGCCCGGGCGGCGTGCTTGCTGGCTGAAGCTGCCCGTGAGGCTGAGCTTGGGGTAGAGATTGGCGGTTTCCACCCCGACATTGGCGGTGGCAGCCGCAAGATCGGCCTCTGCCGCGCGGATATCAGGGCGCCGGCGGAGCATGTCGGCGCGCACGCCAACCGCGACATTGGCGGGCAGCGCGGGGAGCGCGGCGGGGGTGTCGATCAGCCCCGTCACGTCTTCCGGCGCGCGACCGGTGAGCAGCGCGAGCTTGAAAGCGGCAGCGCGCATGTCTGCCTCCAGCCCCGGAATCGCGGCGGCGGCGGTGCGGGCCTGCTCCTCGGCACGGGCATCGTCAAAGCGCGCCGCCTCCCCTGCCTGAAAGCGCTGGCGGACGATGCGCGCGGTATCACCCAGCGCCTGCGCATCGGCGCGCAACGAGGCGAGCGAGGCCTGGGCCCCGCGCAACTGGGCATAGCTGCGCACAACCTCTGCCACCGTCTGCAGCCGCACATCGACGGCGCGGGCGCGGGCGGCATCGATCTGGCGATCGGCGGCCTGGACGGCGCGGCGGTTGCCGCCCCATAGATCGATTTCCCATGAGGCATCGAAACCCGCATCGAACAGCGAGAAATTGCGGTCGTAGCCGGGGATGTTGCGCGCGGGAAACTGGCCGACAAGGCTGGTCTGGGTCTGCTGAGCCGATCCCTTGGCAGTGACGCTGGGCAATGCCCTGGCCCCCGCCACACCGCGCTGCGCACGCGCCTCGCGCAGCTTTGCCTCGGCCTCGGCAATGTCGAGATTGGCGGCGACGGCCTTGTCGATGAGCTCGCTCAGCACGGGATCACCGAGCTTGGCCCAAGGGGCGAGATCGACCGCTGCCTGATTGGCGGGCGACAGCCAGGCGGCGTCCTGGCCGGGCGTTGCGGGGCGCTGATAATCGGGGCCGACGGTGCAGGCGGCAGCAAGCAGCGGGAAGGGCAAGGCGAGGATAAGGCGGCGCATCGGGGTTACTCCAGGCGCGAACGGAAGAGATAGGAAGCGGCGGCGATCGTGACGCCGGCGATGACGAGCATCGGCCAGGTGTTGGCCCAGACATCGGCAGCGGGCATGCCCTTCAGGAACAGGCCTTCGGTCACGATCAGGAAATGCTTGGCCGGGTTCGCCTCTGCCATCAGCTGCAAAAAAGGCGGGATATTGTCGATCGGCGCGGCATAGCCCGAGAGCAGGAACACCGGCACCGTCAGCGCGAACATGCCGAGAAACGCCTGTTGCTGCGTGTTCGCGACCACCGAGACGAGCATGCCGATGCCGGTCATCGCCAGCAGGAAGACGATGAGCGCGGGGTAGAAGAGCAGCAATGATCCGCGGAACGGCACGCCGAAGACGAAGGGGTTCACGACCAGATAGAGCGTGGCATTGGCCATGCCGATCAGCACGGGCGGGACCATCTTGCCGGCCAGAATCTCCCAGACGCGGAACGGCGACACCATCAGCTGATCATAGGTGCCGAGCTCCTTTTCGCGCGCGACCGATTGCGAGACGACCGAGGTGGACGAGACGAGCGAGATGATGACGACCAGCGAGGGAATCGTGAACCAGAGATAATCGAGGTTCGGGTTGAACCAGTAGTTGACGCTGGTGCTGCCGGGCGCGGGTGGCGGGCGCGCGACATGAATATCGGCCGAGACGCCGGCCACGATGCGATCGACATAGCCGCCGACAATCTGCGCGGCGTTGGATTTGCGGCCATCGAACACTGCCCCCATCACCGCGCCGCGCCCCGCGCTGACATCGGCCGAGAAATGCGAATCGAAGCGGAGCGCAGCGATGACTTTCTGGGTGTTGATCGCGTCCCTCAGCGCTTCATCTGAATCGAGGGGGACGATCTGCTTGATATTGGGGCTGCCGGCGACGCGCTGGATGATCTCGTGACTCCACTGGCCGCCGTCGCGATCAAGCACGCCGAGCGTAACATTCTTGACCTCAAGCGTGGAGGCATAGCCGAACACCATCAGCTGGATGAGCGGCGGCAGGATGAGCGACACGCGCGCGCGCGGATCACGCAGGACCGCCCACAGCTCCTTGATGATGATCGCGGCGAGGCGCGGCCCGAGCAGATTGGCGATCATGCGATCCGCCTTTTGGTTGCGCGCACCGCGAGGAAGAAGAACAGACAGCCAAAGCCGATCAGTGCGACCATGTTGGGCAGGAACAGGCTCCAATCGTCGCCGGCGATGAACACCGTCTGCAATTGCGGGATGAGATAGCGCGAGGGGACGAGATAGGTGATCGCCTGAATGGGCTTTGGCATCGAGCTGATTTCAAACAGGAAGCCCGAGAGCAGCATCGTGGGGAGGAAGGCGGAGAGCAAAGCGACCTGGCTGGCGACGAACTGGTTCTTGGTCGCCGCCGAAATCAGCAACCCTTGCCCGAGCGCTGGAAACAGGAACGAGCTGGCGATGGCGAGGAGCGCGAGCGGCGACCCCCTGAACGGCACGCCGAACACGGTGATGGCAAGGACAGCGCACAGACTCATCGAGACGAGCGCGAGCAGGAAATAGGGCACGACCTTGGTCGCGATGAATTCGACCATGCCGACGGGGGTTGCCATGATTGCCTCCAGCGTGCCGCGCTCCCATTCCCGCGCGATGACGAGCGAGGTGAGCAGGGTGCCGACCATCGTCATGACGACCGCAATCGAGCCGGGGACGAGGAAATAGCGGCTCTTGAGCTCCGGGTTGAACCAGAAGCGCGCCGCGGTCTGGATCGGCGGGGCGCGGGTGGTGCCGTGGTCCCCTGCACGCGCGGCGGCCCAGGTGGCGCGGACGCCTTCTGCATAAGCGCCGATGAAGCTGGCGGTGTTGGGAAGCGAGCCGTCGGTCAGCACCTGGATATCGCCGCCGCCCTTCGCCACCTTTTTCCCGAAGCCGTCGGGGATGACGATGATGCCGCGAATGTGCCCGGCGACCATATCCGGCGACAACTGGCTGACCGCGCCGGTTTCGCGGACGTCGAACCAGCGCGAGCTTTGGAAACTGCCGGCAAGGCTGCGCGCCGCCTCGCTATTGTCCTGCAGCGAAAGGCCGACCTTGCTGCGCGCGGTATCGAGGTTCACGCCGTAGCCGAACAGGAACAACAGCAGCATCGGCAGCACGAAGGCGATGAGAAAGGTCGACGGATCGCGCGCGATCTGCAGGCTTTCCTTGACCAGCATCGCGCGGAAGCGGCGGGGGTTGAAGAGGTCGCTCATCATTCCTCCCCGGCACGGAGTTTTGGGTCGGATCGTCCCCCGGACGATCCTTGGCTATGCGGGGCATGGCCAACCCAAAACTGGGGACCGCGACGCGCAGCGGCGTGGTGGAGGGGGCACGCCACTAGCGCTCCGCCCGGCGGCACGCCCCCTCCGTCAGCCTTTGGCTGCCACCTCCCCGTCCCGGGGAGGATTTGGGTTAGTCCGCTCATGCCGCGTCCCTTTGCAGGTCCGAGGCTTCGATGAGCGCGATGAAGGCGTCTTCCATCGTTGCATCCGCCTTTCCGGCCTGGGCCTTGAGCTCATCGGGGGTGCCGGTGGCGATTTGCTGCGCGCGGTAGATGAGGGTGGCGCGGTCGCAATATTCGGCTTCGTCCATGAAATGCGTGGTGACGAGGACGGTCACGCCCTTTTCGACAAGCCCGTTGATGTGCGTCCAGAATTCGCGCCGGACGATGGGGTCGACGCCCGAGGTCGGTTCGTCGAGGAAGAGGACGGGCGGCTGGTGCAGGACGGCGCAGGCGAGTGCCAGGCGCTGTTTGAAGCCGAGCGGCATCGTGCCGGCATTGTCCTTCAAATAGCGCTGGAGATGGAAAATCTCAATCGCCCGCTCGATCGCTTCACGCGCGTCACCGTTGCGCAGGCCGTAGGTGCCAGCGAAGAAATTGAGGTTCTGACGCACCGAAAGATCGCCGTAGAGCGAGAATTTCTGCGCCATATAGCCAAGCGACTGGCGGGCATCGGCCTTGGCGTGGCGCAGATCGAACCCGGCGACCGATCCATTGCCTTCGCTCGGCGTGAGCAGTCCGCAGAGCATCTTGAAGGTGGTCGACTTGCCTGCGCCATTGGGGCCGAGCAGGCCGAAAATCTGGCCGCGCGGGACGGTGAAGCTGACATGATCGGCCGCTGTGAAATCACCGAAGCGGCGGGTGAGGCCCTCGGCGACGATGGCCGGGGCATCGGTTGCGGGGATGGTGCGGTAATGCTCGGCGAGCTGCGAGGTGCCCGAGGGGCCGCCGCCGAGCAGATCGATAAAGGCGTCTTCGAAGCGCGGCTGGATTTTTTCGAGGCTGGCGCCGGCTGTCAGGCCGAGCGACTGCGCGGTGGGCGCGGGCGTACCGGCCCGCAGCATCAGCCTTAGCGCATCGCCCTGGACGGTGCCGTCGATGATCGCGGGATCGTCCAGCGCGTGCTGGAGGATGACGCGGCGGCCCTCGCTTGGAACCATGACGCGGACCACGCGGTCCCTGATCTTGTCGGTGAGCGCCTGGGGTGGGCCGTCATAGAGCCGTTTGCCTTCGCTCAGCAGCGTGACGGTGTCGCACTTCTCCGCCTCGTCGAGATAGGCAGTCGACCAGAGCACGCCGATGCCGTCCCCGGCGAGATCCTTGACCATCTGCCACAGCTCGCGGCGCGAGACGGGATCGACGCCGACGCCGGGCTCATCAAGCAGCAGCAATTTGGGCGCGCGGACCATGGCGCAGGCGAGGCCGAGCTTTTGCTTCATCCCGCCCGAGAGCTTGCCGGCGAGCCGATCGGTGAAGCGCTTCAAATCAGTGAATTCGAGCAGGCGATCAAAATTGGCCTGGCGCTCCTCCGGCGGCAGGCCGCGCAGATCGGCATAGAGGCGCAGATTTTCGATGACGCTCAGGTCTTCATAGAGGCCGAAGCGTTGCGGCATATAGCCGATCATGCTGCGATCGGTGTCGGTTGCCGGGCGGCCGAACACGAGCGCCTCGCCTGCATCGGAATCGATCAGCCCGGCGAGGATGCGGATGAGCGTCGTCTTGCCTGCACCATCCGGGCCGACAAGGCCGGTCATCTTGCCGGGCGCGATATCGATCGAGACGCCGTCGAGCGCTGCCGTCTCCTGTCCGGCAAAGCGCTTTACCAGCGCGCGGGCAGAGGCGACCGCTTCTGCCATGTCAGTTCTTTGCTTGCGGGCGCGCGCCGGGGACGGACACGGTGACGGGCGCGCCCTGGCGCAGGGCATCGTCTGGATCGGTCACGATGATGCGGACGCGGTAGACGAGATCGGTGCGGAGCGATTCGGTCTGGACGGTCTTGGGGGTGAATTCAGCCGTGGCGGCAATGTTGCCGATCGTGCCGTGATAGGCCTTTGCATTGCCGTCGGTGGTGACCGTGACCTTCATGCCCGGCGCGATCCGGCTGAGATCAGGCTCCGGGATATAGGCGCGCACGCGCATCGGGCGGTCGATGGTGAGCGTCAGGACGGTCTCGCCGGGCTGGACGATCGCGCCGGGTTCGCGGGCGCGGGTGAGGATGGTGCCGGCATTGGGGGCGCGAAGCTCGGCATCGTTGAGGTCAGTGCGGGCCTTGGCGGCTTGCGCGATGGCTTGCTGGCGTTGGGCGGCGGCGCCCTCAATATCCTCGCGGCGCGCGCCTGCCTTTTGCAGCGACAGCGCTTGCTGTGCGGCATCGACCTGCGCCTGTGCCGAGCGGAACTTGGCGGTGCTGGCGTCGAACAGCGCCTGGCTGACCGCGCCCGTCTTCACCAGATCGACGCGGCGTTCATATTCCTCGCGCGCGACCGCCAGACTGGCCTGGGCATCGGCGAGCTTGGCCTGCGCCTGCGCGATATCCTGCGGGCGGTTGCCATTGCGGCGCTTGTCGAGTTCAGCAGCGGCGACGGCGATCTGGGCTTGGGCGGCGCTGAGCTGGTCCTTGAGCGGCGCGGGATCGAGGCTGGCGAGCAATGTGCCCTGATCGACATGCGCCCCCTCCTCCAGCGGGATCGACGCGACCCGGCCCGAGACGCGGAAGGCGAGATCGACCTGGCGGATATCGACATTGCCGTGCATCACCAGCGCGCCATCATCGCGCGCGCCGAACAGGCCGAAGCCGCGGGTGGCGATGGCGGCGACGATCAGCGCCAGCAGCGCGACGATTCCAATGATGCGGCGGCGGTTCATGCGGCGTCTCCGGCTTGTAGCTGATCGAGGATGGCGTTGAGGTTGGCGGCGATGGTGCCGATGATGAGCGATGCTTCGTCGGAGCCGATGCTGGCCCAGCCCATCCCGGTCATCACGGTTGCGCGCGCGACCCGGAACACGAGCACCTGGCCGACGATCGTCATCGCGCGCACCCGCGCCTCGGCATCGGTCAGCCGATTGCCCGCAACCCGGTTGAGCAGGCTGGTCAGGCGATCGAGCATCTGGCCC
>JBBQHG010000036.1:0-16965 GCA_038323755.1 Sphingomonadales bacterium
ATGCGGGAAGGTTTCGACCAGCAACTGCCCCGGTTGCGGCATGATCGAGCGTTTCGACTGGATATCGAGCCATTCGCGGACATCGTCGGGGAATCGGTGCCAGCCGCTCGGGTCCGCCAGAAACCCGCGCACCCGGTTCGCCAGATTGGTCGTCAGCGGCATCCGCGCGCCGCCATAGCTTGGGATTCGCGCCGGGCGAGCGGTCGCGCGCACCACCAGATCCTCAGTGTCGATCTTCTCGACCTCAAGGCTCATCCCTGCAAAGAAAAAGGTGTCGCCCACCGACAAGGTCGCCGCGAACCCTTCCTCTACCCGCCCCAATTGCCGCCCATTGCGGAAGCGAACGCTGAGCATTGTCGCCTCGACGATGATCCCGGCGTTCAACCGGTGTTGCGCCACGAATTTGGGGTGGCTGACCCGCCATGTGACTTTTGGTGGGGAGCTGTTCCCATTTTCATTTACTGAATCCTTGTACCCCCGCGAAGGCGGGGGTCCAGACTGGGTCCCCGCCTTCGCGGGGACACAATGCTCGGAAGGAAGAGACACCGATTCCTCCCGCACCAGCCGCTTGAACTTGTCATAGGCCTTCAGCGCATAGCCGCCGTCGCTGATGAACCCCAGCACATGCGCAAACTGTTCGGTCGTCAGCGCCGAATAGGGCAGCGCCGAGCGCACCTCCGCCAACAGTACGCCCTCATCGAAGGGCGCGGCGCAGGCGCAGGCCATGATATGCTGCGCCAGTACGTCGAGTCCGCCTGCGCGAAAATCATCGGCGTCCAGCTCACGATCCGCCACCGCATCGAGCGCGGCGCGCGCCTCGAGATATTCGAAGCGATTGCCCGGCACGACGATCGCCTCGGATGGTTCGTCAAGCCGGTGATTGGCACGGCCAATGCGTTGCAGCAGCCGCGACGCCCCCTTGGGCGCGCCCATCTGGATCACGCAATCGACATCGCCCCAGTCGATCCCCATGTCGAGGCTGGCGGTACAGACCAGCCCGCGCAGCCGCCCATCGGCCATTGCCGCCTCCACCTTGCGCCGCGCCTCGAGCGAGAGCGATCCGTGGTGAATGCCGATTGGCAGCTGCAGGTCATTGGCCTTCCACAAATCCTGGAAGATCAGCTCGGCGAGCGCGCGGGTGTTGCAGAAGACGAGCGTCGTCTTGTGCGTCTCGATCTCGGCGATGACCTGCTCGGCGGCATAGCGCCCCGAATGGCCCGACCAGGGGACGCGCCCCTGTGGCAACAGGATCGAGATATTAGGGTCGGCCCCGGCCTCGCCCTGCACCGTCGTTACCAGATCGATATCGCCATCGGGCGCGAGCCAGCCGCGATAGCCGTCCGGATCGGCAACTGTTGCGGACAGCGCCACCCGCCGCATGCCGGGCGAAATCGCCTGCAACCGCGACATGGCAAGCGACAGCAAATCGCCGCGCTTTTGCGTGGCAAAGGCATGAACCTCGTCGATGACGATTGTCCTCAGCCCCGCAAACATCAGGAAGCTGTCAGGATAGCTGATCAGCAGCGACAGCGATTCGGGCGTGGTCAGCAGGATCTGTGGCGGCTTGATCCGCTGCCGCAGCTTGCGATCAGACGGCGTATCCCCGGTCCGTGTCTCGACCCTGATATCGAGACCCATCTCCTCGATGGGGGCGATGAGATTGCGCTGCACATCGACCGCCAGCGCCTTGAGCGGTGAGACATACAGCGTGTGCAGACCGTCTGCGGGGTTTTCGATCAGGTCCGCAAGCGTGGGCAAAAACCCGGCGAGCGTCTTGCCCGCCCCCGTCGGCGCGACGAGCAACGCATGCCGCCCGCTGCGCGCGGCCGCCAGCATATCGACCTGATGCCGACGCGGCGACCAGCCTTTGGCAGCGAACCAGTCGGTAAGGGGGGGAGGCAGGGATGTCACACAGCCGATATGGGGGCGGCATGGGCGGTTGGGCTAGAGGGCTGTGCGCGGGCATGATCGCTGCCCGCCCCCGGCTGACCCCATCGATGACGCCGCAGCCACTGCCAATTGCTCAGATCAAACCGTCGCGTAGTGCTTTGAGCACGGCTTTGGTCCGATCGCTGGTCTGGAGTTTCGACAGGATCGTCGAGACATGATTCTTGATCGTCCCCAGCGCGACGTGCAACGCATCGGCAATTTCCTGATTACTGAGGCCCGCCGACATCAGCGCCAGCACATGGCGCTCGCGGCGGGTCAGCGGATCGGGCACATCAGGCTCACCATCATCATCACGCAAACGCAGCGCCGCCACCAACCGCTCGGGCGGCAGGCCTGCGAGACAATCTTCGCCGGCTGCCACGCGCCTTATCGCTGCAACCAGCGGGCCCACCTCAATATCTTTCAACAGGAAGCCGGCCGCCCCCGCCCTGATGCCGGCAATCATCGTGCGATCATCGTCAAAGGTGGTCAGCAGGATCACCGGGGTCGCATCATCGGCGGCCCGCAGCGCCTGGACGACGCCGATCCCGTCGCGTTTCGGCATCCGGATATCGAGCACCGCAACATCGGGCGGATCGGCCAGGATCGCTGCCAGCGCCGCCTCGCCATCGCCAGCCTCGCCGCAGATGATGATGTCGCCCGCGGCTTCAAGAACCGCGCTGATCCCCGAGCGGACCAGGCTTTGGTCGTCGGCGAGAAAGACGCGGATCATCGAATCGTCAGCACAGGCAGCTGTGCCGTGACCCGATAGCCGCAACCGGGCGACGTCTGGAGGCTGAGCTCCCCGCCAAGCGCCGCGACCCGCTCGCGCATGCCGGCAAGACCATTGCCGAAATGGATCGACGCGGCGCCGGCACCGTCATCGCCCACGATGACCTCAATCACCTTGCCCCTGTCACAGACATTGACCGCAACGTTGCTGGCCCCGCGCCCATGCCGTGCCGCGTTGGTAAGCGCTTCGCGGACCAGACGGGCGATCACCACCCCGGTATCGGCAGCGAGATGGGAAAGGGCCGGATCGATCGACAGCGACACGGCGAACGGCAATTCGGCCGCCGCGCAGATCGGCGCCAGCGCCCGCGTCAGGTCGATCGGGGCATCAGGCCGGCCCACCTCCTCGCCAGGCGCGCGCAGGCCGCGCACGGTTGCGCGGACGTGCCTGAGCAGCGCCGCTGCCTCCCGCTTCATATCGCGGGCAAAGTCGCGCGCGCCGGCATCGGCAATCGTCACCTCGGCCCGCGCCGCCATCAGGCCGATCGCGGTCAGGCCGTGGCCAAGATCGTCGTGGAGATCACGCGCGATGCGCAGGCGTTCCTGTTCGCGCTCGCGAACCAGCAACACCTGCTGCGTCGCCTGAAGTTGGACGAGCGCGGCATCCAGCGCACGTCGCGCGGCGGCCTCGCGGCGGGCGAGATCCGCCGTGACCAGGGCGAAGAGCTGAAAGCCGATGGCCGTGCCGCACGACGAAACGAGCAGGGGCAGCGCAAGTTCGCCGCGCAGCAACAGCCCGCCGATGACGCTCTGGCCAACGATCCACGCAAGCGCGCGCCACCATGGCAGCCGCAAGGCCACCTGCCATCCGCAGATCACCAGCAGCGCGGTCATCAGAAAATAGGGATGCGTGCGCAGCAACAGCAATGCCAAGACGCTTTGCCCCGCCAGCAGCGCGAGCGAGATGGCGTCAGATCGCCCCGCCGCCGGCTCAGTCGCCCACCAGAACATGACGCCGAACCCAAAGTAGCAGATGGCCGTCGCGACCGGACTGGCGAAGGGATCGGTACAGAGCGGCAGGAAGAGCCCGACCGAAAGCCAGATGCCGAGGCCCGCCAGGCGGATCAAATCAGTGCGGGGGGCAAGCACGCTCATCGGCGCGCTTATACGCCATTTTGGTGCGCGCACCCGTGCCGAAAGTCATGGTCGCCCGGCCCTGCCGCAAGCGACTGTTGGGGCGCGGCGGCTGCGAGCAAATAGCCATGGTCATTCAACCATCGCGACCATCGGAGACCGACAATGCGCACCAATAGCTGGGGTATAGCCCTGTTCGCCGTCATCACCTTAACCAGCATCCCCGCCCAGGCAGGGGAAGCCAATCGCGCGCCGCTGGGCAACTGGTTGTTCGAAGATGGCGAGTCAGCGGTTGAGCTCTATCGCTGCGGCCCGGCACTGTGCGGGCGCTTCTCATGGTTCAAGGCCGATCGGACGCATGACGGCAAGCCATTGATTGACAGCAAAAACCCCAACGCGGCGCTGCGGACGCGGGCGCTTTGCGGGATGGAGTTCATCACCGGCCTGAAACCGACCCCCAAGGGCACTTGGGAAGGCGGCAAGATTTACACCCCCGGCGGCGGTGCGACCTATGACCTAGATTTTACCAAGGTCGAACCGAACCACATCGTCGAGCGCGGCTATCGCGGCATCAGGATGTTCGGCCAGACCTTTCACCTCAACCGTGCCCCCGCTGACCTTCCCCGCTGCCAAAACGGATGATCGCTCAGCGCAGCGCGCACGCCCGTCCAGACCACGCCCTCGTCGAGGATCAGCCCATGACCGACCCCGCCTTAATCAACGGCATCATCAATATCGTGGTCTTTGCCATCCCCGTTCCCTTGCTTGCCTGGCTTGACCGGCCGCATCGCAACCAGGGCAGGGCGTAACATGTATGCCGGGCATTTTGCGACCGGACTGGCGCTCAAGGCGGTGCGCCCCGCGACGCCGACTTGGGCCTTGCTGACGGCAGCCGGGCTGGTCGACCTGGTGTTCGGGGTCGCCGTCATGCTGGGGGTCGAGGGAACCGATCCCAGGCCAGGCGTGCTCGACATTCCCTGGACGCATTCGCTCGCGATGGGCCTGGTATGGGCGGGGATGTTCGCTGCGCCGTTTATGCGCGCGGGATGGCGGACAGCATTGATCCTGGCCATTGGCGTCTATTCGCATCTGTTGCTCGATCTGCTCAGTCACGCCCCTGATATCCGTCTCTGGCCAATGGGCGAGACGGCGCTCGGATTCCGATCGATCTTCGGCGGGGTGTCCGGCTGGGGCGAAGGCACCATCGTGCTGTTGGGGCTATCGGCCTATAGCTGGAGCGCGCGCCGCAACGCCGGTCACGGACGGCATTGGCCCTGGGCGTGGGTGGTTGTTGGGGTTTGCTGGACGCTGGGCCTGTTGACCTGATCGACGCGCGCCGGGGGCATCCGCTCGTCTGCCCCCCCTAAGCAACAGCTGTTGGCCACACGCCTTCCCCAACGAATCTTGTCGGCTTGATCCAATGCCGATCGTCAGCCGCAATTCACCCCGGGCTCGACGCGCGCGCGACGGACAGGTTCGTCGTCAAATACCCCACGACATTCGTCGATGAACCGGTGGGGGACATCGTGCGCCTGTTCAGCGCCGACCATACAGCACCGAGCGGCAGGCTTTCCTACCGGCAGGATCGTCGCCATATCCCGACCATGACCAAGCTTGGCGACTGGATCGACCCGCATCCGCACGGCATCTATATCCCCGCCGCCGATGCGTGGATTGACCCCTCGCGCCCGTCGCCCCGCGCGCTCGTCACACACGGCCATGCCGATCATGCGCGCGGTGGGCATGGTGCGGTGTGGGCGACGCGCGAGACTCTGGCGATCATGGATGCGCGCTATGGGCCGCAGGCGGGCACGTCCGTCGCTTATGGCGAACAGCTGGTGATGGGTGAGGTGCGCGTGCGGTTTGTACCCGCCGGGCATGTGCTGGGATCCGCGCAGATCGTGCTCGAGCATCGCGGCGAGACGGTGATCGTCTCGGGTGATTACAAGCGCCGCGCCGACCCCACCTGCGCGCCGTTCGAGCCCGTCAAATGCGACGTGTTCATTACCGAGGCCACCTTTGGCCTCCCCGTTTTCCGCCATCCCGATACCGGCGACGAAATCGACAAGCTGATGGCGGCACTCCATGCCAATCCGGAGCGTTGCGTGCTGGTCGGCGCCTATGCATTGGGCAAGGCGCAGCGGGTGATCCGCGAACTGCGCGATCGGGGGCATGCCGCGCCCATCTATATCCACGGCGCGATGCAGCGCCTGTGCGACCTGTACGTCGCACACGGCGTCGACCTGGGCGAACTCCGCCCAGCGACCGACGCGACCAAGGCGGACATGATGGGCCATATCATCGTCGCGCCGCCGTCTGCGCTGCAGGACCGCTGGTCGCGCCGCCTGCCCGATCCAATCACGGCGATGGCGAGCGGCTGGATGCGGGTGCGCCAGCGCGCGGTACAGCGCGGGGTCGAGCTGCCGCTGATCCTCAGCGATCACGCCGACTGGGACGAACTGACCGCCACCCTGACCGAAATCGCGCCCCGGGAAGTCTGGGTCACCCATGGCCGCGAGGAGGCGCTGGTCCATTGGTGCGAGACCCACCAGATCAAGGCGCGCGCGCTGGCCTTGCTCGGCTTTGAGGATGAAGATGATTAGCCGGTCGCGGCTCTGGCTGGGGCCGGCAGCGCGGCATCGTCTTCGCTGAACAGCCAGGCTTCGGCTTGCGCGGCGGTGCGGAAATAGGCGACATGGCGCGACGATGCCGCACGCTGCAGTTGCATGCGCGCCAAGGTGGAGGCGTGGACAAAGGCCAGCTTGCGTGAGCGGTGCGTCGGGTCGGCGAGCAGGCGCTGGAACGCCGTGACCATCTCTTGCGACTGAATGCTCATGCCGCTGACGTCGTTCAGCGTCATGTGCTCATGCGGGCCGCATTGCAGCCGGGCGTGCGCCGCATTGCGCGCGCGGGTGAATCGCTCGATCGCTTCGGGCCCGAAAAAGCCGCCCATGCGGATGAGGACCAGATGGCGCGGCACATCCACGTCGATGTCGAAATAGGGTTCCATTGGCCTGATGTGCCCAAAAAACATTGTCGATCGGTAAAAAGGCACCGGGATCGCAACATATCGCACCCATATTGGGGCTCCAGCCAGCGCTGATCGCAGCGCCTCAGCGCTTGACCGGCGTCGCGTCGACGATGTCGAGCGTGCCGGGGCGACTGGCATAGGCCTTCATCGCCGCCATGAATTCGCCCGATCCCGGCTGAAGAAAATGAACATGCAGCGCGGGCATGTCTCGCCATTGTTCGAAGAAGAACAGGGTCATCGGGTCTTCTGCATCGATATGAACGGCATGGCTGATGCAGCCATCCTCGGCGCGCGACCGCTGGACATGATCCAGACTGGCCTGGAGCAGCGCTTCGAAACTGTCGGGCCGCGCGGTTGCGGTACCGGTGACGATGATCATGCTGCTCCTTCCAATGCCTTGGCACGGCGACGTTGCACGCTGCTGCCAATGCCCAGCGACTCGCGATATTTGGCGACCGTGCGGCGCGCAATGTCAAAGCCCTTGGCCTTCAGCAGATCGACAAGCGTATCGTCCGACAGGATCGACCTGGCATCCTCGCCCGCAATCAGTGCCTTGATCGCACTTTTCACGGCTTCGGCCGACACGGCATCGCCACCATCGGCCGATTGAATTGCCGAGGTGAAGAAATATTTCAGCTCATAGAGCCCGCGGTCGCAGCTGAGATATTTGTTGCTGGTCACGCGGCTGACAGTCGATTCGTGCATGTCGATCGCGTCTGCGACTTGCCGGAGCGTCATCGGGCGCAAATGCGCGACGCCTTTGAGAAAAAATGCCTCCTGCTGCTTCACGATCTCGGTCGCGACCTTGATGATCGTGCGCTGGCGCTGGTCGAGCGCCTTCACCAGCCAGTTGGCGCTGGCGAGCATGTCGCTGAGCCAGGCCTTGCTCGTCTTGTCCTGCGGGCCCGTCGAAAGCTCGGTATAATAACTGCGGTTGACGAGCAGGCGCGGCAGCGTGGCGGCGTTGATCTCGATCGCCCAGCCTTCCTTGCGGCGCGCGATGAACAGATCGGGCACCACCGCCTGTGCCGCCTCACCGCCAAAGCGACAGCCCGGCTTGGGATCATAATCGCGCAATTCGCGGATCATGTCGGCCATGTCCTCGTCATCGACCCCGCAGAGCCGCTTGAGCCGACCAAGTTCGCCACGCGCGAGCAGATCGAGATTGTCGATGAGGCGCGCCATCGCAGGATCATAGCGATCCGCCTCCTTGGCCTGCAGCGCGAGGCATTCGGCAAGATCGCGCGCGCCAACGCCGGTGGGATCGAAGGTGTGGACGACGCCGAGCACCGCCTCGACGCGCGCAAGCGGGACGCCAAGCCGGTTGGCGATTTCGAGCAAGGGAACCGTCAGATAGCCGCACTCATCGATCTGATCGATGATGTGTGCGGCGATAAAGGCGTCGACGCCGTCGAGGACGGGCCCGGCCTGCGCCAGCAAATGATCGGCCAGGCTGATGTCGCGCGCGGTAAAGCTGTCGAAATCAGGGCCGTCCTCGCTCGCCGATCCACTGCCGCTGGCTGCATTCATGCCGAGCGAGCCATCCATCCCGGCGCCATCGGCGACACTGTCATGGTGGAATGTCTCAGCCGAGAA
Source organism: Sphingomonadales bacterium (assembly GCA_038323755.1). Classification (GTDB taxonomy): domain Bacteria; phylum Pseudomonadota; class Alphaproteobacteria; order Sphingomonadales; family Sphingomonadaceae; genus Sphingomonas. Next base: position 8,423 of record JBBQHG010000036.1, read on the forward strand.
ATCGACGTCGAGCGACGCTTCACCCGCAGTGTCGCCGCCCATGATGAGTGTATCGGCGCTGGCCGGTTCGCTCGGGAGTGCGCTGACCGCCTCGCGTTCCAGCGTTGGGCCGTCATCATCGGGTGCGCTGGATTCGAGCAGCGGGTTGCGCTCGATCTCTTCGGCAATGAAGCCTTCAACCTCAAGGTTCGATAGCGCGAGCAGGCGAATGGCCTGCTGCAGCTGGGGCGTCATCACCAGCGATTGCGATTGCCGCAGATCGAGGCGTGGGCCTAACCCCATCGCGGTTACAACGAGAAACCCTCGCCCAGATACAGGCGGCGGACATTGGCGTCGGCAACCAGCTCGTCGGGCGATCCGGTGAACAGCACGCGACCGTCATAGATGATATAGGCGCGGTCGACGATTTCGAGGGTTTCGCGGACATTGTGATCAGTGATCAGCACACCGATGCCGCGATTCTTGAGCGCGATGACGAGATCGCGAATGTCGGCGATCGAGATCGGGTCGATGCCGGCAAAGGGCTCGTCGAGCAGCATGATCGACGGGTCCGCCGCCAGCGCGCGGGCGATTTCGGCACGGCGACGTTCGCCGCCTGACAGCGCCATGGCGGGCGCATCGCGCAATTTGGTCAGCCCGAAATCCTCAAGCAGCTCATCGAGCCGGCGCTGCCGGGCCGCGGGATCCGGCTCCGCCAGTTCGAGCACGGTGAGGATATTCTTTTCAACCGACAGGCCGCGAAAGATGGAGGTTTCCTGTGGCAGATAGCCCAGCCCCAGAATCGCGCGGCGATACATGGGCAGGCCGGTGATATCTTCGCCATTGAGCATGATGCGGCCCGAATCGGGTTTGACCAGGCCCATCACTGAATAAAAGCACGTCGTTTTGCCGGCGCCATTGGGGCCGAGCAGCCCGACGACCTCTCCAGGACCCACCGATACCGACACATCGGACAGCACCGGGCGTTTGTCATAAGCCTTGGCAATCGACACGACCGAAAGGCCGGTCATCGCAGACAGGTCGGCGATTGGCGCCGCAGCTGACAGGGTGGTGATATCATCCATGATGCAGCCCTAGTGCTCGCAGGAAATGGTTAACGACATCTTGCCGATCGGCGCTTGGCAAGCTTTGTGCATGCTCGCCCCGGCGCTTTTGCCCGATTGTGACTGCAGGGGAAAGCCCGACTGCGGCAAGTCCCCGCGAAAGGGCTGCTATTTGTCGCGCTTCGGCACCGAGAATCGGCCCGTCACGCGGCCGCCGGTGTTGGTAATGCCGCCCGCCTGCCCATTGGCTACCGCCCCGCCGCCATCGAGATAGGCCTTGCCGGTGTCGAGATTGATCCGAAGCCGGCCGCCGCTGACCGGATTACCGCCCTGCACCAGCGACACATTGCCGAGCATGATGACTTCGCGCCGTTGCAGATCATAGACTGCATATTGGCTGCGTGCCGACTGATCGGGCCGGGTGATGGTCACCCCGCCTGACGCGTCGAGCCGCGAGACCTGCGGGCTGCCGTCGACGACCTGACCGGTATAGGCGACGGTCATCCGCGCAGCGCTCAACGTCATCTCCGCCTGGCGGACGGTGACGCTGCCAGACAGGATGGCGCGGTTGGCCTTGTCCTGCAGCTCGATATGGTCAGCGCCGAAATCGATGGGCGCCGCGGAGTCATGACGGGTCTGCGCCAGCGCCGGCCCGGCAGCCAGGATCAGAGCGACGGCAAAGGAAGAACGGATCAGCATGGCGCCTATCTCGTCCTTCGCGGCACGATCCGCAAGCGGGCATTGCCATCAAGCGTGACGACATGCGTTTCAAGATCGGCGTTCATCTTGTCTGCGCTGAAGCGCCCCTGCGGGACGACCCCTGTCACCGCGCCGCCGCTCTGGAGCTTGCGGGTCTTGAGGTCGAGCGTGGCATCATTGGTCTTGAGGTCATAGCCATTGGCTGCGGTGAAATGGATCGGCCCGTCGACCATCACCTGCTGACGCGCCATGTCATAGCGCCCGGTATCGGCGTTGAGGTTCGCCGGCCCGTCCGGCAGGCTGATCTGAGCGGCAAGGGTGGACAGCCGAACGATCGGCTCGGCCGAGCTTTTCTGAACGGCAGAGCCCGCCCGCAGCGAGAAGGCCCGGCCCTTCTCATCGGCACCACGATAGAGCGCCGACTGGATGCGCAGCCGCTCCTTGGCCACTTCCACCTTGTTCTTGTCGAGCAGAAAGCTGACATCACCGCTCATCGTGAGCGGTGCCATCACCAGAAACGCCGCCAGCACACCAATCAGCACCGGCAGCCCGACGCGGGACATCTCCACGACACGGTCATGACGGCCGCCGGGCGCGGCCCAGAGCTGGCGCGCCGACCGTTCGCGGAGCGCGCGTTCAGACATGAGCGAAGATGTCGACCTCTGGCCAACCGGCAAGATCGAGCTCGGCGCGGGCGGGGAGGAAATCGAAGCAGGACTGCGCCAGCGCCATCCGGCCTTCGCGGACCAGGCGGAGATCCAGCTCGGCCTTCATGGCGTGGAGATAACGGACATCCGAGGCGGCATAATCCTTCTGCGCCTCAGTCAACGTCGGCGATCCCCAATCGGACGATTGCTGCGCCTTGGACACTTCCTGGCCAAGCAGTTCGCGCACCAGCTCCTTCAGCCCGTGACGGTCGGTATAGGTGCGCACCAGCCGCGAGGCGATCTTGGTGCAATAAACCGGTGCGGCAACCACACCCAGATAATGGCGGATCGCGGCCAGATCGAATCGGGCGAAATGATAGAGCTTCAACCTGGCCGGATCGGCAAGCAACGCGCGCAGATGCGGCGCGGCATAATCACTATCCGGTCCAAAGCGGACCAGATGCTCGTCAGCGCCCCCATCCGACAGCTGCACCACGCAGAGCCGGTCGCGCGGCGTAATCAGCCCCATCGTCTCGGTATCGACAGCGATTGCGGCACCCGCGGCGAACACGCCTTCGGGCAGGTCTTCTTCATGCAAATAGACGGTCATCAGCGTCGCCTAGACCCGAATGCCAAGCTGCTCAATGCTTTCTGTTGCAACCATCTGCGGAACCAAATCGTCAGGGCGGGCAACGCCCATGGTCAACCGACTCTGCCCGCGACGAATTTGTTCGCGAAGCGACGGCTTTTGCGTTATGCACAACAGGTGGCGCAAGCAGAGGAGCGCCCGGAGACCTGCGTTCGTCGTCCGACGCTCGGGTTCTTGCATGTGTTATGGGCGAACCGGGAAGACGAACAGGGCATGAGTTTCGATAAAGGGCGCCGCGGCGATCGTGGCGGGCGTGGCAAAGACAAACGCGATGGCTTCGGCGAAGGCGGTTTCGACAGCGGGTTCGGCGGTGGCGACCGTTTCGGTGGCGGCGGTGATCGCTTCGGCGGCGGTGGCGGCGACCGGTTTGGTGGCGGCGGTGATCGCTTCGGCGGTGGCGGCGGCGGCGGCGGTTTCCGCAGCGGCGGCGGTGGCGGCTTCGGCGGCCCTCCCGGCGGCGGCGGTGGACGCGGTATGCCGCCCCAGGTCGTTGGCGAAGGCACGGGCGTCGTCAAGTTTTTCAATGGACAAAAGGGCTTCGGCTTCGTCGTTCGCGATGATGGCGGCGAAGATGTTTTCGTCCATATCAGCGCTGTCGAGCAGGCTGGCCTGACCGGCCTGGCCGAAGGGCAGCCCCTTGGCTTCACGCTGGTCGACCGTGGCGGCCGGATTTCCGCAACCGACCTGAAGATCGATGGCGAACCGCTCCCGGTCGAAGACCGCGGCCCGCCGCGCGATCGTGATGCTGGCCCGGGTGCCCCCCGCGGCGGCGCCGGTGCCGGTGGTCCGCAACGTCAGCTGACGGGCGAAAAGGCGACCGGTACGGTCAAGTTCTTCAATGCGATGAAGGGCTTCGGCTTCATTCAGCGCGATGACGGCCAGCCCGATGCCTTTGTACATATCAGTGCCGTAGAGCGCGCGGGCATGCCGACGCTCAACGAAGGTGACCGGCTCGAGTTCGAGCTGGAAGTCGATCGTCGCGGCAAGTTTGCTGCGGTCAATCTGGCGCCGATGCAGTAAGCCCACCAGGCACTGCTGATGGACACGTTAAAGGGACCCGGTGCGCAACCAGCGCGCCGGGTCTTTTCATTGGGCCGGGTCTTTTCATTGAGGATGCCAAGGCATGACGATAGCGATTCGCCCGGCAACGGCCGATGACCTGCCCGCGCTGCATGCGCTGGTCGAAAGCGCGTATCGCGGCACGACCGCACGTGGTGGCTGGACCCATGAGGCCGATCTGCTGGACGGGCAGCGCACCGATATCGCGGCGCTTGGCGACAGCCTGGCCGATCCCCGCCACTGCGTGCTGCTGGCCATCGCCGAGCCGGGAAAGCTCACAGGGTGTGTCGAAATCACCGATCAAGGCGGCGGCCTGAGCTATCTCGGGCTGCTCTCGGTCGATCCGTCGAGCCAGGCCAAAGGGCTGGGCAAGCAGCTGATCCTGGCGGCCGAGGCAGCCGCACGCGCGCGCTTCGCTGCAACGCAGATGGAACTGACCGTCATCCGCCAACGCCAGGAACTGATCAGCTTCTATCAGCGCCGCGGCTATCGACTGACCGGCGAGGAACGGCCGTTCCCCTACGGAGACGAGCGATTCGGGCAGCCGCGGCGCGATGATCTGGTCTTCGTCGTGCTGGCACGCACGCTGGCGCCTGATTGAGCAGCGCAGGCGCCAGCCCCCAACGGCCGCTATCGCTGCGCGAGCGCCCGGCGTGCTAAAACCATGGCCCAGAACAACACGGCCTCCGCCGCCATCGGCGGAATGATGGCCGCGTCCCCGGTCAGCGCATAGCTGTAGACACGGCCGACAAAGGCCAGCGCCAGTAACAGCATCGGCAGCAGGACATAATGTGGCTCGGCCCGCCATGCTGCCACCAAAGCACCGACCGCCCAGGCAGCAAAGAAGCCGCCGATATCCGCCCGCAGCGTGGCAGCAGCAAGCGGGCTGGTCGCGACGGGCCCCAGTTCTGCGGCAAAGCGCGCCTGATCAAACCACACCATTGCCCAGAGCAGCAGGGCGAGCAGCCCGGCAAGCGCCAAAAAGCCCCGCGATATCGCCTGACTCATGTGCTTCATCCCCCCGGAGCCGGACCGCTCAAGATAACTATTGGCGTTTGGAGTGTCATTTGGCAAGATGCATGCGGCACGCGGGGGAAGAACGATGAAGCGACTCATCATAGGACTGGTCCTGCTGGCCGTGCTCGGGGCGGGTGGCTATGCCGCTTTCCAGCGCTACAAAATCTATCTGCCCGGGCTGATCAGCGCGTGGCGCGATCCGATCCAGCCCAATCATCCCGTCGCCTGGGCTCAGGGCCCTGCAAGCGTGCCCACTGGGCCGCGCCCGCCCAATGTGATCATCATCCTCGCCGATGATCTGGGGCATAACGATATCAGCTTCTTCGGTGGCGGCATTGCCGGGGGTGCGGTGCCGACCCCCAATATCGATTCGATCGGCCATCAGGGCGCAAGTTTCGACATCGGCTATGCCGGGAACGCCACCTGCAGCCCGTCGCGCGCCGCGATCATGACCGGGCGATATCCGACGCGTTATGGTTTCGAGTTCACCGGGGTACCGACGATATTCGCCCGCAGCCTGGCCGAGCATTCGGAAGGCACCGATGGCCCGCCGGCGATCTTCCATGAGGAGCGGGTGAAGGATACGATCGACCCCGCCCAAATGGGCGTGCCACATAACGAGATCACGATTGCAGATCTGCTGAAGGGCAATGGTTATCACACGATCCAGATCGGCAAATGGCACCTGGGCGAGGCGAAGCCGCTCCAGCCCACCGGGCAGGGGTTCGACGAGGCACTGGGATTTCTGATCGGCGGCGGCATGTACCGTGATCCGTCGTCACCCGATGTCGTCAACGCCACACTGCCCTGGGACCCGATCGATCCGTTCCTATGGGCCAATCTTCCCTATGCGGTGAAGTGGAATGGTGGGCCGCGCTTTGCCCCCAAGGGGCATCTGACCGATTACTGGACCGACAATGCGGTGCAGGCCATCAAGGCAAATCGCAACCGGCCCTTCTTCATGTATCTGGCCTATAACGCGCCGCACACGCCGCTGCAGGCGACCAGGGCCGATTACGACGCGTTGCCGCAGATCAAGGACAAGACCCAGCGCGTCTATGGCGCGATGGTGCGCCAACTCGACCGCGACATCGGCCAGGTGTTGCAGACGCTGAAGGACGAGGGGATTGACGACAACACGCTGGTTATCTTCACCAGCGACAATGGCGCGGCCTGGTACACCGGCATTCCCGACAGCAACGCGCCGTTCCGCGGCTATAAGGCGACCTATTTCGAAGGCGGGTTGCGCGTGCCCTTCTTCCTGCGCTGGCCGGGCAAGATCAAGCCGGAGACGCGGCTGGCGGGGCCGGCGCACCATCTCGACATCTTCGCCACGATTGCAGCGGCGGCGGGTGTGCCCGTACCGACCGACCGGGCGATGGACGGGGTAAGCCTGCTCGCCATGGCAGAGACCGGCAAGGCTGGCCCGACACAGGAAAGGCTGTTCTGGCGATCGGGCGAGAACAAGGCGGTGCGCGCCGGTGACTGGAAGCTGCAGACCGCAGGGCGGCCCAACAAGGCATGGCTCTACAATCTGGCGATCGACCCGACCGAACAGCATAATCTGGCAGCGAGCGAGCCGGCGCGCGTGGCGGCCATGCGCGCGATGATCGCCGCGCATGACCGCGAACAGGCCAAGCCGCTCTGGCCAGCGCTGATCGAAGGGCCGGTGCGAATCGACGTGGCCCTCAAGACGCCGTGGAAAAAGGGCCAGGAATATGTCTACTGGTCGAACTAGGTCGTGACCCCATAAACGACCGCTCACCGTACGATAGCTAGACGACAGAAACTGGTGGTTAGCTGTCATTCCCGGTCTGCGGCGCGAAGGGCGGATCGTTGCCAACCACCACTGCTTGGACGGCATAGAACTCGCGCGGGATGCAGGTTGCGATGCGATACAGCACATCCTTTGCCTCTTTCCCGAACCAAAAGGAAACGTCACCGTCATCTCGATGCTCGACGTAGATGGGCGCGAAACCGCTTGCCTCAAATAGCTGCGCAGCATCGACCGCGCGGTCCGACCTAACCCTCACACGCCCGCCAATCCGCTTCTCCGAAGGTGGCTTGCTGCTAACCAGTCGTTTCATCACGCAAGCTTGCTCGGAAAGCGGACCGCCAGCAAGTGGGGCGCTAGCCGAAAGGCCGCTTTTTATGAGTCTCCGGCCTAGGTCGCCAGACCAGGTGTGCTGACTATTGCGGTGCGGGTGGCGGGTCGATCGGCGCCTGCTCGACAGCGGGCTGGCTGGCATTGCCGGTCGGTGTATCGCTCACCGCCTCGGGGACAGGCGGTGTCCAAATACGTTCCGCGCGCGCCTGCCGCGCCATGATACGCCAGCGCCAGCGTTCAAGCCTTGGCGGCAGCGTGCCGGGCGCGGCGGCAAGCACGGCCGCGCGCAGCTGCGCCCGGCGTTCCCTGTCACTGCCGGTGGGCAAGTCGCTCTGCCCCAATCGTTCCTCGACGCGCGCGCGGATCGCCGCGCGCGGGGCATCGATCCCCTGCCAGGCCAGCCGACGCTGGATGCGGGTAACGCGCCGCTCGATCATCACCGCGCGCACCGGCATCGGTAGCGCCCTGAAGCGCGCCCGACGCTCCTCGCGGGTCAGCATCATCGGCGGCGTGGGCGCTGCCTTGGCGACAGCGACTGCAGGCGGCGGCGCAGCGATTGGCTTTGCCGGGTGATGCCTATGCTTCGGGGTGGCCGCGCGCTTGACGGGTGCTGGCGCGACAAATTGGGCAATGGCGGGGATATCGAACCCGATTGCGTGGAAGACGCCAGTGGCCGCCGCCGTTGCGCTCGCCACGCCAAATGCCAGCACAACCACGGCGCCGCGCGTCATCCAGCGTCCGCGCATGGTCGTGCGAAACCGGGGGCGATGCGGCGGGAGCACGGCCGGCTCGGTTTGGGCGATGGCAGTCAGCCGATCGAAAAATCCAGCACTGGGCGGCGGAACATCGAATTGGTCGAGCGCTAAGGCGATATCGGCGGTGAAGGTTGTGCTCATGCGACCGCCTCCGCTGCAGCGACAACCCCGGCACGGCGCAACGATGCCGCAAGCGACTGGCGCGCACGGTGGAGCAGCGATTCGAACGCCTTGATGTTCATCTCCATCGCGTCTGCGGCCATGATATTCGACAGATCCTCATAATAGGTCAGGACGATTGCGGCACGTTGCCGATCGCTCAGCGCTGCAACACAGGCCACCACCGCTGCCCGGGTCTGATCAGCGTCGATCAGCGCATCGGCCAGGGGCGCTTCGTCGGCGCGTTCGGGCATGCCCTCGTCGCTCACCAACCGCCGCTTGCGCAGGCGATCGAGACAGGCATTGACGGCAACCCGGTTGAGCCACGCCGCAATGCCGGGCCCGCCGACTCGCCAGCGCGCGGCATGTTGCCACAACCGTGCCATCACCTCTTGCGCCACATCTTCC
>JBBQHG010000037.1:0-16866 GCA_038323755.1 Sphingomonadales bacterium
GCCCGGCCCGGCCATTTTGACGGCGTTGCGACCGTGGTGGCCAAAATTTTCAACCAGGTTCGGCCCGACATCGCGCTGTTTGGGGAGAAGGATTACCAGCAGCTGCAGGTCATTCGGCGAATGGTGTCGGATTTGGATTTCGGCATCGAAATCATCGGCGTGCCGACGCAGCGCGACGATGATGGATTGGCGCTGTCTTCGCGCAATGCTTACCTGGCGCCAGAGGACCGATCCCGCGCGGTTGCGCTGCCCCGCGCGCTGGGGGTGGCGGCACGAACGATTGGCAAGGGCGGCGAGGTTGCAGCAGCGCTGGCAGCCGCTGAGCAGGCGCTGCTGACGGGCGGTTTCGATACCGTCGATTATGTCGCGCTGGTCGATGCGGCCACGCTGGCGCCGCTGGCGGCGCTAACCGCCCCTGCGCGGCTGATCGCTGCAGCGAAAATCGCTGGTACCCGGCTGATCGACAACATCGCGGTCGAGGTTATCGAACAAGGTTAACCACGTTAACCATTTGTTGAAGCTCTTTGCCCAAAACTCCGAGTCGCCAAATGGGGGCAACCCAAAAACGGGTAACAAGGGGTGGCGAAAATGGGCAATAGCCTAAAGAGCGCAACGTTCCTGATCGAAAGCCGGATCGCTGATGCGGCGCGGGGTGATTACAGCGCCTGCTATGATCTGGGGATCGTCTATTCGACCGGTGCGGCCGGCGTCGGCATCGACCTGATCGAGGCACATAAATGGTTTAATCTGGCGGCCGTTGCCGGCAGCGAGGCAGCGCAGAAATGCCGCGCCGATATTGCCGAAGACATGACCGCACGAGAAATCGCAGAGGCGCAGCGTGCCGCCCGCGCGTTCCTGCAATCAACGAGCCGCCGCGCCGCCTGATTTACCCCGGCGATTGCAGCGTGTAGATTCGGCCCCGAACCAAATGGGGGGCTACCATGCATCTGATCATTACCGCGCTGACCGCTTCGGCCCTCGCCGTGCTGCTGGTCATGCTGGCGCTGAATACTATTCGGCTGCGGATGAAATATGCCGCCCCGTTTGGCGATGGCGGGCATCAAGACCTGACCTCATCAGTCCGCGCACACGGCAATCTGGCCGAATATATGCCGATCGGCATTACGCTGATTGCCATGCTCGAAGCGAGCGGCGTGGATTTTACCATTCTGGCTGGCCTTGCCGGCGGCTTTGTCGCCTGCCGGATGCTGAACGCCATAGGCCTGTTCAACCCACCTGGCCCGCCAGGACCGGCGCGCTCGATCGGCATTGTCGGGACATTGCTGATCTTGCTGGGGCTCGCCGGGTGGCTGGTCGTGACGGTATTGCGGCCGATTTTGGGCTGACCGGGCTGGTTCTCAGGTCTTTGCAGCCGCCTTTTTGGCGGGCGCTTTTTTCGCTGCTGGTTTCTTTGCCGCTTTTTTTGCCGGCTTTTTGCCTTTCTTGGCAGGCAATGCCGATGCCCGCGCGTCAATCAGCTGCGCGGCTTCCTCCAGCGTCAACTGATCCTTGTCGATTGTCTTGGGGATCGTCGCATTGGTGGTCCCATCGGTGACATAGGGGCCATAGCGCCCCTCCATCAGCTTGATCTCCAACTCAGTGCGCGGGTGGGCGCCAAGCACCTTGAGCGGCGCCTGCGCACCGCGCTGCGGCCGTCCGCCGCCCGCTGCCGCCTCCGCGAGCTTCACCACGGCAGCATTCATGCCGGTTTCGAACACTTCTGCCGTGGACGTCAGCCGCCCATATTTGCCGTTATGCGCCAGATACGGCCCATAGCGCCCGATCGACGCGGTGATCGGCTCGCCGGTTTCGGGGTGCAGGCCGATGGTGCGCGGCAGGCTGATCAGCTTTAGCGCCCATTCCAGATCAAGCTCGCCCGGCAGATCCTTGGGGATCGAGCCGCGCTTGGCTTCCTTGCCGTCGCCCAATTGGACATAGGGCCCGAACCGCCCTGAGCGCTTCGATACCTCAAGCCCGGTCTCGGGATCGGTGCCCAGCACTTCCGGCCCGGTATCGTCGCCCTCGCCGCCACCCGGCTGCGCGAAACGGCGGGTATATTTGCATTCCGGATAGTTGGAGCAGGCAACAAACGCACCGAATTTTCCGCCGCGCAGCGCCAGCCGCCCGACATGGCAATTGGGGCACAGGCGCGGGTCCGATCCGTCTTCCTTCGCCGGAAAAAGATAGGGCTCCAGGAACGTGTCCAGCTCGGCCGTCACTTCGGAGGGCTTGAAGTCCATCACCTCGGTCGTGCGCGGCTTGAAATCCTTCCAGAAGGCGTCGAGCACCGCCTGCCACTGCGCGCGGCCGCCCGATACTTCGTCAAGCTCGTCCTCAAGGCCTGCGGTGAAATCATAGCCGACATATTTCTCGAAGAAGCGCTCGAGGAATGCAGTCACCAGCCGCCCGCTTTCTTCGGCGAAGAAGCGGTTCTTCTCGACCCGCACATAGGCGCGGTCCTTGAGCGTCTTGATGATCGAGGCATAGGTGGAGGGGCGCCCGATGCCGAGCTCCTCCAGCCGCTTGACCAGCGAGGCTTCCGAAAAGCGCGGCGGCGGCTGGGTGAAATGCTGTTCGGCGTTGACCGCTTTCTTGGCGGGCGCATCGCCCTCGCGCAGCCGTGGCAGGCGGCGCGCTTCCTCGTCGGCGGTGTCGTCAGACCCTTCTTCGTACAGCGCTAGATAACCGGGGAAGAGCACGACCTGGCCGGTCGCGCGCAGCCCATGCTGGCCGCTGCCATCGACCAGTTCGATCGTGGTGCGCTCCATCCGCGCCGACGCCATCTGGCTGGCGAGCGCGCGCTTCCAGATCAGGTCGTAGAGCCGGGCATGGTCGCCCGATCCTGTCTTGTCCTTGCCGAAATCGGTGGGGCGGATTGCCTCATGCGCTTCCTGCGCATTCTTGGCCTTGGTTTGATACTGGCGCGGTTTGTCGGGGACATAGCTCGCGTCATAGCGGTTCGCGACCGCTGCCCGCGCGGCGGAAATCGCGCTCGAATCCATCTGCACGCCGTCGGTGCGCATATAGGTGATCGCGCCGTCTTCGTAGAGATTTTGGGCCACCCGCATGGTGTGATCGGCCGAAAAGCCGAGCTTGCGCGCGGCTTCCTGTTGCAGCGTGGAGGTGGTGAAGGGCGGCGGCGGGTTGCGCGTCGCAGGCTTGGTCTCGACCGAGGCGACCGAGAAGCGCCCGGCCTCGACATCGGCCTTGGCGGCAAGCGCGTCGCCCTCCTTGCCGATCGTGAGGCGATCGATCTTGTCGCCGCGCCACTTGGTCAACCGCGCGGTAAACGGCGTGCCGTCATGCTCCATGTCGGCGGTGATCGACCAATATTCCTGGGGTACGAACACATCGATCTCGCGCTCGCGCTCGACGATCAGCCGCAGCGCTACTGATTGCACGCGCCCGGCCGATTTCGCCCCGGGCAGCTTGCGCCACAAGACCGGCGACAGCGTGAACCCCACCAGATAATCGAGCGCGCGCCGTGCCCGGTACGCATCGATCAGGTCGGTGTCGAGCTCGCGCGGATGCTTCATCGCTTCGGTCACCGTCGCCTTGGTGATCGCGTTGAAGGTCACGCGCTGGACGTCCTTGGGCAGTGCCTTCTTGGCGCGCAGCACTTCCTGCACATGCCACGAAATCGCCTCGCCCTCACGGTCAGGGTCGGTCGCCAGGATCAGACGGTCGGCGGTCTTGGCCAGATCGGTGATCGCCTTCAGCTGCTTGGCCTTGTCGGCGTAGTTTTCCCATTCCATCGCAAAATCATGATCGGGGTCGACTGACCCGTCCTTCGCGGGCAGATCGCGGACATGACCGTAACTGGCGAGCACGCGGTAATCGCTGCCCAGATATTTCTCGATGGTCTTCGCCTTGGCGGGCGATTCGACGATGACAAGCTGCATGGGGGTAAAGCGTCCTTACGTGTACGCGCGAGGGTGGCGAGGGCGATGCCGCTTCGTCAAGCTGGGATCAAGCAAGGAATGGTTATGCTATAAGACTGATCCGACCGCCGGCATGTCGCTCCAGTCGCATGGCGAGCTCCAGTTCGAGCAATACCGTCTGCACGATCGCCGGGCTTAGGCCCGACTGGCGGACCAGCTCGTCGACCGAGACAGCCACAGGGCCAAGCAGTGATGTGAGTGCGTATCGATCAGCGTCCGAGGCATCATCGATGGGAGAAGCGCCAAAAGCACTGGTCGGCGTGCGGACCATGCGATGGTCTATCGGGCGAATCTGTTCCAGAATGTCGGCGGCGTTTTGCACCAGGGTCGCGCCGTCGCGGATCAACCCATTGCACCCTTGCGCGCGCGGGTCGATCGGGCTGCCGGGAACCGCCATTACCTCGCGGCCCGCCTCGGCTGCGAGCCGGGCTGTAATCAACGAGCCGGATTTTGGCGCCGCCTCCACCACCACCGTTCCCAGCGCCAGCCCGGCGATGATGCGATTGCGGTAGGGAAAATGGCGAGCGCGCGGCTCCGTGCCGGGCGGTTGCTCGGCGATCAGCAGACCCTCACAAGCGATCCGTTCCTGCAGCGCGGCGTTTTCTGGGGGAAAGACGATGTCGATGCCGCTGGCAATGACGGCGATCGTGCCGCCCCCGTCGCTCTGGCCGCCAAGTGCGCCAACATGCGCTGCGGTATCGATGCCGCGAGCGAGCCCGGAAATGACCGCCACGCCCTCGCCGGCAAGCTCGTGCGCCAATTGCCGGGCGAAGCGGCAGGCAGCAGCGGAGGCGTTGCGCGCGCCGACCATGGCGACGCCGGTGCGCGCGAGCAGGCTGAGCTGTCCACGCAGGATGAGGGCAGGGGGTGCGTTTTCAAGCGCTGAGAGCAAAGGCGGGTAATCGGGATCATCATTGAAGAGATACCGGGCGTTCAACCGCTCGACATGTGCCATTTCGCGATCAATCGCGCGTGCATCGGCAAGAACGGGCGCTCGGCCCCCACCCCTTGCGGCCAGCATCGGAACGGCATCAAGCGCGGCTGCCGCTGTGCCAAAGCGTGCGATCAGCTGGGCATACGTGACCGGCCCGATATTGGCGGACCGGATAAGGCGAAGCCGGTCCGCATCGGCTCGTTCAGGCACTCTTGCGGCCACCAATCCGGGGTTCGGTACCGCTGATGAGCCGGTCGATATTCTCCCGGTGCTTCCACAAAACCAGCAATGCCAGGGCGAGGAACAGCAGGACGAGATCGAACCGGCCATGATAGGCTGCACTGACGGGCGCGCTGACCGCTGCCAGCATGCCGGCCACCGACGAAATCCGCAGTGTGGCAAGCAAAGTCAGCCACACGGCCGCATATAACAGCGCGCACGGCCAGTGCAGAGCCGCGATGATGCCGAGCATGGTGGCGACACCCTTCCCGCCCTTGAAGCCCAGCCAGACGGGATAGAGATGGCCGAGAAAGGCAGCAGCGCCTGCGACCACGCCGTGCCCAGGAAAAAGCCATTCAGCCAGCAGGACAGCGGCAGCGCCTTTCGCCGCGTCCAGGATGAGCGTGGCCGCCGCCAGCCCCTTTCGGCCGGTGCGCAGCACGTTGGTGGCGCCGATATTGCCTGATCCGATCTGGCGCAGATCACCTGCCCCGCCCAGGCGTGTCAGAATCACGCCAAACGGGATCGATCCCAGCACATAGCCGAGAAGCAGCGCCCCGGTCGGCGCGAGCCAAAGATAGTCAGCAGCCAACGGGAAGCCCTCAGATCCAACCGCTAAGATAGCCTGTCGTGCTGTTGGTGCAACAACCTCCATCAAGGCAGGCATAAACGCGGCATTGCCAAGCGCAATTCCCGCGGTCATCAGCAGCCGGATGGACGCAAGACCGCTCCTCTTTTTCGATTCCGGCGTCGGTGGCCTGTCGGTTCTGGCCGCGACTCGGGCGTTGTTGCCAATGGCGCCAGTTGTTTATGCCGCTGATTCGGCTGGTTTTCCCTATGGGGTGCGCAGCGAGGCGGATATTGCTGCACGGGTGCCCGCTTTGCTCGGGCGGCTGGTCGAGCGCTACCGGCCGCGACTCATCGTCATTGCCTGCAATACTGCCTCCACGATCGCGCTGGCAACGATCAGGGCGGCACTCGATCTGCCGATCGTCGGCACGGTGCCCGCCATCAAGCCAGCGGCCCTGATCAGCAAGAGCCGGGTCATCGGCGTGCTCGGCACCGAAGCGACGGTACGCCAGCCCTATGTCGATGACCTGGCGGCGCGTTTTGCTGGCGACTGCACGGTGATTCGCTATGGATCGGCCGATCTGGTGCAGGCAGCCGAAGCGCGCTTGCGGGGGGAAGACGTCGATCCGGCGCGGTTCGCGGATGCGCTTGCGGGGCTGTTTGATCAACCGGGGGGCGACCGCATCGACACCATCGTCAATGCCTGCACGCATTTCCCGCTGGTCGAGGCTGAGCTTGCGGCCGCCACCCCGCGCCCTGTTCACTTTGTCGATGGCAGCGCAGGGATTGCGCGGCGGGTGGCGTTCCTGACGGACGGGCAGTCATGGCCCGCACAGGCTGTTGCCGGCATCGCCGTCTTCACGCGGGTTGATGCGCAGACCGATGCGCTTGCGCCTGCGCTCGAACGATTCGGCCTGCCGACGATTACGGGGCTTTGATGGACGATTGAGAGTCGTTCTCACTGGCATCCGATGCGAAATCGCCCTAATTGCGCGCCCATTATGCGACAGGATGAGCTGAAAGCCGTGCCAGTGTCGGGTCCCGTGGCCGGAATTGATTATACCCGCGTCTTCACACAGGCGATCGATCGGCTGCATGACGAGGGGCGCTACCGCGTCTTTATCGACATCCTTCGCAACAAGGGTGCCTTCCCCAATGCGCGCTGCTTTGCCGGTCATAATGGCCCGAAGCCAATCACGGTCTGGTGTTCCAACGACTATCTCGCAATGGGCCAGCACCCCGATGTGATCGCGGCGATGGAAGATGCGCTGCACGATGTCGGCGCCGGTTCTGGCGGCACGCGCAACATCGGCGGCAACACGCATTATCATGTCGATCTGGAGGCCGAACTCGCTGATCTGCACGGCAAGGAGGCCGCGCTGCTGTTCACCTCGGGCTATGTCTCGAACGAGGCGACGCTCGCAACGCTGGCCAAGATTTTGCCCGGCATCATCATCTTTTCCGACGAACTGAACCATGCGTCGATGATCGCGGGCATCCGCCACTCAGGCTGCGACAAGCGCGTGTTCCGGCACAATGACGTGGCGCATCTGGAGGAACTTCTCGCGGAAGCCGATCCGGCAGTGCCCAAGCTGATCGCATTTGAGAGCGTGTATTCGATGGAGGGCGATGTCGCGCCGATTGCGGCGATCTGCGACTTAGCTGACAAGTATAACGCGCTGACCTATCTCGACGAAGTGCACGCCGTTGGCATGTACGGCGCGCGGGGTGGTGGCATTTCAGAGGCGCGCGGCGTCGCCGATCGGTTGACGATTATCGAGGGCACGCTTGCCAAGGCAATCGGGGTGATGGGCGGCTACATCGCCGCCGACCGGATGATTGTCGACGTGATCCGCAGCTACGCGCCGGGGTTCATCTTCACCACGTCACTGTCGCCGGTGCTGGTCGCCGGAGCGCTTGCCAGCATTCGCCACCTCAAGGCATCAAGCGTCGAGCGCCAGGGGCAGCAGGCCGCCGCTGCACAGCTGAAGGCGATGCTGGCCGACGCCGGCTTGCCGGTGATGCTGGGTGAGACACATATCGTGCCGTTGATGGTGGGCGATCCCGTGAAGGCAAAGCGCATCGCCGATATCCTGCTCGCCGAATATGGCGTGTATGTGCAACCGATCAATTACCCCACGGTGCCGCGCGGTACCGAGCGGCTGCGCTTCACGCCTGGCCCGGCGCATACCGAAGCGATGATGCGTGAGCTGACACAAGCGCTGGTGGAGATTTGGGGCCGGCTGGAGCTGCGCAAAGCCGCCTGAACAACCCCGGCCGCGCGACGGTCAGCGCAGGCCGATCAACAGCGTCAATATGCCCAGCCCGAGCGATAGCGGCACGCGCAAACCGAGCCACCACGCAGGTGCCACGCCGGTGCGCTGCAATTGCCAGTCGACGGCCAGCGAGGCGATCAGCGCTGTACCCAGCATGATCATTGAGGGGCCGGGCCAGGTCTGCCCCGTCGCCCATGGCCACGCGCTGGCAAAGGCGATGAGCGAGGGAACAACGGCGGCATACCAGATCCAGCCGGGCGCCTCCTTTGCCTGCGCGGCGAGCCCCCACCACAGGCCGCCGAGAAAGCTGAGAATCAGCGCCGCATAGGCATAGGCCATCGACAGAGCGGTATAATGCCACTCGCCGTTATTTTCGAGCAGCACATAGCCCGCCGCCAATTGCGGGAGCAGGCCGGCTAACCCGAGCATGCGGGCCGTGCGCGGCACCATCAGGCGCTGATCCGTCCGGCCCAGGCATAACCCCGGAATAACGGCGTGAAGCGCGCGGACAGGCCAGCACCTTTGGCGACGGCATCGAGTGTCGTTGGCAAGGCTTTGCGCGGCTCAACATCGAACTGTGCAAGCCAGGCGAAAAGCAGGGAGCGGAACGGGCCCGGGAGCCCCTCCTGCTGCCCGAAATCGACAACATCGAGCCGCCCGCCCGGTGCAAGCTTCGATGCGCCTTCGCGCAGCGCGCCCTGCCAATCGGGGATCATCGAGAGCGTGTAACTCTGAAAGACGCGATCGAAATGCTGAACCCCGAACAGCGCCTGCGCATCGAAGCCAGTGGCATCGCCTTGGGCCAGCGTGATCCGGTCGCTGAGACCTGCCTTGGCGACTTTGGCGCGCGCGGTTTCCAGCATCGCTTCCGAAATATCGATGCCGAAATAGCGGGCATCGGGAAACGAACGCGCAGCGGTGATCAGATTGCGACCGGTGCCGCAGCCGATCTCCAATACGGTGCCGCCTGTCGGCGGTGCCAGATCGCGGATCAGCCGATCACGGCCGAGCAGATAATATTTGCGGGTCAGATCGTAAAAGTGGCGCTGCGTCCGGTAGATCGCATCCATATGCCCCGCATGGCTGTCGGTACTCAGGCGGAATCCCCCAGTATATAGAGATGCACGCCGCCATAGATCGAGGAACGATCGCGCTTGGTGTAATCGAGCGAATCCTCGGCAAGATACTGCCACTGCGAAAGGATGGGATCGGGCACGCGACCGGGCAAAATCGTCTCGACGCCCGCTGTACGAAACAGCACCCGCGCCTGCGGCTTGGCGGTGCGGGTAATTTCCGCCCACAATGCCGACAGGATCTCATCGGTCATCCAGTCCTGCGCATCGAGCAGCACATAGCGATCAAGCGAAGCGTCGGGCATCGAGCGGAGATATTCCACAAAATTGGCGTGGCGCACCTCGACCCGGTTCACCCGCGCCACGATATCGGCGTAGTTCGCTTCCTGAAGATAGGGCGGGAGCGAGGCGGCAGGGCCGTCGCCATACCCGCGGTTGAACGCTTGCCAGGCGAAATAATTGTCCTTCAAGTCGAAATCGCAAGCGAGCTTTTCGAGCCGCTCGCGCAGCACGACCGCCATTTTATTGTCGCCCGCCAGCGCTTCATATTGGGCGGGCGGGATGCCAAGACCGAACAGCGAGGCAGGCTGATCGGTCAGCCAGCGGATGAATGCCTTGTCGAAGACGGGTGCGATGTCGCGATCGAAAATCTCGCGCTGTTCCTGCATCGAATTGGCGGCAAGCATCACCTTGGGGTCGACGCCGTTCAGCTTCGCGATCAAATGCGCCGCGCCAATGAAATTGCCAAGCAGACCGCGCTTGTACACGCCCTTGGCAAAGCCACCGATCCGCCGCCGACCGATCATGTCGCGGCCTTCCCAATAGCGCCGCGTCGGCTCGTCGAGATGCGGGCGGACATAGCGCTTGTAGGCGGCGATGTTTTCCTTGGAATTCGCGCGCGCGAAAAAGCGGTTGAACGCTGCGTAGTCGGGCAATTCGCGTGCAGCGATAAGTTTCAATTTATTGAGCGCGATATGCGCGGTGTTGAGATCGACAGCGGTAATCGCCCGCGGGTTCGCCGTCAGGTAACTCAGCACGTTGCAGCCGCCAGAGGCGATCTGGACGATGTGGCAATCGGGCGTAATCGCCAGCGCTTCCATGTCGACTTTGGGGTCTTCCCAAATCTGCGCATAGACAAGCCCGCGAAACGCGAAGGTGAAGGCGCGTTCCAGCAGGCCCTGTTTGCTCAGATGCTCGTGGCGGTGAACCGCACTGCGAACGGCGCGATTGCGCGGGGCTTTCATCCAAAACTCTCCTGGGGGCGATGGCAGTGCGCCGATACCCCCATGGCTCGATAAAGCAAAGACGTTTCGATGAACAGCGCGCCAGGACGTTGTAAAATGGGGGACCTGCCGCCGAGGGGCGACGGCAGGTCCCGCCGGGCGTCGTTAGGAAGCAACAATGCCCCGGCCCCTCATTGCGGAGGAAGCCGGAGAATATACGGCGCGGTCGGTTCGCTGGATGCACCCGTGCCGCGATTGTTTGACCAAGATTTTTCGCGTTACGGCAGCATCACTTTGTCGATCACATGGATCATGCCGTTCGACTGGTTCACGTTCGCAATCGTGATGTTGCCGGTGTTGCCCTTGGCATCGGTAATCGTCCAGCCCTTGGCGCCCTTGGCAAAGGTCAGCGTGCCGCCCTGCACGGTGGTGTAGGTCGCTTTGCCCATATGGGCCTTGGCATTGGCCGCGATCTGCGCCGCAGTGATCTTGCCGGGGACGACATGATAGGTCAGCACGGCGGTCAGCGTGGCCTTGTTTTCAGGCTTCAGCAACGTTTCAACCGTGCCCGCTGGGAGCGCGGCAAAGGCTTCATTGGTTGGCGCAAATACCGTAAATGGCCCGGGGCTCGCGAGCGTATCGACCAAGCCAGCAGCCTTTACGGCCGCAACCAGCGTGGTGTGGTCCTTGGAATTGACCGCGTTCTCGACAATATTCTTGGTGGGGTACATCGCGGCGCCACCGACCATCGGGTTCGTGGTCTTGGCGATCAACACACCGCCACTAAGGGCCATGGCCGCAGCAACGATTGATACGCGAAAGGCGTGCTTCATGATTGTGTCTCCTGGCGAAACACCTCTTGCTGAGGTGCACGGGAGCTACGGGCGAACACCCTGTTCGGACGCGAAATCAAACGACGGACAGCGCCCCTTTTGCGACGACTGCCCCAGTCGGCTTGCCATCGGGCGATCCGCCAATCGGCTCGACGGTGACGGCCAAAACCGAACCGGCAACCAAGCGAGAGCGGTTCGATCCGTTTATCGCCACTGTCACCGGCTTGCCCGTGGCCAGCACGCCCAGCGAGTGCGGCACGCCATCGGCGGCGATCACCCAGAGCTCAGCACTATGCCGTGCGTCGACGAGCATCGCCGGGGCCAGGCGCAATGCGCCGGTAGACGGATCGAATATAGCGGCGGTGGGGGCGCCCTTGTCGGTCGCTATGATCTGCGTGACGAGGAGCGCCTGCGGCGCTCGTTGCTCGACCGATGCGACCGGTGTTGGTGCTGATCTTGGTTGAACGACAAGCACCAAGAGCAGCGCGGCCGCTGCCAGGCTGGAGAGTGCTGCGAGGCGTTTCCAACGCTGAACCGGGGCAAGATTGTCATTTGCACTACCGCCCAGCGCCGCCATCAGGCGCGATAGACCGTTGGTCGGCGCAGAGACATCGGGCGATGCCTCGAACAGCACGCCGAAATGTCGGCGCCACTGGTCGACCTTGGTGGCGAATACCGGATCGGCCAGCAGGCGACGATTGGCTTGCGCCCGTTCCTCGCCCTGGAGCAATCCGAGCACGAGTTCGGCGGCAACCACATCGGGATCGTCCATCTCGGGCGTGCGATCATCAGTCATTGCCGACGCACTCCTTCAATCGCTGCAGTCCCCGGCGCACCCAGCTCTTCATCGTGCCCAATGGGACGGCCTGCCGCTCGGCGAGCTCGGCATAGGTGGCGCCTTCGAAAAATGCAGTGCGAATAGCCAGACGCTGTCTGTCCTCGAGCGCGTCGAGGCAAAGGTGCAGGCGCTGCGCGCCCTCGGTTGCAACCATCATGGATTCTGCGTCGGGCGTCTCGTCCGCAATGTCAGGTGCCTCGTCGATTGGGGCGGTGCGCCGGATAGTCTGCGCACGCTGCCAGTCGATCGCACGGTTACGCGCTATCGTGGCAAGCCAGGTAATCGGGCTCGCGCGGCCGGGCTCATAGCCGGCTGCCCGCTTCCAGATCGTTAGATATACTTCCTGCAACACGTCTTCTGCCGCCTGCCTTTCACCGCAGATACGCAGGATGATGCCAAATAGTTTTGATGAGGTGAGCGTATAAAGTTCGCCAAGCGCGGAACGATCCTCAGCACCCGTCCTGACCAGCACATCGGTAAGGCGCGCTCTGGCAGCGTTAGGGTCGTCGGCGGCGCGCATCTTGGCGACGGGATTAGCCGTCCGCACCGGCGCCGACAATCGCTTTTCGCTGATCATATCCGGCGCCTGCCTCGATATAGCCCGGTCAGTCGACTTGGCAGTGGCGTTCGGCGGATGGTTTGACTAAAGCCCAGGGTCACGCCCGACCAGCTGGAGTTTTGCGCCGATCATGCGCCTTGCCATCGCGTCCGACCATGCCGCCTTTGCGTTGAAGCAATCGCTCATGCCCTGGCTGACCGCCCAGGGCCATGCAGTGACTGACCTTGGCACGCACAGCCCTGAGAGTGTCGATTACCCGGATTATGGCGCAGCGCTGGGTGCTGCGGTGGCCAGCGGCGATGCCGAGCTTGGCATCGCGCTGTGCGGATCGGGCATCGGTATCGCGATTGCCGCCAACCGCAACCCCGGTTGCCGCTGCGCGCAGGTTTCAGAACCGCTATCGGCCGCACTCGCGCGCCGCCATAATGATGCCAACGCCATTGCACTGGGCGCCCGCCTCATTGGTGAGGAAATGGCCCGCGCCTGTATTACCGCCTTTCTTGCCACCGATTTCGAGGGTGGCCGCCATCAGCACCGCGTCGACAAGCTCGCCGCCCCCCAGTTCGAAAGGTCCCCAGTATGAGCACCAACCCCCGCATCCTGAGTGACGTTCAGCCCGACGGCTTCTTCACCCGCAGTCTGGCAGAGAGCGACCCCGCGATCTTTGCCGGTATCGAGCACGAGCTTACGCGCGAGCAGACGCAGATCGAGCTGATTGCCAGCGAGAACATCGTGTCGAAGGCGGTGCTTCAGGCGCAAGGCTCTGTCTTTACCAACAAATATGCCGAGGGCTATCCGGGCAAGCGTTACTATCAGGGCTGCCACCCATCCGACGAGGTCGAGATGTTGGCGATCGAACGCGCCAAGCAGCTGTTCGGTTGTGCCTATGCCAATGTGCAGCCGCATTCGGGCGCGCAGGCCAACGGCGCGGTGATGCTGGCGCTGGTGAAGCCGGGCCAGACAATCATGGGGCTGAGCCTCGACGCGGGCGGCCACCTCACCCATGGTGCGAAGGCGGCGATGTCGGGCAAGTGGTTCAACGCGGTCTCCTATGGCGTTGATCCCGAGACCCACCTGATCAATTATGACGAGGTCGCGGCGTTGGCCCGCGAGCACAGGCCGACGCTGTTGATCGCCGGTGGGTCGGCCTATCCGCGCCAGATCGATTTCGCGAAATTTCGGGCGATTGCCGATGAGGTCGGGGCTTATTTCCTGGTCGATATGGCGCATTTCGCCGGGCTGGTCGCGGCGGGCGCCCACCCTTCGCCGCTGCCCCATGCGCATGTGGTCACGACGACCACCCACAAGACGCTGAGGGGGCCGCGCGGCGGCATGATCCTCAGCAATGACGAAGCGCTCGGCAAGAAGCTGAACTCGGCCGTATTCCCTGGGCTGCAGGGTGGGCCGCTGATGCATGTGATCGCCGCCAAGGCGGTTGCCTTCGGCGAGGCGCTGGCGCCCGGCTACAAGAGCTACATTGCTGCGGTGGTCGAAAATGCCAAGGTTCTGGCGGCAACGCTGAAAGAGCGGGGCTGCAATCTGGTGGCGGGCGGCACCGATACCCATCTCGCGCTGGTCGATCTCACACCACTGGGCGTGACCGGCAAGGACGCCGACGAAGCGCTGGAGCGTGCCGGCATTACCTGTAACAAGAACGGCATCCCTAACGATCCGTTGCCGCCAACCAAGACCAGCGGCATCCGGGTCGGGTCGCCAGCCGGCACGACGCGTGGTTTTGGCCCGGCCGAGTTCCGCGAAATCGGGCATATGGTGGCCGATGTGCTCGACGGCCTCGCCAAGAATGGTGAGCAAGGCGATGCGCAGGTCGAGATGGCCGTGCGCGAGCGGGTATTGGCGCTGTGCGCGCGCTTCCCCATTTATCCTGAAGGGATGTGACGATGACCGAAGAAGAAAAGGCGCTGACCAAGAAGATGGCAATCGCTGCCGGCATCGGCGCGGTCATTGCCATTCCCGTGCCCTTTGTCGGGCCGATTTTTGGGGCGTTGGCAGGGGCTGGCTACACATATTACCGCGCGAAGAAGCGGGGCTGAATGCGCTGTCCTTTTTGCGGTCATGAAGACAGCCAGGTAAAAGACAGCCGCCCGACGGAAGATGGTGCCGCGATCCGGCGCCGCCGCCAGTGCGAGGGATGCGCTGCACGCTTCACCACATTTGAACGCATTCAGCTTCGCGATCTCGTGGTCCTGAAGAGCGAAGACCGGCGTGAGCCATTCGAACGGGAGAAGCTGATGCGATCGGTATCGATCGCGTGTCGCAAGCGGCCGATCGACTCGGTCCGTATCGAAAAGCTGGTGACCAGCATCCAACGTCAGCTTGAAACGCTGGGCGACACCGAAATTGCCTCGACGCGGATTGGCGAATTGGTGATGGACGGGCTGAAGGAGCTCGATTCGGTCGCCTATATCCGCTTTGCCAGCGTCTATAAGGACTTTCGCGAGGCGCGCGATTTCGAGGAATTCGCGGGCAATGTGGCGGAGGTTGGCAAGGGGTAATGTTGGCCCCGTCCCCCGTCATCGTCCTCGTCCGTCCGCAGCTTGGCGAGAATATCGGCAAGGCCGCCCGCGCCATGCTCAATTTCGGGCTGACCGAGCTGCGGCTCGTCACCCCGCGTGACGGCTGGCCCAATCCCTCCGCCGGGCCGGCGGCGTCGGGCGCGGACATCGTGCTGGAACAGGCGACGGTATTCGACAGCGTGGCCGCCGCTGTTGCCGATTGCGGACAGGTCTACGCAACCACTGTACGCAAGCGAGGCGTGACCAAGCCAGTGGTGACGCCCGAACAGGCGGCGCGCGATATCCACGCTGCGCCCAGCCGCGCCGCGATCCTGTTTGGCCCTGAGCGCGCAGGGCTGGAAACAGACGATGTTGCGCTGGCGCGCACGATCATCACGGTACCGATCAACCCAGATTTCGGCTCGCTCAACCTTGCCCAGGCGGTGATCCTGATCGCCTATGAATGGAGCAAAGGGGTGGCGCTCGCCAGCCCGCCAAAGGTGGATTTGCCCATGCCGGCAACGCAGGAAGAACTGGAGGGAATGCTGCAACAGCTCGATACGATGCTCGAGGCATCGGATTTTTATTTTCCGCCTGACCGTACGTCGGTGACCAAACGCACGCTGCGTACCCTGCTGACCAAGCCGGGCTGGTCGGCACAGGAGGTGCGGACGATGCGCGGCGTTCTGTCGGCGCTCGCCGGCAAGCAACCGCGCCGCCCCGTCGACTGAGCCGGCAGCCCGAACGTGCTGGCTTTACTATGTGCGCCGAAAGCTGTAATTTTTTTGTGAGTTTTAGGGGTGCAAGCGAGCGGGTGGGCAATGACGCGATCGATCATTACGTTGGTACTGTTAGCCGTGGCGACCCCGGTCTTGGCGCAGACAACGCCCGGCAACGCGCCGACCCAAACCCAGACGCCCGAAATAAAGCCGCGGAAATTCTGCCGACCAGAGCAGGCGACGGGCTCGCGCATGAGCAAAAAGATCTGCCATACCGCAGAAGAATGGGCTGCGATCGGTTCGGGCCAGATCCTCGATGCGGACAACCAGATGCATAAGCTGAATACCATTTCCCGAGCCCCAGACTGACCGAAATGGCCAGGCCTGGCGCAAGCTGAACCGGGGTGGCGGGGTCGCCGTCAGCGTTGGTCGAACAAATCCATCTCATAGGCGATCGAGGCTTCGACCAGATCGTTCCACAGCGCGGCGATGGCCTCTGTGGGCAGGCCGGCGGCGGCAGCCTCGGCGCGGGCGTTCGCGATGACCTGGGCCTTGCGTGCTTCGTCGCGCACCTTGTCTCGCGTGGGCTTGATGCGGGCGGCGGCGGCCATATAGCCGAAGCGCCGCGCCAGCAGCGCGATCAGCTCGCGGTCGACCTGGTCGACGCCGGCGCGGACCTCGGCCATGGTGGTGCAATCGGGACCGGCAAGGATGGTGTCGCTCATGGCCCGCGCTTTTGGCGAACCGCTGCGCCGCTGTCCAGCGTCACTCGCCCAGCTTGACTCACGCGACCGGCCCCGCTAACCGCCCGCCTTCGCAAATGGTCCCGCACCCCGGTGAAGCGGCGGCCCTGTTCGATCCTCAGCAGATCACCACAGAGCGATGACCGGGATATCGCGCGCCCATCCGGCACGCGGTCGTTGTTGGCAATTGCAAGGGAATAAACATGTCGAAGCGTCAAAGCGCCAAGTACAAGCTCGATCGCCGCATGGGCGAGAATATCTGGGGTCGTCCCAAGAGCCCGGTTAACAAGCGTGAATATGGCCCCGGCCAGCACGGCCAGCGCCGCAAGGGCAAGGTTTCCGACTTCGGCCTGCAGCTGCGCGCCAAGCAGAAGCTGAAGGGCTATTATGGCGACGTGACCGAAAAGCAGTTCCGCGCCTGCTAT
>JBBQHG010000038.1:0-16745 GCA_038323755.1 Sphingomonadales bacterium
CCTCCACCGGGTCGGCGCATCGCCCGAAGAGCGTGAGGATTACCTCAAATTCGCCCCCTGGAAGGGCGACAAAGACGGCAGCATCGCCATGACCCAGGCGCGCTATGAGGAGCTTGCCGAGCGCGAACAGTTCATCCTCACGGTTTGTGCGAACGGTTATGGCAAACTGTCCTCGGCTTACGAATATCGCCGCACCGGGCGCGGCGGCCAGGGCATCACCAATATCGACAATATCGCCCGCAACGGCCCCGTCGTCGCCAGCTTCCCCGCCGCGAAAGGCGATCAGCTGATGCTGGTGACCGATCAGGCCAAGTTGATCCGCATGCCGCTCACCTCGATGCGTGTCATCGGCCGCAATTCGGCGGGGGTAAAGCTGTTCGACGTCGGAAAGAACGAACTGGTGGTAAGCGCCGCCAAGATCACCGATAGCGATGATGAGAGCGACGGAGAGGGGATCGAGGAGACCAGCATCGACCCAGCAATTGGTCAGGCGCCGACCCCAGAAGGCGACTAGGGATTAGTCCAGCTTGGTGTCGAACGCCATCGCGCTGTGCAGAATGCGGGCAATCTCCATCGTGTCGCCGTTGACGCGAAAAAAGACGAGATGGGCGCCAACGGCAATCTTGCGATAGCCGGGTCGATAGTGATCGGCAGGGGCCGTTTGCATCGGCGCCTGCGACGCTGTGGACACGGCAGCACGGATTGATCGCAGGTAGCGCACGGTCTGCGCTGCACCCCATTCCCTGCGCGAATGATCGCGCATGCCGTCGAGATCGCTGAGCGCCTTGCTCGACCATCGCTGCTTCATGCAGCGCGGCTGCCAGTCTCCTGGCTATCGACAGCATCGATATAGGCATCGAAGTCGAAGTCATCGACAAAGCCGCTGATTTCGCCCTCCTCGATCAGCGCACCAACCTTCGCGAGTTGTCGCTGCCGCGCCTCCACCAGCCGCAACCCCTCGCGCACCACTTCGCTGATCGAGCCATAGCGGCCGCTCGCCACCAGATCGGCGGTGAACTTGACCCAGTGATCGCTGAGCGCGATTGATGTGTTGCGCATCGTGGACTACCTCCTGTCGCTCAATTACCAAGAATGGGTAACGTATGCAAACGCCTGTCGCCTACAAGGTTCTTACCGCCGAGCAGATGCAGGTGCTTGAGCATCAGGGCAGCTTTACCGGCGCGCCCATCGACCTGGCGGACGGTTATATCCATCTGTCCACCCATGCCCAGCTCACAGAAACGGTCGACAAGCATTTCGCCGGCCAGGCCAATCTCTGGATCGCCTCGGTTGATCTCGAGGCGCTGGAGGATGTCGTGAAGTGGGAGCCGTCGCGCGGCGGCCAGCTCTTTCCGCACCTCTACGCCCCGCTGCCGCTGTCAGCAGTGCTCGCGTACGGCGAACTCACGCGCGACGATGCCGGTCAGGTCATGCGACCGGTCGCGGGCTGATGGCGTGACGGTCATCTTTCTCAACGGCTGCACGTCGGCGGGGAAGACAAGCATCGCGCGCGCCTTGCAGGCCGAGCTGCCAACACCCTTTCTGCGCTTCGGCATCGACGACGCCTTTGCGATGCTGCCCCGCCGCCTGCACAACCAGCCCGACGGTTTCTTCTTCGATACCGACGCACGGGGCCACATCCGCCTCAATCATGGCCCGTTCGGGTTTGCGACGCTGAAGGCGCACGCCCGCGCCGCGGCAGCGATTGCCGCTCAAGGACTCGACCTGATCCTTGACGAAGTCGTGCTCGAGGAGTCGCTTCGACAGGACTGGCACGCCCAGCTGGCGGGGTTGCCGGTGTTCATGGTCGGCGTCCACTGCGACCTCGCCGAACTGGAACGCCGCGAGCAGCAGCGCGGCGACCGGTTGATTGGCCAGGCGCGCGGACAGATCGATCTGGTGCATGCCCAGATGCGCTATGATCTGGAAATCGACACGACATCCACCCCGCCCGAGGCCTCAGCCGCCGCCATCGCTGCCGCGCTGGCGCCTTGGCACAAGCGCGCCGCCACCAACCCCAAAGGGCATTGACGTCATGAAAGGCCGCTCCTTGGCGAAAACCCTGTACCGAATGCTGATGATGGCCATCGCCGCCACGGCGTTGCTCACCGGCGGCACTGCCTCCCTCGCGCGCAAGCCGGCACCCGGCCCCGGCCTCACCCGCATCGAACTCAACACCAGCATCGGCCGCATTGTCATCGCGCTGGAAACCCGTCGCGCGCCCGCAACCGCTGCCAATTTCCTCGCCTATGTCGATGATGGCCGCTTTGACGGCACCGATTTTTATCGCGCCGCCCGCCGCAAATCGGATCCGCGCTTCGGCTTCGTCCAGGGCGGCATCCGCACCGATGCGCGCCGCATCCTGCCGCCTTTTCCGCTCGAGACGACCGACAGGACTGGTGTCCTCCACACAGACGGTGCGATCTCGATGGCGCGGCATGAGGACCCGAAATAGGCGGGCGGCAATTACTTCATCTGCGTCGGGCCGATCCCCAGCATGAATGCCAGTCCCGGTCACAAGGGCTATGCTGCTTTCGGCCATGTCGTGCAGGGCATGGATGTCGTCCGCAAGATCCTCGCCCTGCAAACCGGCGGCGGGAGTGACGGGATGCGCGGGCAGATGCTGCTGCACCCCGTGCGCATCCTCACTGCGCGCCGGCTCGATGGCACACCCAAACCGACCGGCAAGGTCAAACCCTGGCTGATGAAAGTGCCGCGCTAGGGCGTAAGGTCGACCACCTCGGCCCCCTCGCCCTCCGCCGCCAGCAACAGGCGCCTGTGGCAGGTGGCGGCGTCCCCGCAAAAGCACATCACCGCGCTCGGCTTGTCGGCGGCCAGCGCGCGCATCTGTGCTGCAGCCATCTGCGCTTCGGGCAGTTCGAGTTGCCCGGCATAGACGGTCTCCAGCGTCACCCGGTCGCCCTTGCGCGCCGCATCGCGCCCGGGCTTTGGGGTCCCGAGCGCTTTCAGGTGGACATACGCAATCCCCTCCGCGGCCAGCGCGGCTGCCAGCGGGGTCTTCGAAAAGCCCGGCCGGCGCGACAGCGGCAGCATCCGCACATCGATTACCTGCTCGACCCCCGCCGCCGTCAGCGCGGCCAGAAAGTCCGGCACCGTCGTGCCTTCATAGCCGATCGTGAAAATCGTCATCACTGTCCTCCGTCACCCTTGGGCCATATTCCCAAATGCATGATGAGTCCGCATAATGTTCAGCGCGCGCCGATTCAGGCCGCGAGTGAAAGAGGCAGACCGGCATGGACATCGACAGGATTCTGCGAACCGAAATCGAAGAAGCCATCGCCGCCAAGCGCGCCGCCGGACTGCCGCTCGATGCCCATGCGCTCGCCACCGAGATCACCGAGAAATGGGAAGAACCCAAGGGCCGCGGCTCGGGCAACTGGCTGTATCAAACGCGCGACAGCCTGCGCGCGACAATCGAAGGGATCATTGCCGAAGGGGCGTGAGCGCCTTGGCATGAACAGCTACGGGCCCAGGCATCACCCCGGGCTTGCCCCGTGGCCACGCTGCCTCGCCCCGTCCGGGGAAAAGCGGAACATCTGATCACATGCAGGATGATGCTGATTCATCTAGGCCATAGACTCATAAAAAGCGGCCTGTCGGCAAGCACTCACTTGTGTCCCCGCGAAGGCGGGGACCCAGCCTGGGCTCCCGCCTTCGCGGGAGCACAATTAGGGATAGTAGTGAACGGCTGATAGCGCCCCAGATGTTGCCGTTCGAAAAAGGTCGGCTAACGACTAACAGCGAACATCCGTTAGCTAGAATTGAGTAGCGGCTATCGAGCCTTCGGGAAGATACGACCCCGGCCTGAATTAACGTTACCGCGCGCGATACAATTCGACCTCTAAAAAAGCGGGTCAATCTTTGGTGATTGATGGCATACAAAAAAAGATACTATTCGTCAGAGTTTTCCGCAGGCCTTTTAATAGAATAAGGGATTTGTGGGGAAAAATAGCATTTATTTCGTTGAGTGTCCCATACACATATTTGTAATTTAATTGTATTGTTTTTGCCAAACATCACGCTTGTCGGAATTTGATATGTAATTTCTGCCGACTTCTTTTGTGTCATTTGACTCATGGTTACTGTCCCACCGGACGGGAATCCATCGCAATCGGTCGAGGAAAAAACTTGGGTAGGGTCAGTGGCAGAAGCGGTGAGTATATATTGGCCGCAAAAAATGCCGTTCTCGGAATCCTGACCGATCTTAAAATCGGGACTGCGATCAGAAGTTTCCTGGCTAGAACCCACCCCCCAAACT
Organism: Sphingomonadales bacterium; assembly: GCA_038323755.1. GTDB lineage: Bacteria > Pseudomonadota > Alphaproteobacteria > Sphingomonadales > Sphingomonadaceae > Sphingomonas. The sequence goes on from JBBQHG010000038.1 coordinate 4,280, forward strand.
CCGTTCTGATCACCGTCGACCGCAACTGTAAACGACCATCCTGCTGGAAGTTCGCTAGAAAATTGGATCAGTGGTCCATTGGATCGGTATCGAACGTTAACTTGACCATCTTGGACAATTGTTGTGCCAAGTTGTTTAGTTTTGGCGGGCGGTGTGCTGGATTGCGCGCCAGCAGAACACGCAATGGACGTGTCAAAGAGAATCATCGCCGTTAAGAGAGTTGGTCGAATGTCCATACCGGATGCTGGCAAATTACTGCGCATCTGTCATTATTTTTTGACCCTTGCCCTCTTGTTATCGCTGACGGCCAATGTCCGCTTTCCACCAGTTTCGGTCGCCTAGCTCCCGTGCAGAGAGCGGCCGTTTATGGATTCACGACCTAGAGACCCAACCACGCCTGTCACAATCAGCGCCTGCCCGCCGAAATAGAGCGGCCACACCAGCAAATCAGGCACAACTGAGCCCGCCAGCGGCCCCAGCCGCGCAAAGATCAACAGGTCGGAGACCGCAAACAACAGCGCTCCCAGCGACACCCGGGAGCGCGGAAAATCGCTCAGCCACGCCATCGCCGCCATCGCGCCGAGCCCGGTTGCATAGAGCGCAATCCCCGGTGCCGCTGCCCGGTCCGCCGGAAACACGAAAGCGAGCACAGGGATAACGACCAACCGCGCCACCGCAATCGGCCCATCGGCGGACCAGCGCAGCGGCCGTACATGGCGCGCATACAGCCCGATCGCCACCACATGCCCCGCCAGAAACGCCAGCGCCCCGGTCGTCAGCCCCGCCGTCTCCAGCAACACATCCCCCGCCGCCCCGCACGCCATCACCAGCGCGATCAGCCACCCATCAAGGCTTCGCGCCTGCAGCCCCGCCCAAAGCGCGAGCAACGCCACGCCCGCGCCTTTACACGCGATCAGCAGCGGGCCATGCGCCAGCAACCAGGACGCGGGCAGATAGGTTGCACCGGCCAGCAGGGCTGCGATCAGAATGATTTGTCGAATGCCCATCTCTCTTCCGCCCGCCGCCTTGCCTGAGCCATAGGCCCAACCCCGTTCCCACAAAAGCGACATTGACACAGAGAATCCATCCGTTATTTCTGTCTTTACAGAAATGAGGAACAGATGAGTCTCTTCGATCATCCCGATGCCAAGGCGTTCATCCTCCACTGGGGCGAGATGGGCACTTATTGGGGCGTCAACCGGTCGGTCGCACAGGTCCATGCGCTGCTCTATCTATCGGACCGGCCGCTCGATGCCGAAACGATCGTCGAAACGCTTGGCCTTGCGCGCTCCAATGTCTCGACCGGACTGAAGGAGCTGCAATCCTACGCCATCGTCCGCCGGGTTCATGTCGAGGGTGACCGCCGCGACCATTTCGTCGCTGAGACCGATCTGTGGGAAATGCTGATGCGCATTTCTGCCGAGCGCAAGCGGCGAGAGATCGATCCGACCATCCAGCTGCTCGCCGAATTGGCCGATCGGCTCAAGGCCGATCCCAGCGCGCCCGCTCAGTTGCGCGAGCGGGTGACGCGGATGCACGAATTCATCGGCACGCTGGCCAATTGGTATGAACAAGTCCGCACCTTGCCCAAGCCCACGCTCGTCACGCTGATGAAGTTGGGCAGCAAGGTCGCGCGGTTCATTCCCGGGGGCAAGAAGCAACCATAAACTAAAGCTGGCCGCCCCCAGCAAAGCCGCGCCAATTATTTTCTGTATTTCCAGAAATCACCGATCTTACAGAAGGAAAATCTGATGGATGACCTCAAAGAACCGCTGGATCGCCCACTCCGTCCGGTAGCGATTCGCCTCGTCGCCGCGCTGGCGGCAGCCGTCGCGTTCGCATTCGGCGTCTATCTGCTGATCGAAGCCGTTCAACCGGCTGCAGGCTTGATCAGCTTTGCCTTCCTCCTGATCCTACCGGGCGCAATATCGGCCTTTGTCGCCTTTGTTGCCGATCCCTGGAACGAGCGGTCGTTCAGCTTTTATATGCGCATTCCGATATATCTGCTGGGCGTGATCGCCGTCGCGTCGCTCTTTATACTGCGAGAGGGGGTCATATGCGTGCTGATCCTGTCACCCTTATGGTTGGGTAGCGGGATAATGGGGGTCACCCTTGCCTATCGGATGCGCCACCGTCGGGATAAGGGCAGCAACGCAACCTATTGTTCGGCGCTGCTCGTTCTGCCGCTGGTCGCGATGCAGGTTGAACCGATGATGCCATTGCCTACGGCAAACCCGGTTGTGACGCGGTCCATCGTCATCAATGCGAGCCCTGCCCGAATCTGGCCCTTGTTGAAGGGCATTCCGGACGTTCGCCCCGGTGAAGGCCGGTGGAACCTGTCGCAGGATGTGATCGGCATTCCCCGCCCTATTGGCGCGCGGCTGGTCGGCAACGGAATCGGCGCAGACCGTTTTGCCAATTGGGGGCAGCACATCGATTTCCGTGAACGCATCATTGAGTGGGTACCCGAACGCCGGATCGGCTGGCGCTTCATATTCGATGACATCGCTGGATGGGGCTTCACAGACCGCCATCTGATGCCCGACACTCCCTATTTTCACATCACCACCGGCGGCTATACAATCGAGCCACTAGCGTCCGGACAGACGCGGATCACGCTGGAAACGCGCTATCGGGTCACCACGCCGGTCAATGGCTATTCGGCCTTGTGGGGAGAGCTGTTCCTGGGCGATGTCGAGAACAATCTGTTGGCTCTGATGAAGCAGCGTGCAGAACAGACCAGCACAAAATGAGCAGCGCAGTCGCCATCTCGTGTGGCCATTTATTTCACTTTCCTACAAGCACACCCCTATGCCATCTTCCGGTCATGACGGCCGTACCATCGCACAATATTCCTCAAAACACTCCCTCACCCTCGCCACCTGCCAAAGAATAAACGTCACGTCCCGCAACTTCGACAACTTCGACAACTTCGCCCTGCCGCCGCCGCGCGCGTTTCCCCCCTTTGCCATGGCCGTCTGTGGCGGCTATCGGCCATTTGCATGACATATGACGTTCACATCATCGGCGGCGGGCTCGCCGGGTCCGAGGCCGCCTGGCAGATCGCCGAGGCTGGTTTTCGTGTAAAATTGTCCGAAATGCGCGGCTCCGGGGACATGACTCCCGCGCACCAGACCGACGGCCTCGCGGAACTCGTCTGCTCGAACAGCTTCCGCTCCGACGATGCTGATCGCAACGCCGTCGGCCTGCTCCACGCCGAAATGCGCGCGCTGGGTTCGATCATCATGGCGCAGGGCGATGTCCACAAGGTGCCGGCGGGCTCAGCACTCGCGGTCGACCGCGATAATTTTTCGGCCGGAGTCTCCGCGATCCTGCTGGCGCACCCCAACATCACCGTGGTGCGCGAGCGGGTCGATGTGTTGCCCGGCGAAGGCTTGACGATCGTCGCCACCGGCCCCCTCACCGCCCCCGGTCTTGCCGACAGCATCGGCGGGGCAACGGGCAAGGATGCGCTCGCCTTTTTCGATGCGATCGCGCCGATCGTCCATCACGAAAGTATCGATATGTCGGTCGCCTGGATGCAGTCCCGCTGGGATAAGGGCGAGACCAAGGATTACATCAACTGCGCGATGAACAAGGAACAGTATCTCGCCTTTCACGACGGGCTGATGACGGGCGAGAAAACCGAGTTCAAGGAATGGGAGAACGTCCCCTATTTCGAAGGCTGCATGCCCATCGAAGTGATGGCATCACGCGGGGTCGATACGCTGCGCTATGGGCCGATGAAGCCGGTCGGGCTCGATGATCCGCGCACCGGGCGCTGGCCCTATGCGGTGGTGCAGCTGCGGCAGGACAATGCGAGCGGCACGCTGTGGAACATCGTCGGCTTCCAGACCAAGCTGAAGCATGCCGAGCAGGTCCGCCTCTTCCGCACGATCCCCGGCCTGGAAAATGCCGAATTTGCGCGGCTTGGCGGCCTCCACCGCAACACCTTTATCCGCTCGCCCGAATTGCTCGACCCAACGCTGCGCCTGAAATCCCGCCCGCATATCCGCTTTGCCGGGCAGATCACGGGGTGCGAAGGCTATGTCGAAAGCGCTGCCATCGGCCTGCTCGCGGGGCGCTTCGCTGCCGCCGAGCTGGGCGGTCGGGCGATGAGCCCCCCGCCGGTGGAGACCGCGTTGGGCGCGCTGCTCCACCACATCACCGGCGCGGCAGAGGCGGAGACCTATCAGCCGATGAACGTCAATTTCGGGCTGTTCCCGCCGATCACCGGGCGCACCAAAAAAGCCGATCGCAAGCTGCTGTACACCGCGCGCGCGCGTGACGCCTTGGCCGGGTGGATGGCCGCTTAGCCCTCATCCTCCGCAGTCGGCGCAGGTGTCGGGCAGGCGCATTTTACTTTGGGCTTGGCGTTGCGCTTCACAGCAGTGCTCAGGAACTCGGTGGGGTTCATCGCGCCATCATGATTGGCGTCGGCGGTACCGAACTTGGCGAGCGTCTTGGCGGACCATTCGTCGAAGCTCAGTTGCCCGTCATGGTTCAGATCGAGCCGGGCATAGGCCTTGCGGCGGTTGGCGAAATATTCCTCGCGCGTGATCGCCCCGTTCTTGTCCTTGTCATAGCGTCCAAAGCGCTTTTCCTCGCGGGTTTTGGCGGTGGCTTCGGGTGCGGAATCGGGCAGTGCCGTATCACCCGCCTGCGCGGCGGCACCCGATGGCGCGGACGCCAGCAAGGGCCGCGATGTGGCGCGACCGGCAAGCAAGGCGTAGCCCCCGGCGACCAGCAGCAATGCCCCCAACCCCGCCACCAGATATCGCCACATCACGCCATCCCCCTGTAATCGCGCGCAAGATATCGCGACTCCGGCAGGAACGAAAGCCTAGCGGCCGGAAACTGCGTGCCACATCATCCGCATCAGTCGCGCTGGTGATCCCTGCCGGCGAGCGGGCTCGCCCGTGTCGTGGGCATCGACCAGCGCCAATCGCACGAGCATGCCCAGCGGCCGCAATCGGCACGGCCATCGGCCCAGCATCGCCGCCGCAAGCCTTGGCTGCGCCAGCGCCAGACAGCGTTTTCGTAGCCCGGCATCGCGCAGATGAAGGCCGAGATCAACCAAGGCCCAGCCCTCCCCCGCGCCACGAACCCGATCATCGCCGACGCTGCCGAGCACCGCCGCAGCTAGACCAAATAATCGCCCACCGCGCACTTCTGCATGCAGCGTCAGGGCGGTATCGTCGAGCGGATCGGGCTCAAGCAAAACCTCCCAGCCGTCGATCATTTCGGCCAGCGCCGATCCGGCAACGCCGAGCGGCATGACATGCGCCGCCAACGCCGACAGTAACGGTTGATTGGGCACCGCGCCCTCATCAAGCCCTGACAAGGCGCCGTGCCACCAGGTGAGCCGCATCTGCCCGACAAGTGGCTCGCGCGTCGCCCGCAGGATGCCGGCGAGCGCTTCATCAAGCGCCCACAAAGCCCTAAGCGCCGGGCGACGTTCCGCCGCGGCATAAGACAGGGCGACCAGCCTTTCGGGATCGTTCAAGGACGGCAGATCATCCACGTTCACAGCGTAACAATCTTTCCGGTTAGCGCGCCATTAACCATATCGATTGGCAACCGATTATCCCTTCTTCGGCCATAGCGCCCGATGGAATTTCCATCGTGTGACGCGGGGCCAGGGGCATGTCGAACATTAATCACCGCAGCATGATAAACGTGCGGGGTTTCCTTCGTTCACTGTCCAGTGATGTGCGCGGGAACACGCTGGCAATCATGGCTGCAGCGCTGATCCCGCTCGCCGGCATGATCGGCGGCGGGATCGACATGAGCCGCCTCTACATCACCAAAACCCGGATGCAGCATGCCTGCGACGCGGGCGCACTTGCGGGGCGCAAGGCGATGGGCGGCGGCACCTGGGCGCAGACCAATTATGCACCAAAGGCAACGGCCGAGAAGTTTTTCGACGCCAATTTTCAATCGGGTGCATACGGCACGACTGATCTCAGCCGGGTGTTCAGCGAAGCAAATGGCAAGGTGACGGGCACCGTCAGCACCACGGTTCCGATGACGCTGACGCGGGTGATCGGGCGCACCACCGAAACCATTTCGGTGACATGTGATGCAGCCATGAGCCTGCCCAATACCGATGTGATGTTCGTGCTCGATACCACCGGTTCGATGGGCAGCAAGGCCGTTTCTACCGATAGCAAAACCAAGATCGAAGCGCTGAAATCTGCGGTGAAGTGCTTTTATGAAGCCGTCGCCCAGCGCAACACGTCTGAAAGCTGCACGGCCGGCACGCCGACTGGCGGCGTAACGGCCGTACAGGTGCGGTTCGGGTTCGTACCCTATGCGACCAACGTCAATGTCGGCAAACTGCTGCCGACCTCGTATTTCGCGGATGACTGGCAATACCAGTCGCGCGAGAAGATCTCGCTGCCCGGAACCGCGGCAGGATGGACCCAGGTCGGCAACCCGGTTGTGACGGCATCGAACGTCAATTTCACCAACACGCCGAACGCGCAGTGCAACAACACTGCTCTGGCGTCCAAGGGTTCATCATCCGACGCGATCACCGGGACGACGCGCGTGAACACGACGATCGTCTATACCTACCGGTCATGGACCAGCGGTTCGAGCGGCACCTGCAAGACCAGGAAGACGACGACCAAAACGACCTATACGGGCACCAATGGCACCCCACCCAGCAACACGTGGCATTACGGCCAGATCAGCCAGGATGTCTCGGGGTTGAAGAACGGCACCAGCTGGAACAACAGCTTTGTCGCGGCGGTCGGTGACAATTTTACCAACAAGACGATCAACTGGGAGGGATGCATCGAAGAGCGCGATACCGTCCGCGCTTCAACCTATGACCCCATCCCGGCGGATGCCAACGATCTGAATATCGACCTTATCCCAGACCAGGGGGATGATTCGACCTTATGGGGGCCGGCGTTGCCTGATTTCATCTTCACGCGCCAGGATACCACCGGGACAGGCTTGGGTTGGAATACCGCAGATATCACCACCACCACCAATTATACCAACTCGTCGCAATATTATTGCCCAACCGAGTCGCGCAAGCTGGCGGAATGGAACGACCCGACCGCGTTTGAGAATTATGTCGACAGCCTGACGCCGGAAGGGAATACCTATCACGATATCGGGATGCTGTGGGGCGCGCGGTTGATGTCGCCAACCGGCATTTTCGCCGCCGAAAATGCGCTGACGCCCTCGGGCGGTGAAATCGAGCGCCACCTGATTTTCATGACCGACGGTGAGGCATGCACCGGCGTTGGCAATTATAACGCCTATGGCGTCGCCTGGTTCGATCGGCGTCAGACAGATCCGTCGGTTGCGCCCACGGACGGCTGCCAGACCACGGGCACGTTGACCCAGCAGGTCAATGCGCGCCTTGCCGGGATTTGCACCGCCATCAAGAACAAGAATATCACGCTGTGGGTAATCTGGTTCGGCGTTTCGAACACGACGATCGAAAACTCGCTTCGGTCATGCGCGACCAGTGGACGCTTTTATTCGGCACGGAACTCGGCTGATCTAGAGACTACTTTTGGATCGATCGCTTCCGAAATCTCCCAGCTGCGATTGACGAGATGATGCGCCGCACTCCCCAGTCTTGCAGGCGGCATCTGAACGTGCTGCGCCGCGATGAACGCGGGTCGGCGGTGGTCGAGTTTGCGATCATCGCCCCGGTCATGTGCCTGTCGCTGGTCGGCGCCTTTGATGTCGCCCACACATTGTACATGCAGTCCGTACTGCAAGGTATCGTCCAGAAAGTCGGCCGCGACTCCGCGCTGGAGGGTAACGACGCCTCTGCCGCCCAGACGGCGCTGGACAACAAGGTCCGGGCACAGGCCCGCGCGCTCGCCAATAACGCAACGGTGACGATCACCCGCCGGTCCTACAAATCTTTTTCAAAGGCAGCTGCAGCGCAGGCCGAAGCCTTCACCGACACCAATGGCAATGGCCGGTGCGACGGCCCCAATGGCGGCACGCCCGGCGAGATCTACATCGACGCCAACAACAACAGCCAGTGGGACAGCGACGGTGGCTTCGATGGCCAGGGCGGTGCCAAGGACGCGGTCGTCTACACTGTCGCGATCACCTATAATCGCATGTTCCCGCTCTACCGTTTCGTCGGCGTGGGCAATACGACGACGGTTACCGCTGCGACCACGCTGGCCAACCAGCCCTATGACGATCAGGCGAGCTACGGCACGCCAACCACGCGGAATTGCACATGAAAGCCACTATTGTCCTTGCCCGTCGGCTTCGCGACGATCGCAGCGGGCTGGCCATGCTCGAATTTGCGTTCGCGCTGCCCATCCTGTTGACGATGAGCCTGACCGGCGCCGAGCTGACCAACTATGTCACGGCCAAGATGCGTGTCAGCCAGATCGCGCTTCACCTGGCCGACAATGCCGCGCGGATTGGTACCGGCAGCCAGCTGACCGCGAAGACGATCACCGAATCCGACATCAATGATCTGTTTGTCGGCGCCAATCTCCAGGGCGGCGGCCTGGGGGTGCTGACCAACGGTCGCATGATCCTGTCCAGCCTGCAGCCGACAGCCAACCCCAACAGCGCCGGAACCTACAAGATCGGATGGCAGCGTTGCGCCGGCGCGAAGACCGGGCATGCGTCCGGCTATGGAATCTATAACACATCGAGCGGGATCAACATGACGGGCATGGGGCCCAGTGGCCGCCAGATCACCGCCCCGGACAATGGGGCGACGATGTTCGTCGAGGTCTATTACGAATATAAACCCCTGGTGAAGCTCAGCCTTGCCCCGACCACCACGATGACGGAAATCGCGTCAATGGTCGTACGCGACAAACGTGATCTGAGTGACGACAGCAATCTGGGGGCCGCCGCGCTCCACCCCCAAGGGATCTACAAGGTCGCTGGCGTCACTGCCTCTACCTGCTGATCAGCGATAGCAGACCTTCTTGACGGCAGCGATGATGCGCGCCGTGTCGATGAGCGCCAGCTTCTCGAGATTGGCGGCATAGGGCATCGGCACGTCCTCGTTCGTCACGCGCAGCACGGGCGCGTCGAGATCGTCGAACCCTTCCTCCATCGCGATCGTGATGATCTCGCTGGCGATCGAACAGGTCGGCCAGCCCTCCTCGACCACGACCATGCGGTTGGTCTTTTTCAGGCTGTCGAGCACGGCCTGCTTGTCGAGCGGGCGCAGCGTGCGCAGATCGATGATGTCAGCCTCGATCCCCTCGCCTGCAAGCGCCTCGGCCGCCTCAAGCGCCAGGCCAACGCCGATCGAATAGCTGACGATGGTCACGTCCTTGCCCGCGCGCACCGTCCGGGCCTTGCCGATCGGCAGGACATAATCGTCAAGTTTTGGAATCTCGAATGAGCGACCATAGAGCAGCTCGTTTTCGAGGAAAACGACGGGGTCTTCGCTGCGGATCGCGGCCTTCAACAAGCCCTTGGCATCAGCGGCGTCATAGGGCGCGATCACGATCAGGCCGGGGACGCTGGCATACCAGGGCGCATAGTTTTGCGAGTGCTGCGCGCCAACGCGCGATGCCGCGCCATTCGGCCCGCGAAACACGATCGGGCAGCGCATCTGGCCGCCAGACATATAATTGGTCTTGGCTGCCGAATTGATGATGTGGTCAATCGCCTGCATCGCGAAGTTGAAGGTCATGAACTCGACAATCGGCTTCAATCCGCCCATCGCCGCGCCGGAACCGACCCCGGCAAAGCCATATTCGGTTATCGGCGTATCGATAACGCGCTTGTCGCCAAACTCGTCGAGCAAGCCCTGCGTTACCTTGTACGCGCCCTGATATTGCGCGACCTCCTCGCCCATCACAAACACCCGCTCATCGGCGCGCATTTCCTCGGCCATCGCATCGCGCAGGGCCTCGCGAACGGTGATCTTCACCATCTCGGTGCCGGCTGGAATCGCAGGATCAGCCAAAACGGCCGCTTTTTCGCTGGCGAGCTGAGCCGTGCCGGAATCGGCCTTTTTCGGCGCAGGTGCCTCGGGTTCTGCTGCCTTTTCGGCCACCGGGGCCTTTTCAACAGGCGGCGCTGCTTCTTCACCCTCGACGTTCAATGTTGCTATGACGGTGCCGACCTTCACATTATCGGTGCCCTCTGCAACCAGGATCTGGCCGATCGTGCCTTCGTCGACCGCTTCGAACTCCATCGTCGCCTTGTCGGTTTCGATCTCGGCCATGATGTCGCCGGACTTGACGGAGTCGCCTTCCTTGACGAGCCATTTGGCAAGCGTGCCCTCCTCCATCGTCGGGGAGAGCGCAGGCATCTTGATCTCAACGGCCATCAGTAACGCTCCACCAGCACGTCGGTATACAGTTCGGCGGGCTCTGGCTCGGGCGCGCTTTCCGCGAAATCGGCGGCTTCATTCACGGTCTTGCGGATTTCCTGCTCGATCGCCTTCATATCGGCCTCGGTCACGCCGAACGCCTCAAGCTCTTTCTTGCAGTGATCGATCGGATCGGACTTGTCGCGCACTGCCTGCACCTCGTCACGCGAACGATATTTGGCCGGGTCGGACATCGAATGGCCGCGATAGCGATAGGTCTTCATTTCCAAGATGATCGGCCCTTTGCCCGCACGGACCCAGGCCAGCGCCTCGTCCGCTGCACCACGGCAGGCGAGAACGTCCATGCCATCGACTTGTAGGCCCGGAATGCGGAAGCTTTCGCCGCGCCGGAACAGCTGATCCTCGGACGACGCGCGGTTGACGCTGGTGCCCATCGCATATTGGTTGTTTTCGATGACGTAGATGACCGGCAGCTTCCACAGCTCGGCCATGTTGAAGCTTTCATAGACCTGGCCCTGGTTCGACGCGCCATCGCCGAAATAGGCGAGGCAGACGCCGCCATCGCCCTTATATTTGTGGCTGAAGCCAAGGCCTGTGCCGAGCGACACCTGCGCACCGACGATGCCGTGGCCGCCGTAGAATTTATGCTCGACGCTGAACATGTGCATCGAGCCGCCCTTGCCTTTGGAAATGCCGGCCTGGCGCCCGGTCAGCTCGGCCATCACGTCCTTGGGCGGGATGCCGCAGAGCAGCATATGGCCGTGGTCGCGATAGCCGGTGATCACGCTGTCCTTGTCGGTCAGTGCCGATTGCAGACCGACGGCAACTGCTTCCTGCCCGATATAGAGATGGCAAAAGCCCCCGATCAGGCCGAGGCCATAGAGCTGCCCTGCCTTTTCCTCAAAACGGCGGATCAGCAGCATCTGCTTGTAGAAATCGAGCAGCTGTTCCTTGTTCGCCTTGAACCGGCCCGGTTCGTCCGGGCGCTCGCGGTTCGGTGCGGCGGGGGGATCACTTTTGCGACTGCGCGCTGGGGCTTTGGCCACGGTCGAAAAGACCTCATCTTCCTAGGGGAGCCGAGGCTATAAGCGGAGTCACACGCTGCGCGCAATCACCAGCGGCGCTGATAGCTCGGTTAGTTGAGCGGAACGATCACTTCGTCGGGATTGGCCAGCTTCAGTTGCTTACGCACCAGTTCCTCAGCCATGTCAGGGTTGGCATGGCGGGGATCGAGCAGGTTCACCCGATTGCGCAACACCGCGCGCTTTTTGTCGAGCGCGGCAAAGACCATCGCCCGCTGCTCGAGCTGGTGCCGATAGTCGCCATAAGCCAGCATGCCGTTGGGCCCCACCACCGCATAGCCACCGAAGAACGAAATCACGATCAGCGCGAGCGCTGGCGGACCGGCCCGGCGGAGGATGAGGCGAAGCGTGGAAGAGCCTGACATGCCATGATTCTGGCGCACCGCGACTCGCGGATCAAGCAGTATTTTTACGTAAAATGGCACGGCCAGCGTAACGAGCCATATCGCCCAGTTCCTCCTCGATGCGGATCAGCTGATTATATTTGGCGAGCCGGTCGCTGCGCGCGAGGCTGCCGGTCTTGATCTGTCCGCAATTGGTGGCGACGGCGAGGTCGGCAATTGTCGCATCCTCAGTCTCGCCAGACCGGTGCGACATGACGGCGGTGTAGCCGGCACGGTTGGCCATCGAAACGGCCGCCAGTGTTTCAGTGAGCGTGCCGATCTGGTTGACCTTCACCAGCAGCGAGTTGGCGAGGCCCATGTCGATGCCCATTTGCAGCCGCTCCGGATTGGTGACGAACAGGTCGTCGCCCACCAGCTGCACCTTGCTGCCGACCATGTCGGTCAGCGCCTTCCAGCCTTCGAAATCATCCTCGCTCATGCCATCTTCGATCGAGAATATCGGGTAGCGGGCAGCGAGATCGGCGAGATAGCCGGCCATTTCGTGCGGGCTCAATACCTTGCCCTCCCCGCTGATATGATAGGCGCCGTCCTTGAAGAACTCGGTCGCGGCGCAATCGAGCGCGATCATGACGTCATCGCCGGGCGTGTAACCTGCCGCCTCGATCGACTTCATGATGAAATCCAGCGCGTCGGTGGTCGAGGCGATGTTGGGGGCAAAACCACCTTCGTCTCCAACC
>JBBQHG010000039.1:0-15925 GCA_038323755.1 Sphingomonadales bacterium
CAAGCGCCACGCCCGAGGAAATCTGGACGATCGTCGACAGGCTGAGCCCCGGATAGGTTGCCAGCGTGTGATCGAGGATGAAGGCGGCGAACAGGTTGAGCACAAACGTCAGCCCGAAAATCATCGGCATGTTGGCGTTCTTCATCGCATCGTCAGAAAGGCCGCGCGCTGCCTGCCATGCCTTGCCGAACAATGGTCCGTACCAGACGCCGCCGATCACGAAGCCGCTAACCGACGCGACCAATATCGCGATCCAGTGAATTGTCGTGCCCATCTCGATGCTCCCCCCGAGGTTGAGACGATAGTCTAACCCGCCAACCAGCAAAGGTCGATGACACGCTCTGTTCAAAAGCTGCGCAAACGCCTATGTGCGCGGCTTCCCATGGCAACAATCCTCCCCTCCCCGCCCAAGATCGGCATGGTCTCGCTCGGCTGTCCCAAGAATTTGGTCGACAGCGAACGCATCCTGACCAAGCTGCGTAGCGACGGTTACCAGATGTCGCCCGATTATGCTGGGGCGGATGTCGTGCTGGTCAACACCTGCGGTTTTCTCGATTCCGCCAAAGAGGAATCGCTCGAGGCGATCGGCGAGGCGATTGCAGAGAATGGCCGCGTCATCGTCACCGGCTGCATGGGCAAGGAAGCGGCAATGATCCGCGCGAAATTCCCCAACGTGCTCGCGGTCACCGGCGCGCATCAATATGAGGAAGTGGTTGGCGCAGTCCATCAGGCCGCGCCGATGCCGCCGAGCGCGTTCCTGAACCTCGTGCCCGAGAGCGGGCTGAAGCTCACGCCGCGCCATTATAGCTATCTAAAGATTTCCGAAGGCTGCAACCACCGGTGCGCCTTCTGCATCATCCCCTCGCTACGTGGCGATCTGGTCAGCCGCCGCCCCGATGCGATCCTCCGCGAGGCTGAAAAGCTGGTTGCGGCTGGGACGCGCGAACTGCTGGTGATCAGCCAGGACACATCGGCTTACGGCGTCGACATCCGCCACCAGCCGCGTGAGTGGCATGGCCGCGAAGTGCGTGCGCACATGACGGACCTAGCCCGCGAACTGGGGTCGCTCGGGGCGTGGGTGCGGCTGCATTACGTGTACCCGTACCCGCATGTCGATCAGGTCGTACCGCTGATGGCCGAGGGGCTGGTGACGCCCTATCTCGACATTCCGTTCCAGCATGCTTCGCCCAAGGTCTTGCGGGCAATGAAGCGCCCTGCCAACGAAGCCAAGGTGCTCGAACGCATTAAGGGCTGGCGCGCGATCTGCCCCGATATCGCAATCCGTTCGACCTTTGTCGTCGGCTTCCCCGGCGAGACCGAGGCGGATTTCGCCTATCTGATGCAATGGCTTGAGGAGGCACAGCTCGACCGCGTCGGTGCGTTCCGCTTCGAGCCCGTCCAGGGCGCAGCGGCGAATGACTTGCCCGATCCGGTACCGGAGGCAGTGAAGGAAGAGCGCTACGGCCGGCTGATGGACCTGACCGCCCGGATTTCAGCGGAGAAGCTCGCCGCGAAAGTTGGACGGACGCTGGATGTGATCATTGATGCCGTCGATGACGAAAGCGGGGGCGCTACCGGCCGCTCGCAGGCCGACGCGCCAGAGATCGATGGTGAGGTACATCTGCGCGACGCCGGGCATCTGGCGCAGGGGGATATCGTGCCCGTCGTCATCGAGGATGCCGACGAGCACGATCTGTTCGGGGTGCCCGCCTAGGCTACCCTGCCCTTTCGCATCAGATCGAACGCGATCAGGTGCGCGGTGAACGTCACCGCCACGCCGAACATCGGGATCAAGGCGAAGGGGAGCAGCCGGATATTGGCCATCGATGCGGGGTCAGTGAACGAGAAATAGATGCCCGTTCCCATCGCAACGATCAGGTCCGCCGCGCCAAACAGATGCGTGCCCCAATAGCGCCAGCGAGCAAAGGGCAGCGCGACCGCGATCAGCGCGAAGATGCCGGCGAGCAGATCGCCCGTCCCGCCATCACGCACCAGAGTCGGCGGGAGGAAACCATTGGCGCCGACAATGAAGAACAGCCCCGCAGCAGCAATCCGCCAGACATGAAATGCGGTTAGCCGCCTCAAGCCGACCGTCTCAAACCAGCGGCGCAGGCTCGGGATGGTCGCATAGGCAATCATCGGCAGCGTGATGCCCGCTGTGGTGATGGCCGGCACGCCAATGGTCGGCATCGCCGCCAGCCAACCGGCAATCGCCGCCGTAGAAATTACTACTGCCCAAAGCAGAAGCAGGACAAAAATTATCTGCCCGGTCCGTTGCGGGTGCTCATACCGAGTCGCCATTGTCATTATCCTGTAGTTACATGTTTCTACGCAAAAAAGGTTCAGATCGCATAGAGTTGCGCAAGCGCGGACTGGACGCTGGTCCAGCTATCGGGTTTCAGTCGCTTGAGGGCCTCCGTCTGGGCGGCGCGCCACAGCGGCATCGCCTGCGCGAGCGTGCTGCGTCCCTGTTGCGTCAACGCCAACATTCGTACGCGTCGATCGCCATCATCGGCGTCCGACCGAACAAGGCCTGCCGATTCCAGCGGCGTCAGGTTTCGGGTCAGTGTGGTGCGTTCCAGCCCAAGCCCGTCAGCCAGTCCGCCGATGCTGACCGGCACGTCCTGATTGAGCGCGGCAAGGATCGCGAACTGCCCTGAGGTCAGCCCGAGGGGGCGCAAAGCCGCGTCATAGTGTCGGGCCATCGCTCGGGCGGTGCGCTGAGTGTTGAGACACAGGCACTCCAGCTTCATTTGCTGCGGCGTCAGGAGGAAAGTTGTCATCATGCCATCGCATTTAAGTGTATTTACATTCTTTTGCAAGACCCGCCCTGACCCTGGTCCGATCAGCGACGCGTCAAGCATTGTCCTGGCGTCAACAGGTTGCTCGCGCTTGACTGGACAATGATGCTAGGCTCGCGCCCGCGGGTCGACATCGTCCTGACCCGGAAGGGATGTACGCAGTGTCCGATCCTACCACGAGCGACTCATCCGATCCCCCTGCCGCCGGCTTCCTCGCCCGGCTCGGCCCCGGCTTGATCACAGGCGCGGCCGATGACGATCCGAGCGGAATTGGCACGCACAGCCAGATCGGAGCGCAATTCGGCTATGGCCTGGCCTGGACATTCGTGCTCACCTTTCCCTTGATGGTCGCGATCCAGCAGGTTGCGGCGGAAATCGGGCGCGTTACCGGGGCGGGTATCGCCCGCAACCTCAGGCGACATTATCCCCGGCCAGTGCTGTGGACGATGGTCTCGCTGCTGCTGATCGCCAACATCATCAATCTTGGGGCTGACCTGAGCGCGATGGGCGCCGCGTTGCAACTGCTCACCGGCGGCAATGCAGGGCTCTATACGCTGCTGTTCGGGATTGCGTGTGTCGTGCTCGAGGTGGTGCTCAGCTATCCGCGTTATTCGTCGGTGCTGAAATGGACGACGCTGTCGCTCTTCACCTATGTTGCGGTCGTGATGGTTGCTGGCGTGCCCTGGGGCCATGCGCTGCGATCGCTGGTGGTGCCGGAAATTCAGTTGAATGCGGCCTATGCGACCGCCTTTGTGGCCATCCTTGGGACGACGATCAGCCCCTATCTTTTCTTCTGGCAGGCCGGGCAGGAAGTGGAGGAAGAACATCGCCGGCACGTTAAGCCGCTGTGCATCACCCCGAGCGAGGCAGGGCCGGAGATCGCGCGGATCAGGCTCGACACGCTGACGGGTATGGCGTTCAGTACGCTCGTGTCGCTCGCGATTGTGTTTGCGACTGCGGGCACGCTCCACGCCCATGGCATTCGTGACATCGCTACGTCATCGCAGGCGGCGGAAGCGCTGCGCCCGATCGCCGGGCAATTCGCCTTTGCGATGTTTGCCCTGGGCATTATCGGCACCGGGCTGCTCGCAGTGCCCGTGCTGGCGGGATCGGCGGCTTATGCGGTAACCGAAATGCTCGGCGTGCCCGGCAGTCTCGACGCCAAACCGCTCGACGCGCGCATTTTTTATGCCACGATTGCGATAACGACGCTCGCCGGAGCGTCGATCAATGTTGTGGGGCTGGATCCGGTTCGTGCGCTTTATTGGGCCGCCGTGGTCAATGGCGTGCTGGCGGCGCCGCTGATGGTGATGATGATGCTCATCGCTCGCAATCGGCGGGCCATGGGCCGCCTCACCCTGCCGATTGGGTCGACGATCCTTGGCTGGGGCGCCACCTTCGTCATGGCAGCGGCCACGGCAATCTTCTTCGCCTTCGCGCTATGATCTGGAGCTGGGGAGTCGTTCGCTGCGATAATAGAGGAAAGTCAGGAAAATCGCCGTCGCGCCGAGCAGGTGCCAGATCGCGTGGCCCTGCAACAGGCTCGTCGGCGAACAGACGATACCGTGCTGGTCGAGGTTCCAGATCGTGAAGGCGACTGCCTTGGCGAGGATGCCGAGAAGATAATAGCGCACCCTCACCCCCGGGCGGCGCTGCCGCGCAAAACCCATTTCGACGATGATTGCCAGGATGAGCTCCACCGCGAAGAGCCAACGACGTACCTCTGGCTCGGCAATCAGCACCGCGACCAGCGCACCGCACAGGAGCAAATACAGCGCAATCGCGGGCCTGTCTGGAATACGCAGCCAGCGGCTCAGCCCGCTGACGAGCATGAACGACGCGACCAGATACATGCCGAGCACATCATAGAACTGGCCCCATAACGTCAGCGTCGCATGGAGCAAAACCGACCCGAGCCCTACCGAGATGGCGGTCAAGCCAAATATTGTGGCAGCAACGCGTGGCATGGCGGTCGACCAATCCCGCCCAGCTGCCAGCACGATCATCAGGAAACCCGCAAAGACATAGCCATAGGACGACCAACTGTTGGCGGGCTGGACGATCAACGCGCCGGCGTGCGGCATTTCACAGAAGCAGCGCGTGGTGGTGCATGTGGCAGGCGCGTAGACACTCCAGTCGGGGCCAAGCACGCTAAGCAGCGCCACCGTGGCCAGCGCCGCGAGCGCCGCCAATATCAACGCCGTCAAAACCCGGCGCGCGCCAATCGGCTGCATCCCTTGCCCCCTTATGTCTCTTGTTGTCGCCCACCCTATCGTAATGCGATGCTGCGGCAAGGGTGGCCCTCTGGCGTGCCGCGCGATGATCTGCAAGAACGCGCCGTCACCGGTTTTGCCGACACCGATCCATGAGGACATGATCCATGCACCGTCGCCTTCTCACGCCCTTGTTTGCCCTAGTGGCAGCGAGCACTTCGAGCGCCGCGCTGGCGCAGGCAATCACGCCTCAGGAAACCGCCAGGATTGATCAGATCGTCGCCGAAAACCTCGCCAATACCGGCGTACCATCTGCGTCCGTCGCGGTCGTGCGCGGCGGCGAAATCATCTTCGCCAAGGCCTATGGCAAGCAGTCTGAGACGATGAAGGTCGCGACCACCAAGGCGCCTTACCAGATCGCTTCTGTGTCGAAGCAGTTCACTGCAGCCGCGCTGCTCCTGCTCGAGGATCAGGGGAAATTGAGCCTTGACGACACCGTGTCCAAATATGTCCCCGGTGTTACCGATGGCGACAAGATCACCCTGCGCCAGCTCTTGAGCCACACATCGGGGCTGCAGGATTACTGGCCGCAGGATTACAGCTTCCAGGCCATGGAAACGCCGACGACCCCGCAGAAAATCGTCGATCGCTGGGCCAAAAAGCCGCTCGATTATGCACCCGGTACGAAGTGGCAATATTCGAACACCGGTTATGTCGTTGCCGGCATGGTTGTGGAGAAAGTCGCCGGCATGCCGCTGATCGATTTCCTCCAGGCCAATATCTTCATGCCGCTGAAGATGACGGCCAAGGACCAGGATCTGGCGACCGGCAAGAATGATCCGCAGGGCTATCACCGCTTTGCACTCGGTCCGGTTCGGGTCGCTCAGCCGGCGGCTTATGGCTGGCTGTTCGCGGCAGGCGAATTATCGATGTCGCCAACCGATCTCGCCAAATGGGATATCGCCCGCATCAATCGCAGTATTTTGCCGGCTGATGACTGGGCCGAGCAGGAAACGCCGGTTATCCTGCCAGACGGCAGGAACACCAATTACGGGTTAGGCGTCACGATCCGGACCGGTGCCGATGGTCGCCGTTCGATTGAACATGGGGGCGAGGCCGTCGGCTTCCTGACCCAGAATATTGTCTACCCAGACGACAAGGCGGCGATTGTCGTGGCGGTCAATGCCGATTTCGGGGATGCTCAGGGAACGATCGCCCACGGCATCGCCGACCTGATCTTGCCTGCCAAGTCAGCCCCAGCCGCCGATGTGGAAGTCCAAAAGACCGCACAGGCGCGTGCAATTTTCGATGCCATGCGCAACGGCATGCTCGACAAGGCAAAGATGACCGACGACTGGAATTATTTCTTCACCGGGACCGCCGCCGATGATTACCGGGCGTCGCTATCGCCGCTTGGCGAGCCGTCGAGCTTCGAACCACTGGGACCACCACGCCTGCGCGGTGGCTTCGTCAATCGGAATTACCGGGTGACCTATCCAGGCCGCAAGCTGACCATCATTACCTATGCCGAGCCCGGCGACTCCGGCCGCTACGAGCAATTTTTGGTGATGCCCGCTCAATGACCGACTTTTCATCCCTGCTGCAGCCCGACTTAGGACAGCCTGCGCGGCTGCTCGAAGTCATCCATCCTGATCAGTTCGCGGAGTGGCTCAGCGCCCAACCGCCGCGTATCCGCACCTTACTTGGCGCCCAAAGGATTGTCGGTAAGGCGGGCAATCGCGCGATACTTCCGGGTGAGGCACCGGAGGATTGGCATGCGCTGCTCATCTGCAATGAAGAGGAGAGTTCGCCTTGGCGGATCGCGTCGCAGGGCGAAACCCTTCCCCAGGGCAGTTATCGGCTGAAAGGAAGCAATGTCGGTGCCGCTGGGCTCGGCTGGCTGCTGGGCCAGCACCGGTTTGACCGCTATCGCAAGGATGACCATCCAACTGGCCCCCGGGTTCTCCTCACCGGCGATCCTGCTTCGATAGCGGAGACGGTACGTCTTGCCGACGCAACCGCCAAAGTGCGGGATCTGGTGAACATCGGGGCGTCGGACATGGGGCCTGCCGAGCTCGAGGGAGAAGCCTCGTCGCTTGCTGCGGCGCATGGAGCGACGATGACCGTCACCCGCGGCGATGCGCTTGAACAAGGGTATCCGATGATCTTCATCGTCGGTCAGGCCGCGACACGGGACCGCGCGCCAAGGTTGATCGAGCTCGAATGGGGTGATCCGGCGCATCCACGGGTGGCAATCATCGGCAAGGGTGTTTGCTTCGATTCCGGCGGGCTTGATATCAAGCCGTCATCGGGCATGCGCTTGATGAAGAAGGATATGGGCGGCGCCGCGCACGCGCTAGCATTGGCCGGACTGGTGATGGGCGGCAGGATGAAGCTACGTCTTCACCTGCTGATCCCAGCGGTAGAGAATGCGGTTGCAGGCAATGCCTTTCGCCCCGGTGATGTGCTGCCGACGCGCAAGGGACTGACAGTCGAAAATACCAATACCGATGCGGAAGGGCGGCTGATCCTGGGCGACGCACTTGCCAGAGCGGGCGAGGGAAAGCCCGAGCTGATTATCGACTTCGCGACACTTACAGGCGCCGCACGCGTAGCACTGGGCCCCGATTTGCCCGCCCTTTTTGCCAATGACGATGCCCTTGCCGATGCGCTCATCGATGCTGGCAAAGCGGTGCACGACCCTTTGTGGCGGCTGCCCTTGTGGGATGGTTATGACGAGATGCTGAAATCGGACATCGCAGACCTTGTGAATGCACCAGATGGCGGTTTCGCCGGATCGGTCACGGCGGCACTTTTCCTGCGGCGGTTCGTGCCTAAAGACACGCTTTGGGCCCATTTCGATACCTTTGCGTGGCGCCCAGTCGCCAAACCTGCCCGGCCGAAAGGCGGCGAAGCGCTTGGGCTGCGCGCAGCGTGGGCGATGCTGAAAGACCGCTATAAGGTAAAATAATCTTGGTGGTCGTGCATCCGCTACGGAACAGCTTTGCCGTCCGATAGTTCATAACGCATCTGCTCTGTGCTGCCGAACGAAATCCGGCATCAATAAAAGGAATATGCGATGCTTTGGACGATCGTCTTGATCCTGCTCGTGCTCTGGGCCTTGGGATTCGGCTTCCACGTGGCCGGTGGCTTGATCCATTTGCTATTGGTTGTTGCCGTTGTGGTCGTATTGTTCCGACTCATCACCGGTCGTCGGGCCGTTTAACCCACGCTGTTCTGTTCAGGCCGCTGCGGCGGCCTGAATAATTGGTACGAATGCGTCGGCAGTGAGGCTGGCGCCACCAACAAGGGCCCCATCGACATTTTCGGCGCCCAAGAGGGCGGCGGCGTTATTGGGGTTCACTGATCCGCCATACAGAATGCGGGTGTCGTGCGCGGCCGCACCCATCAACCGTGTCAGTTCGCGCCTGATCGCACGGTGCATGGTCACCACATCCGCGACGTCGGCCACCCGTCCTGTACCAATCGCCCAGATCGGCTCGTAGGCGATAGCCAACCACCGTCCGTCTCCACCTGGCGGAAAGGATGCCGCCAATTGGGCGGTAACAATGACTTCGGCCTGGCCATAATCTCGCTGATCGATTGTTTCTCCGACACACAGGATCGCGGCCAATCCGGCAGCGGCTGCCATTGCTGCCTTGGCACTAACAATTGCGTCGGTCTCGCCCTGGTCAGTGCGGCGCTCGCTGTGCCCGATTATGGTCATCCGTGCGCCCGCCTCTGCCGCCATGGCCGCGGAAATGCACCCTGTATGCGCGCCATAAGCCATTTGGTGTACGTCTTGCGCACCGATCATCAGCCCTGGCACACGAGCGACCGCAGGGCCGATCAGGGTGGCGGGCACGGCCACGCCGACATCGACCCGCGGCGCGGCAGCAGCTGCCAACCCAATGGCCTCCAGCTCGTTCAGCGATGCAAGGCTGCCGTTCATTTTCCAGTTGCCAACGATCAATTTACGCATGGGCTGCCTTCACCTTCAGGATAGCACCATCCCCGGATAGCGACGATGTCGCAACGCACAAGCTTGAAGCGGCGGGCAACGCTGCGTAAAGCGATGGCAATTCATCAAGCGCGAAGATCGGTCTCCCCCACGCATGCTCAGCTTAATTCGTCGGATAATCAATTCGCGCACGGGGCTTATCGTCACCTTTGCCTTCCTGATTCTGATTGCGCTCGCCTTTGCCGCCAGCGACATCACCGGGCTCCGCAGCCAAGGACGCGCGCCTGGCGGATCAAGCGTTGCGGCGGTTGGCAAGGCCGATATCAGCGTGGTCGATCTCAAGCGCCGCGTGCAGGACGAAATGGAAGGGTTCCGCCAGCGCCAGCCCGGCCTTGATATGGTCCAATTCGTCGCGCAGGGCGGCTTTGAAGGCACGCTCGAGCGCTTGATCAGTGCCTATGCCCTTGAGCAATTCGGGCTCAAGAACGGCATGGTGGTCAGCAAGCGCGCTGTTGATGGTCAAATCGCCAGCGTGCCCGATCTGCAGGGCCCCGATGGCAAGTTCAGCCAAACACGATACGAGACGCTGCTGTCGCAGCGCCGCCTGACCGATGCACAGATTCGGGCCGAAATTCAGCGGAGTACGCTTGCCCAGCAACTGACGTTGCCCACCGAAGGGGCCAGCCAGGTGCCGCTTAACCTCGCGGCGCCTTATGCCGCGCTGCTGCTGGAAAAGCGCGCAGGGACGATTGGGTTCGTGCCGACAAATGCCATGGGCGTGGGCGACAAGCCCAGCGATGAGGAAGTCGCGACCTATTACAAACGCAACGCCGCCCGTTACACGATTCCGGAACGCCGCGTGATCCGATATGCACTGCTGACGCCCGCAATGGTAAAGGCAGAGGCGACACCGACCGAGGCGGATATCGCTGCCGCCTATAAAGCGCAGGGACCGCGCTTTGCTGCCAGCGAGAAGCGCTCACTGGCGCAAATAGTGATCGGCGACAAATCTGCGGCCGATGCCATTGTCGCCAAATTGAAGGGTGGCACCGCGATCGAAGCGGCTGCAAAATCTGCTGGTCTCGAAGCCGCCAAGCTCACGGGGATCGAGAAGACAGCCTATGCCAAGCAGGGATCCACAGAAATTGCCGACGCTGTCTTTGGCGCACCTAAGGGCGCCATTGTCGGTCCATTGAAATCGGCTTTCGGCTGGACCATCGTTCGCGTCGACGGAATCGAGCAGGTGGCGGCTAAATCGCTCGGTCAGGCGCGTGCCGATCTGACCAAGGAAATTGGCGCAGACAAGCTCGCAAGGGCAATCAGCGCGCTGCACGACAAGCTCGAAGACGCCATTGGCGACAACGCTACTTTTGCCGAAATCGTGTCCGATCAAAAGCTTCAGCCCGTACAGACCGTGCCGGTTGTCGCCGATGGCCGCGACCCCGAAAAAGGCTCGGTGCCGGCCGATCCTGCGCTCAGCCAGGTCGTCGCGGCCGGGTTCGCCGCCGAGGTGGGTGACGATCCGCAGCTCGTGCCCGTTGGCCAGGACGGTACCTTTGCCGTCGTGTCCCTTGACCGGATCGTGCCCGCAGCACCACCGCCCCTCAGCAAGATCGCCGAACTCGTGACGCGCGATTTCGCGATTGATCGAGCCCGCCGCAAGGCCCGCACCATAGCCGCAGATATTGTCGCAAAAGTGAGCAAGGGCACGCCGATAGCAACTGCAATCAGCCAGTCGCCCGTTAAGCTGCCGCCTTCCCGCCCGATCGCATCGTCGCGTGCCGAGCTTGCCGCCAACCGCAATGGCGCCCCTCCGCCGCTGGTCCTGTTGTTCAGCATGGCCAATAAGACGGCAAAGCTGCTCGAGGCGCCCAATCGGACCGGCTATTATGTGATCTACCTCGACCAGATCGAACGCGCGGCTGCAAACAATAACCCCCAATTGATCCAGGCGATGCGGGGCGATCTGGGGAAAGTGCTTGGCCGCGAATATGTCCAGCAGTTCATCGAATCGCTGCGCCGCGATGTTGGCGTTAAAAAGAACGATGCTGTTATCGCCCAGACCCGCAAGGACCTGGTAGGCGAGCGCTGATAAGGGCGTGCACAGCGAGATGGCAATCGAAGGACTGGAAGCCGCCCGCGCCGCGCTTGGCGCGGGCAAGCCAGCGCTTTTATGGCAAAAGCTGGTCGCCGATACTGAAACCCCTGTTGCTGCGGCGCTCAAACTGATTGAGCCGGGCCGCGGCGATTTCCTGCTTGAATCGGTGGAGGGCGGCGCCGTTCGCGGCCGTCACAGCCTGATCGGCATCGCACCCGATCTGGTTTTTCGCGCCCATGGCGCCCGGGCTGCCATCAACGAGCACTGGCAAATCGACCGCGCTGCCTTTGTCGACTGCGCTCAGCCGACATTGGATGCGCTGCGTCAGCTCGTGGGCGCCTGCATGATGGACGTGCCAGCCGCCCTGCCCCGCGCGCTGGCCTGTCTCGTTGGCTATTTCGGCTATGAGACGGTTGGATTGGTCGAAAAACTTGATCGGCCACCGGTCGATTCGCTTGGCCTGCCCGATATGATATTCGTCAGGCCCTCGGTTATCCTCATCTTCGATCGGTTGGCGGATTCCTTGTTCATCGTCGCGCCGGTTTGGCCGAATGAGGCGGCTGAGGCAGATCGGCTCATTGGCGCTGCGAGCGATCGCATTGAGGCAACCGCGGCGCGCCTGGCCACGGCATCGCTGCCGCCGCTGGTGCGACACGAACCTGTTGAGGTGGCACTCAACCCGGTTCTGCCGCCCGGTCGCTATGGCGAAATGGTGGCGGCAGCGAAGGAATATATTGTCGCCGGCGACATCTTCCAGGTCGTGCTCGCCCAGCGATTTACCCTGCCCTTTGCGCTCCCGGCTTTTGAGCTCTACCGCGCGCTGCGCCGGATCAACCCCTCGCCTTTTCTGTACCATCTCGACCTGCCGGGCTTTTCGCTCACCGGGTCGAGCCCCGAAATTCTGGTGCGCGTTCGCGACGGCGAGGTAACTATCCGCCCGATCGCTGGCACCCGGCCCCGGGGCAAAACCGCCGCCGAAGATGAGGCCAATCGCACCAGCCTGCTCGCCGATCCGAAGGAGCGCGCTGAACATCTGATGCTGCTCGATCTTGGGCGCAATGATGCCGGCCGCGTTTCAACGGCGGGCAGCGTGCGCGTTACCGACAGCTACACCGTCGAATTTTACAGCCATGTCATGCACATCGTGTCCAACGTCGTCGGCCAGCTTGATACGCGATACGATGCGATCGACGCACTGTTCGCGGGCTTCCCGGCCGGCACCGTATCTGGCGCGCCCAAGGTGCGTGCATGCCAGATCATCGCCGAATTGGAGCCAGAGATACGCGGCGCCTATGCGGGCGGCGTCGGCTATTTTTCACCCGATGGGTCGATGGAGTCGTGCATCGTGTTGCGTACGGCGATCGTCAAAGACGGCACGATGCATGTGCAGGCAGGCGCAGGAATCGTTGCGGACAGCGATCCGATCTATGAGCAGCGAGAATGCGAAGCCAAGGCCGGCGCATTGCTTGCCGCTGCACGCGAAGCGATCAGCCGAGCATCCACCCCAATCTACGGCCAATAATCTTATTGGGGCGGCGAGCGACGGTCTCGCTGCGCTTCGAGCCGCTCGGCACGCCACCGGTCGATCAGCTGCTGGGTGCACCCGCTTTGGCCAGCAGTGCCGGTCGGCGAGCACGAATTAGGGACGCCACCGCCCTCGCGACCTACCTCGTCGATCCCCTCAACCCGGCTGGCCCAGGTGCGATTGGAAGCGGTCGGGGCGAGCGTGCGCAGCGCCTTGGGAATGCGGTAGGGCTCGTCAAGCGTTTGGCACACGACGATTTCACCGTTCGTCGACTCAGGACATTTATCGCCGGCGTTGATTGTGACGCTGCGAATCTTGGCAGGCGGTGTCCCGGTAACCGGTGTATCCTGGGCCGAGGCGGCGGTTCCTGCCAGCGCCACCAGCGCGGCCAGTGCGATCGAACGAAGCATTAAAACGGCACTCCTACTGAATCGAACCAAACCGCTCATCGGCCGTTGGAAGCCTAGCCTTGCCATATTGGAAGTCCAGCAACTTGCGACAAGTAGCGGTTGTTACCGGCGCCGGGCTGACAGTTGCGCTTGGGACAGCATCGTCTACAAGCGCGCGCCATGATCCTCGTCATCGACAATTATGACAGCTTCACCTGGAACCTTGTCCATTATCTGATGGAATTGGGGGCCGAGGTGCGCGTGGTCCGCAATGATGCACTGACGGCTGCGGAAGCGCTGGCGAGCAACGCCCATGCCTTCCTGATCTCACCCGGCCCCAAGACTCCCGACGCCGCCGGTGTCTCGCTCGATCTGGTCGCCGCCTGCGCCGATACCGGCAAACCGTTGCTTGGCGTGTGCCTTGGCCATCAGGCGATTGGTCAGCATTTCGGGGGCCGGGTCGTTCGTGGCGGGCTGATGCACGGCAAGACTTCACCGGTACGACACGATGGCACTGGGCTGTTTGTCGGCCTGCCCTCGCCCTTTACGGCGACGCGCTACCACTCGTTGATCGTTGAAGGCGCGCCAGAAGGGCTGCTTGTCAATGCGACCGCCGATGATGGATCTGTTATGGGCTTCCGTCATGCAAGCCTGCCAATCCACGGCGTGCAATTCCATCCCGAGAGCATCGCCACTGAGCATGGCCATGCAATGCTCGCCAATTTCATGGTTGCCGCTGGCCTCCAGCCAGGGTCACGCGCGTGACCCTGGCCGCTCGCTTGCCCGACACGGCAAGCCCATTATCGCGCGGTGAGGCAGCGCAAGCCTTTGCTGACATCCTCGACGCAAACGTCGGAGAGGAGGCAATCGCTCAGTTCCTGATCGGCCTGTCAGTGCGCGGCGAAACGGGCATCGAGATTGCCGAGGCAGCGCGGGCGATGCGAACACGCTTGATTCCCATTGCTGCTCCAACGGATGCGATCGACGTTTGCGGTACCGGCGGCGATGGCCATCATACCCTTAACGTGTCGACGGCGGTGTCTTTGGTCGTGGCGGCCGCAGGCGTCCCCGTCGCCAAGCACGGCAATCGCGCGGCGTCCAGCAAGGCGGGGGCTGCCGATACGCTCGAGGCACTCGGGCTCGACATGGACCGCGCCGGGCGGCTCGCCGAGGCCAGCCTGCGCGATCTGGGAATCGCCTTTCTGTTTGCCGCCAATCATCACCCAGCCATGAAGCGCATTACGCCCATCCGCCAGAAAATCGGTCGGCGTACGATCTTCAATCTGATGGGGCCGCTGGCCAACCCGGCACGCGTTTCGCGGCAACTGATCGGCATTGCACGGCCGGATTATGTGCCCATTTATGCCGAAGCGCTCGATCACCTCGGCACCGAGGCGGCGTTGGTGGTATCGGGCGAAGAAGGGCTTGATGAGGTGTCTGGCGCTGGTCCGACGATTGCCATTAGCGTAGGTGCTGTCTCGTTACCGCCACGCATTGCACCTGAGGATGCCGGCCTGCCACGGCACCCGATTACCGCCATCCGCGGTGGCGATCCGGTTCATAATGCTGCGGCGCTGCGACGATTGCTTCAGGGAGAAACTGGTCCCTATCGCGATGCCGTCTTGCTCAATGCCGCCGCCGCGCTGATGGTTGCGGGGCGCGCACATGGCCTTGTCGATGGGGTCGAGGAAGCCCGCGAAGTGCTCGACAATGGCTTGGCCAACACGCTGCTTGATTGCTGGATCGCTTATTCATGACAACGATTTTGAACCGTATTCTTGAGACCAAGCGTGCCGATGTCGCCGCCCGCAAAGCATGCATCGCGATGGCGGAAATCGACGCATTGATCGCCGAACAGACCGCGCCGCGCGGATTTAGGGCCGCGCTGGATGCCAAGGCAGCGCATGGTCCCGCGCTGATCGCCGAGATCAAGAAGGCCAGTCCATCCAAAGGCCTGATCCGTGCCGATTTCGACCCGCCGGCTCATGCCATCGCCTATCAGGCAGGTGGCGCCGCCTGCCTGTCAGTGCTGACCGATGAGCATTGGTTTCAGGGCGCAGATGCCTATCTTACGGCAGCACGCAACGCTGTTTCGCTACCCGTGATCCGCAAGGATTTCATGGTGGATTCCTGGCAGGTACCCGAATCGCGCGCGCTGGGCGCCGATGCTATTTTGCTGATCGTCGCTGCATTGGACGACGAGCAGCTTGCCGAGATAGAGGCCGCCGCTATCGACAGCGGCATGGACGTGCTGGTTGAAGTGCACGATGCCAAGGAGCTCGATCGGGCAATGAAACTCCGGTCCAGGCTGATCGGTGTGAACAACCGGGATCTGCACGATTTCACCGTCGATTTCCAACGCACCTATGAATTGGTCTCCCGCGCACCTGCTGATTGCACCTTTGTCGCAGAAAGCGGCCTTTCGAGCCGCGCCGATCTCGATGCGATGGCCGACAAGGGCGTAAAATGCTTCCTGGTCGGAGAGGCACTGATGCGCGCCGATGATGTCGAGGCGGCAACGCGTCTCCTGATCGGCCAATGAGCAAGCTCACCCATCTCGATGCGCGTGGCGCCGCCCATATGGTTGATGTCGGCGCCAAGGCAGAGACAGCGCGTGAGGCGATTGCCTGCGGGCGTATTACCATGTCGGCTGCTGCCGCTCTCGCCATTCGCGATGGCGCCGCCAAAAAGGGCGATGTACTCGCTGTTGCCCGGATCGCCGGCATCATGGCCGCCAAGCGGACCAGCGACCTGATCCCTTTGTGTCATCCGCTGCCCCTGACCCGGGTGGCGCTTGACCTCGCGCCCGACGAGACCGGCGTAACCGTTACCGCCACCTGCGCCACGCACGGCAAGACCGGCGTCGAAATGGAGGCGATGACCGCGGTGTCGGTTGCGCTGTTGACGATCTATGACATGGCCAAGGCGATAGATCGCG